>JAFZAL010000031.1 GCA_017557195.1 Thermoguttaceae bacterium | reverse complement strand
GTCTTGACAAGCGCGGCGTTTGCTGAACGAGTTGAGCCGCTGGTTGACGTCTATTCCAGCGCGATTGAACCGGGAAAGACCCTGACGATTCCCGTTCCCGCTCAAACGATAAAACGGATTCTTCAAAGTCAGAGCGGCGACCGTCCGCAAGCTGACGGCGCGGCGACGCTGCGGCTTAAATTAACCGTCGTCAATCCGAAAAGCTCGTGGACGCTTTTGGCGTCGCCAAAAATTCGTCTGGAAAACGGCGCGAATAAATACGACGTCTTGCCGTTTACGCAGGGAAAGCCCAACCTCGGGCCGATGGCGTCCGGGGCGGAGCTGGAACTGACGTTTGAACTGGACGACAAATTCGATTCCAGTCAGGATTCCAAACTGGTCATTCCCAACGGGGTTTACAGCTGGAGCGCTCCGTCGGGCGAGTACGTCCTGAACGTCTTTTCCGGATTCAAATTGCAAGCGGAATTCACCGTTGACAAACTCAATCGCCTGTACAGAATCAACGCTAAAACAACGCCGGAAATGACGCGTTTTGTCTGGACGGTTCCCGCCGACGATGAGCAATCTCACTCGCAACTCGCAACTCGCAACTCGCAACTAAAAACGCAACTCGCAACTTTTCCGACCGTTCAAGTTGAGACGTCGCAAGGCAAGCTCAAGCGGCGGTTCCCGGAGTTCGCGGACGGTCGAAAGGAGTTTGACGTTCTTTTAGACGCCTACGTCGACGGACAGCCGGAACCGACTCGCGTAACAGTTCACGTCAAAGGGAATGCCAACCCGCTGTCCGTCCCGCTGGCGCCGGGCGAACGTCTGGTGGGGCTGTGCTTTTATGGCAGCGACAAATGCGTTGAGTACGTTGACGAGTTAATCGATCAGAAGTTGGGCAACCTCGCCGTTTTCTGGCCCGGCGCGCCGGTGCGATCGAATCAGTCCGGCGTTACAGAAAGCGACGTTGTCGCCAAGCTGGCGGAGAACGGCGTGTATTCCATGACAATCTACAAGCGCGACAGCCGTCAGCAGGTTGTGGAATTAACCTCGGCGGCGAAGAACCGCTATTTTCTCAATAACAATATTGGCGAGTTCGCCAGTTTCCTGTATCAGGACGCCCGAAGCGCTCAGGCGTGCCATTACAACCAGTCGCTGGCGGACGTCATGCTCTGCCGCGACGCCCTGGTCGAGACGTACGTCGGCTGGGGAGCGAATCTGTATCATTCCACCTACGATTACGTCTTTTCGACGTCTGGCTCCTCGCTGGCGAACTATGAGCTGGAAGGCGGCGTCGATTTTATGTGTTCTGAACTGTACGCTATCGGAGCGCAGAATCTGGCGTGGGCAAGCGCAGAGATGCGCGGCGCGGCGCGTAAATGGCAGCCGGAATTCTGGGGCGGTTGGCTGGCTCACGAATGGCAGACGTGCGATTACCCGTTCCAGGCGCCGCAGAAATTTCAGCTTCTCAAGGCGGGGCTGTATCAGCAGTACCTCATGGGAAGCCGGTTTATTGTGCTGGAATCCGGATCGCAGTCGACTCAGGCGGGGAAATACACCGCTCAATCCGACAAGAAGGATTTCGGGCACGACGACTCTGTCCCAACGGAATATCGCCGTCAGATGAAGGATTTCTACGCGTTCATCCAGCAGGCTCCCAAGCGGCTGGACAGCCCGCAGACGCGCATTGCCGTCGCGATGGGAAACGGGGACTGTTACGTTGGAATGTACATGCACAGCGCAGTTTGGGCGCAGCACGAAGCCGCAGCGAAAGACGATCGATGGAAATACGGACCTCCGGAACGCCTCAGCCAGGCGGTTCAGCAAGTCTTCTTCCCCCTCGACCCGTCCGCGACAGCCCCGTATAGCAACCGGTTTTTAGCGGGATCGCCCTACGGCCAAACGGACGTCGTCTTTCTGGACGAGTTCACCCGATTGAAGGATTTGACGCGATACAAGCTGGTTGTCTGTACAGGCTGGAATACCATGACGCCGGGAATCGTTCACACGCTGTCGCAGTACGTCAAGCAGGGCGGAACAGTATTCCTCGTAACGCCGCAGCTGTCAACGCGAACCGACAGAGAATACGCTCAGTATGCGCCGTCTGACCTGATAGCAAACGGCGTTTTGAAGCCGCTAATCGATATGGAAATCGTTGATCGTCAGGACGCGTCAGGAACGGTGGAATCCGATTGGCTTACGGAGGGAAAAGAACCTCTGGAAACGTCGATTGCGCGATTTAAGCAAACGGAGCCGTCGGCGGACTCGAAGCCTTTGGAAACGCTGGCGTCGATCGACGGCAAGCCGCTTTTGGTTCGTCAGCGGCAAGGACAGGGCGCAGTCTATCTGCTCTTAACGTGGACATATCCCGGCGAGGACGCGGCAAAGACGCTCTTGCAGTCGATTCTGAAAAAGCTGGGAAAAGAGTTCAGCGGGACGAAAGCCGGCGATATCGACGTTCTCTCGGATACGCTGCCGTCTGACAGCCTGTGCTGGGCGGTTTACGAGGATTCCGTCGACCTGCTCAATCTGGATTGCAGCCGCAGCCGAACTGTTACAATCGCCCTGCCCGGCGCGCCCGACAAGCCGATTACAGTTACCCTCGGTCCGACGGAGTTAAAGACAATTTCGAGATAAACAAGGAGCAGAGATTTGTTCCCTGCTCCCCTTTGGGTGTATGCAAAAAATCTTGTAAAGACAGACAAGATGAGAATCTGAACTGCGTCCTGGAAGGACGCCATTTCTATAACCGTCGACTTTAGTCTACGGACGGCGTAGCCCCCAGCAAAACGCTTCCCTAATCGAGTCAGTCTCTTTTTCTTCCCTCCCGCGCCTAAAGGCGTGGGAGGGAAGAAAAAGAATATTTGTCGATTATTAATTTTGTAACAGTCCCCTTCCGGCGGTTGAAACCGCCAGTTATAGAGATATCGTCCCTTCGGGACTTTAGCGGACTAACGTCCGCTGTCGCTATCGCGACGTATTATCCCCAAACGTTTTTTTCATTCAGAAAAATCTTTTGAGCGCAAGAAAAAAACTCTCGCTACTCGCAACTTAGTATACGCCTTTGTTTTTGGGGCGAGAAGATTCGGAACTGACCGTTCCCTCGTGATTTTTAGCAAACGGGGACGGCGGAATCGGATGCGCGTCGTCGCGGCGAACGGCTTCTTCCTGCTGGAACGATTCAGCAAACGGGTCTTCGAATCGCAATTCCGACAACGCAGCATTCTCAGACGATTCGTCAGCGTTATTGGAAACGCTCATCGGCGAATCCACGTAGTCAACCGTATTGTATGACGTGAAGTATTCTTCCAGTTGATCGAGTTTCTCGATAATGCTCTTGGCTCGATTGATCGTTCTGTCAAGCGGGCGGTCAGAATCTTTAATTGGGGTCGGCTGACGTTGTTCTTCTTTTTCAGACGTTTCCCGGTCAGACGCCGGAATCAATTCGTCCATCAAAGACTGCGCTTTGTCCAGGTCGTCAAAGTTGACGGCAAAACGGTCGATTGCGCTTTCTTTTTTCGGCTCTTTAGCCGGCGCGGGAGTTTCGTCAGCCTGCTTTTTGACGGCTCGAGGCGTCATGCCCGGCTTTTTGCTTTGCGGTCCGAAAACCGCGTTGACAAATGGGTCGGAATTGTAATACTCTTCGTCCGTCATGACGGCTTTGTCTTCCGGTTCTGCCGAAGATTTGTCGTCGACGTCGCCTGCCGATTTCCAGTCTGAATCGTCGTCCAGAGAGCCGAATTCTATGCAGGATTCGTTATTGGAAGAGTTGTTAAAGCTGTCCTGAGCCGGGTCAGGAAGAGACTGAATTTGCGCCCAAACGGACTGGATAAAGTCCGCTTCAATAACCAGACGCTTCAGCTCGACGGCGGCAAGGTATGCTTGATCGCACAGCTGAGAAACCAGACGCTGCACCCCTCCGGTGGCGGTGTAAACAGCGTCACAGGCTTCAACGGAAAACTTCCGAATGCGATCAACCGACCGCGGCGGGACTTTATCTTTGAACGCTTTTAATCTCGCTGCAATATACGACGCAACCTCTTTTTTCGACCACGGATCCAGACAAACCCGGGTGGAAATCCGCTGTTGAAAGCTTTCCAGACGCGGATGTGACAAATTCTCTTCCAGCCGCAGATCGCCGCAGAGAACGACGGACAATCCGCTGGCGCGGCGTGTGCGCCCGTTGCTTAACTGACGGATTTCTTCTAACGTTTCCTGGGGTAAATTATGCGCTTCATCTATAATCAAAGCCAGTCCAGCCGGATACCGAGCCGGGTCGGTAAGAATATCCAGAACGGAAAGGCGCATTTCATTTTCATCCAAGCCCAGATACGGGCGTTCCAACTCAAATAATATAGATTGATACAGAGCTTTAGGCGTGCAGCCGTTTGTATTATTGATGGTAATAGCATACATGTCGTCGATTAACGCGTTAGCCAGAATCGTGCATAACAGGGATTTTCCCGTCCCGGTTGCGCCCAGAATTATAGCTGTCCCCTCGCGTCGCTTGACGCACCGCACAAGCGATTTTAACGCCGCTTCCGTTGCTTTGGTCGGATAGTATCCGTCCTCAAAACTGAAGTAGTGAAACGGGGTCTGACTGGTCAAAACGGTTGTTCGTTTAAACATATTATCGCCTTTCAAAATAAAAATTCTGTTTTTCTTTCGACACATTCTCCTTCACAACTTAAGAACCCTTCAAAAATTCACTTTGTAACAAGATGCGTCAAGAAGATAAAATACACAATCTTTTCCGGTGGCGTATATTCGAGAATTTTTTGACAACGAAAAAAATTTTTTAAAATTTTTTCGATGTTAATTTAAGAAAGAACAAGTTTATCTATTTTACCATCTAATTTTTCATATCAAGATATTGGGGGTGTCAATAGTAACAGTTGCAGGATATAGACGTCTTGTGATAAATGAGGATTTGAGGGGGAAAGAATAAAATGGCATTGTCTGGTTTTGATAGGAAAAAAAACTGTTCTGCGAAAAAAATTCGTATTGACGGAAATTGGGTTTTGGGGTATCTTACAGCCAATGATTTTATTGAAAGCACGGATGCAATTGATAAAATTTAATAATCAGGAAATGGAATGGTCTTTTTGATGTTAATTTAGATTGTCATCAGTTTGAAAACTCCTTTAGGGGCTTGAAAAGCGTAAAAGATATTCCACAACGTAATTTGTCTGATTTTTAAAGAAGGATGCTTTATTTTCCCCCCCGGGGATAAGACAGATTATATGCGTCGGTTGAAATGGAGTTCAATGCGACGCTTTTTTTATTTCTTGAATTATAGACGTCTGACGTCGAAAAAAAGTTTCCTCTTAATACACGCATAACGAGTATTTCTGTCAAATCTCCATTTTATGGGAACAAGACAGAACCGTATAACGTCTGTATTTATATGGGGGAAAACGCTGGCTGACGCTCCCGTCAGGGCGAAATATTTCCCTCTCCCAACTTGACATATTATAATTCTTGACTACAATATACATTTACAACAGTTAAGATATTGAATACCTCAAACATTTTGAAAGGATATTAATTATGCGAATGGGCAATAAATTGTTGACGATGTTGTTCGCTGCTGTCGCGTTCTGCTGGGCAGGCGCGGCGCTGGCGAACGTCGAGGCGTACGATAACGCCGTTGAAGACGTTCGCGGCTATCTGGCTGGCATGAACCCGGAAATGGCGCGCGCTTCCTTAAAAGACGCTCTGAAACACGCGACGGATCGATACCAAAAAACCGAAATCGCCCGTCTGGACGAGTGCATTAATCTCATTGAAGACTATCTCAGCGCGATGTCCAACTTCTGCGCCAATAACCAGCTGGATGAAATCAAGCTGTCGGAGACGGAGTTCGTTAAGATCGTCGAAATGAAAAAGGATCATATTACCGTTCGTTCTCAGGGCGTCAATAAAACGTACTTGATAAACCAGCTGTCGCCAAAATTCGTTCGGATTCTGGTAGGGAAATCGTACAACGCCAATAAAGACAATCAGGCGGTTTTCGGGGCTTTTGAAGCCTTCCATCCCAAAGGAGACCGCGCGCTGGCGCGAAAACTGTGGACGGCGTCGTCTCTGGACAGACGCATGCTGGAAGAGCTGGACGTTCCTCGCGTCCCGCCGATTATTCAGCGCGGACCGGACAAACGATTGTCTGTTCCAACAGAAGAAGAAGTTGAAAAAGGCATGGAATTCGTCAACAACAAATTCGGCAAGTTTATCGAAAACGCCGATACGCCCCAGGCGAAAGTCAAGCTGTCGAATCAACTCGTTCAGATGGCGTCTAAAAACAAGGCGTTGACCCCCGGTCAGAAAATGGCGTGCTTTAAGGTGGCGGAAAAACAGGTCAAAGACCTTATTCAGATTTCGCCTCGATACGACGTTTTGGAACAGAAGGAAAAGGTTTTCAAGACCAGAACGTTCCGTCAGAGATACGAACTTGTTACCGCCGCCAACGCCGACCCGTCAGACCCGGACGCATGCAGAGACATCGCCGCCGCCGCGGGAAAACTTCTCTTTGACTGCGGAGAAAACAACCGGTTCGACGAAGCAAAGCAGATTATTCCTCTGGCGAAAACCGCAGCTCAGGTCAGCGGGAACTCGAAGGTGTACAAGTACGCCGACCAGGCGGAAAAATACCTTGAAGCCCAGGAAAAGAAAAATGCCGCCTCGGATTGAGATTAGGCAATAGGCGACGTGTCGGAGTGCGAGAGCGCGTATCAGCGTGCGAGAGCGAAGCTCTCGCTTTGTCCAACGCCCTGCACATAAACTCTAACGAAATCGAAAATCTTTCTGGATCGCGGACGTAAGTCCGCAAATGAATAGTTTAGTTCTCTATTATACAAAGGAGGGATTATGGCGCACTCTGCACCTAATTTTGAGTTGCCTGTTAAACAGATGACGTTTAATGAAAAGGAGGAATGGTGGGAATGTCCTTTGTTTGGTGTTGAAGATAAACCTGTTATTGTATGGTTGGAGCCTTCGTATGAAGAGAAGCGTATATATTTTAATGTATATATGAAGTACGATAATGAACGGAGGCGAAATATATCTAGGTTGGTATCTGCTATTCTATTTCCATTAAGAGAGAAGGCTATATCCGCTTGTATGACTTCGGATCATAACAGGCTATTTTTTGATTTCGAGGGGGAAATACGTGCGGAAGAAAGTATAGAAGAGGCTTTAACGTTTCCAGTATTGTTTTATGTAATGGATGCGCCTGCTTTATCAGCATGGACTATTCCGTACAGACCGAAACCGAAGAAGCAAGAAGAATTGACAGAAGGCGAGCGTATTGCAAGGGAAAAGCGAATGAAGGAAGCTTATGTGGAATGGCTTATGCAGCGAGAACTTCAGAAAAAGCAAGCTCAGGAACAAAAAGAACAAACAGAAAAAGAGTGGGAAGAATGGGAGAAACGACAAGCTGAGGGAGACGATAAACAAGAAGATTAGCGTTGTTATTTACAATTGTTTCGTATTCCGTGGGGTAGAACCCACGGCTAGAAACAGTGAACCGCTATGCGGTTCTAGTGGAAGCGTAATAACATTCGCTTCGCTCATGCCCACGGGTTTACACCCGTGGCTCGCCTATTTTTTTCACTCCGTGACCGCCTTCCATTCTTTGTGTTCTATGTGTTCTTTGTGGTTAAAAATTCTTCGGCGGACTTCGTCCGCGACCCAGAGACGTTTTCGACTTTGCATACGTTTTTGGCGGGTCTTTGTTCCATTGGCAGGCGAGGACGCCTGCGGTCGACGCGGACGTCGACCCCCCGGCGCAAGCGCTCCCCCGAGAGTTTCGCTTGCGACAATTGCTAATTGCTCATTGATAATTGCTAATTCTTTCAACTCCTCACTTCTCACTCCTCACTTCTAACTCAATCCATCTCTGTCTCGCAAGTAATCTAAATTTCTCCCTCTCCCCCGTCCTTGTCAAGAATTCTTATTAATGTATAATGTATAAAAATAATACTTAAAAAGAGGAATTATATACATATATCCCCCGAAAATCACCCAGCCAGAGCGTTTGCAATGGGAAAATCGGATTGTTTCCCGACTGCAAAGCCGCTCGCAACCTCTGAGGTTCTACAACATGGATAAAATCAGATATCAGTGCATTACGTTCGACGACGTTCTTCTGGAACCGGCTTACAGTGAAATTGTGCCAGCCGACGTTGTCGTAAAGACCAATCTTACCAAGCGAATCCAGCTCAACATCCCGTTCATCAGCTCGCCCATGGACACGGTAACGGAATCCGCCATGGCGGTCGCGCTTGCGCGGGAAGGGGGAATCGGAATTATTCATAAAAATCTGTCAATAGAGGCGCAATGCGCTGAAGTGGAGAAGGTAAAGCGTTCTGCCAACGGGATTATCGTCAATCCGGCGACCCTCCACGAGAACGCTACGGTCGATCAGGCGCGTTCCATGATGGAAACCAGCAACGTCTCCGGCATCCCGATTGTAGACGAAAACGGCTGTCTGAAGGGGATTATCACCAAGCGCGACCTCCGCTTCCTGGAAGAGAAAGATATTCCAGTTAGTCAGGTTATGACGAAAAATAACCTCGTAACGGTTACGGGAAATGTAACCCTTGAGGAAGCTGAGAAAATTTTAATGAAAAAAAAGGTGGAGAAACTTCTTCTGATTGACGAAAAGAATAAATTGACGGGACTTATTACGATTAAAGACATTGACATGACCCGTTCCTACCCCAACGCCTGCAAGGATTCGCTGGGCAGATTGCGAGTGGGAGCCGCCGTTGGAGTCAACGATTTTGATCGAATTGAAGCCCTCCTTGAGAAAGGCGTAGACGTTTTGGTTGTTGACAGCGCTCACGGGCACAGCAGCAACGTCCTCAAAACGGTCGCTGAAATCAAGAAACGATGGGATATCGACGTCATTGCCGGCAACGTAGTTACGGAAGAAGCGACGCGAGATCTCATCAATGCTGGCGCGGACTGCGTTAAAGTTGGAATCGGACCTGGTTCGATTTGTACGACGCGCGTAGTTTCCGGCGTTGGCGTCCCCCAGATCAGCGCGGTAATGCACTGCGCCCAAGCCGCCGACAAGGCGGGCATTCCGATTATCGCCGACGGCGGAATTCGGTTCAGCGGCGACATTACCAAGGCAATCGCAGCGGGCGCGTCCTGCGTTATGTTGGGCGGCTTGCTGGCAGGGCTGGAAGAAAGCCCGGGAACCAAAATCATTTACCAAGGTCGTCAGTTCAAGACGTACCGCGGAATGGGTTCTCTGGGAGCCATGGTCAAGGGGTCAAGCGAACGCTATCGTCAGGGAAAGACAACCAAAGTAGAAAAACTCGTTCCAGAAGGCGTCGAAGGACGCGTCCCGTACAAGGGACCTCTGGGACCGTTCGTATACCAGTTGCTCGGAGGACTGAGAGCTGGTATGGGTTATTGCGGAACCAAAACCATTCAAGAATTGCGCACGGAAGCGAAATTCGTACAAGTTTCGCCTGCCAGTGTGCGGGAGAACCACCCCCATGACATCACCATTACACAAGAAGCTCCGAACTACTCTTCGGAGGACGTTTTCTAAGATTGTTTCGGTCGCCGACAATGGATTGTCGGTTTTGACCGCCCTTGCAGCGTCAGGCCTCGTTTTGACGAGCCTGACCGCTCCCGCCTTCGCCGATGGATGGCAAGGCAGACACGCTTATTCGACGCCCGTCGTAACCCCGGCGGCGTCAGCTTCACAAGCGGCTCCTGGAAACAAGGACGCTTCTAAAGAAAAAGTTCATCTGGTTGCTTACACCGCCAACAGCGATAATCTTCAGTGGGCGGCTCCGGCTCAGCCGCCTCAAAACATCGGCGTTAAAACGATTCGTCAAACCGTTCGCCGAACCGCTGCGCCTTCTGCCAATACGGTTGCTCAAAGCGCCAGCCCGTACAGCGATCCGTTTGGAGACAGAACCCCTCGAACTCCTGCTGGGAATCCGCCTGTAGAATTGGAGTCCGTCCCCGGTTTTGACGCTGATCTGCCGGACGTTGGTTTGCCGGACGGCGCCACAATGCCTGAACTGGAATCCGTTCCGACTGCGCCTTCAGCAACCCCGGATACCGCGTTGGACTCTGACGTTCCGATAACTCAGGAATTTGAAGACGCAACGCCTGTTCCGCCAACAATTGAAGACGCTGCGCCAACCGCCCCGGTTCTGGAAGACGTTGCTCCGGAAACGCCGAGTTTTGATTCAACTCCTGCGACTCCGACAAAACCGTCAACTCCCGCCGTTCCTCGCCGTACGATTGACAATTCCAGCTTCGCACCGGCTTTGCCGTCTGTCAAACCGCGCGATATTGAAACTCCGTTTATCAGCGCTGGCGAAGATCCCCGTAATCGTATGAGAGAAAACTGCCCGCCGGTCAGCAGCCTCAAGCCGATTTCTCAGATTACCAACGACATTGCCGCCCCGGAAGGCGAATTCCCGAACGAATGCACGCTCGGAGACGAACCGTTCGTCGGACGCAACTTCCAGCCGATTTGCTACTCTTGGGCCGCGCCCGGACTGGCAATCAACCCGCTGTACTTTGAAGAACCGGCTCTGGAACGATACGGACACTCCTTCTGCCCGATCCTTCAGCCCGTCATCTCCGCCGGACACTTTGTCCTGACCGTTCCCGCCTTGCCGTGGCTGATGGCTATCGATCCGCCGAACGAATGTCAGTACGTCCTGGGTTACTACAGACCGGGTGAATGTGCGCCGTACGTGCTCGACCCGATTCCCTTCAGCGTCCGCGCTGCTGTGGTTGAAGGAGGCGTCGCTACCGCTCTGGTCTTCCTGATCCCGTAAAAAAACAAAAAAAGAGCGCTCTGTGGTTTGAGCGCTCCATTAAAACCGATTAGAAAAAAACATTCTGTTTGGTTTGGTTTCCGAGTCCCTGGCAGCGAAAGCTGTCAGGGACTTTTATTTGCATTGTCTGAATTGACGTTATTCTGCGTCTGTTGAATCAACGGGAGCTTGAACCTTTTGGAACGCAGAAGGATTCTTCGGCATGTGCTGCCACGCCTTCAAAAGGGCAAATCCGCCGACAGCGGCGATAACCGTCAAAACGATAGCCGGCGTTACCTTCCAGTACAGCCAGTATCCGGCGGCGAACAGCGTTGCATAAATGGCAATGCAGCCCAGCAGCGAGCAGAGCAATCCCATCGGGACAGGCCATTTCTCTCCGGTGGTCGGAATCGGAGCGCCTTCTTTTTCAGCAACTTCGTAGACATGCTTCCAGCCGGGGCCGCCCGCCTGAGATTTTTCAGCAAATGCGCGCAGCGTTTCCTGATCGCAGGGCTTGGTCAGCAGGGTAACTGTAATCCAGCCGATCGTTACGATAACAACGCTCATAACCAGCTGATATCCAGGTACGAGTGAGAATTGCAACGATGGGAGAATCTGGACAACGCCGTCGGCGTCTTTGACAACGTTGCCAGCTTGATCCAACAGCGGGAAGAATTTCTGGCACAGCGGAAGATGGAAAATCTTGAAGTAAACGGCAACCGGGAAGGCGATGCTCATAGCGGCAATTTCCGACCAGGCGTTGATTCGCCACCAGAACCAGCGCAGCAGGAAGATAGCTCCCGTACCAGCGCCAATCATAACGATAATTTCGAATGCTGTCAGAGCCGATTTCAGGTTCAAGGCGACGAAGCTGGCGAGTACGATCTGAATGACAATCCAGATTCGTCCGACCATAACCATATTCTTCTCAGAAGCGCCTTTGTTGATGAATCGCTTGTAGAAGTCGTTGACCATGTACGAAGAACCGAGGTTAAGGTGCGTCGCAACGGTTGACATGTACGCGGCGAACAGAGACGCAACAACCAAACCGAAAATACCATGCGGCAGCAGGGTAATCATGGCGGGATACGCCATATCGTTTTTAATCAGTTCAGGAGAAAGCGTGCCGGAACTGAGCGTAGCTTGAATGTCCGCAACCGTCGGGAAGACGATCAAGGACGCCAAGGCGACCAGAATCCACGGCCAGGGTCGAACGGCATAATGGCAAATATTGAAGAAGAACGTCGCGCCGATGGCGTTGTTTTCGTTCTTCGCGGAAAGCATGTGCTGAGCGGTGTAGCTTCCTCCGCCGGGTTCAGCTCCAGGATACCACGCGCCCCACCACTGTACCAGCAACGGAATGAGCAAGACGGTAATCACAATGGACGGGTCTGACATATCCGGCAAAACGGAGAGTTTATCAGCAACAGCCGGGTGAGTAAACAGAGGCTGAAGACCTCCAACGTGCTGGACGGCAACGACAGCCGCAGCGACTGCGCCGGTCATGGAGATGATAAACAGAACGAAGTCCGCCCACAAAACCGCGCCGAATCCGCCGGTTGCGGAGAAAATTACGGTAATCGTACCGGCGACAATAGCGGTAACCCAGTCTGGAATGCCGAGCGTAACGCCGAAAATCTTGAGGACTGCCAGCGTAACGTTTCCCATAATGAGAATGTTGACCAGCATGCCCAGGTAGACGGTTCTAAATCCGCGGACAAACGCGGCGCTTGCTCCGCTGTATCGCTTTTCGTAGAATTCCAGGTCGGTCATGACGCCCAGGCGCCGCCACAGAGCAGCGTAGATAAATACGGTCGTCAAACCAGCGGGAAGGAACGCCCACCAGCACCAGTTCCCGCTGACGCCCTGTTCACGAACAAGCTGCGTTACCAGGTTGGGGGTGTCGGCGGCGAACGTTGTCGCTACCAGAGAAAAGCCCAAAAGCCACCACGGCATTGAGCGTCCGGAAAGGAAGAATTCCTGAGTGTTTTTGCTCGCTTTTCGCATTGAAATGAACGTAATGGTCATAATCAGACCGATAAACGCTGCAATCAAAGTCCAGTCGAGCCAATTGAGCTTTTCCGACAATCCTTTGACGAAGTCGCAGTTGAACGGGCAGCTTGATAGTAGTAAGTCCATAGTAATTCAAAAGGGTTAGGGGTTAAAAAAAGGCAGTAGGCAGTAGGCAGTAGGCAGTAGTGATTAAGGGTTCGAACTTAGTTTTGAGATTAGGGAGTTTAACATTCTCCCAACTTCATCACAATATTTTAACGCTAATGCAGTTTGGTTTTCTGTTAAATACCCAACTCTAACACAAATTAGAAGTTGCGTTTCGAGTTCATGTCTTGAACCACGAGAGATATTTAGAAATCTGATGTAATCTCCTGTTGCATTTCTTCCATAGCCCTCTGAAATATTGGCGGGAATAGAAGTAGCTGATCGACGCATTTGATCTGACAAGCCATACATTTCTTCTCTCGGAAGCAGTTTGATAAGCCGATAGATTTCTACTGCCAAATCCATCGACTTTTGCCAAACAATCAAGTCTCTGTAACTTTCCATAAAAAACTACTGCCTACTGTCTACTGCCTACTGCCTCATATCTATACTCTGCATTTAACAATAACCTTCCGGACATGCTCCGGCTGGTCAACGTAAATCATGGAAGCGTGCAGGTCGTCGGGAGCGAAAATCGCCAGTTCTCCCGCATTGACGACGACTTTATTGGGCGAGTCAACGTCTTCGGCGAAAAACGGCATCGTTTCCAGCTCAAACAGTTCGCAGTCGCCCTCGGCGTTGTACGGCGTTTTAACCGCCAGCGTCGGAGCGTATTTGACCGCGCCCATGTATTCCCGACCGATAACGACGCAATGGATGTCAACGTACTTTTCGTGCTTTTCGATAACCGCTTCTCGCGGAGAATGGGACTCGTATTCCAACACGTTGATATAGAGTCTGTCTCCAGCGTCGTCGGTTTCGATTTTGGTGATGCCATTGGAAAGAGCGGAGAAATCCGCCTGCTTGAGAAATTTCAAACCGTCTCGGACGGATTCCGGATACGCGCTGAACGCGTCGCTGTCCGGGTCGAGTTGTGCGAGGTTGTACTTCATGTTCAAAACGATAGAAAAAAGTCTTTTGCGTTGTCTGTCGACTGAGAAGAAATGCGAATTGGTATATTTGTTCTCTATAATCCGTCAACAGATATTATATAAAGTATAACACATTCAAACGGTTTTGAATACCACCCCGACGGGAATTAGACGTATCTTTTAAATAAAAATGATAAAGAATCGGATTTATAACCAAAAAAACGACTTGTCGAGAGGAAAAAGGGGCGCTTTCGTTGAGGATGCGCTCATTTTCTGTTGCATGAAAGAGAAAAGAGAACGCAGAGACCGCAGACTACTCGCAGAATACGCAGACGGACTGGGAATGTGGCGACGACGCTAACTACGTTAGCTACGCCACGATTCCCGTCCGATTAATTTAACTATTTTTTAAAATCGCAAGCGGACATCGTGTCATAGCCTGAGAATCAGGCGTAGATGACACACCGACAGGGTCGGTTCCCGAGTGGACGTGGGTAGCGCCGAAAAAAGCTTTTTCGGAGGCATAACCTTATCCTACTGCCCGCGCGGCTTCGCGCTGCTTGCTTCTGCGCTCTCTGCGAGGAGTCTGCGTACTCTGCGTTCAAAAAAACTATCTATTTTTGCTATTCATAGCTGATCACGCCTTAATTAGAATTGGCGAATTGGTGAAATTGCAATTTCAGACGAGCTATTTTTCCACTGCGTACAGAATTACGTTCAAGCCGATTTTGGCGGCGTCCTGGACGCTGTAGCCCGGGCAGGAGGCGGACGAGTACTGTTCCAAGGCGCAGGACAGGTCGATGGGCGAGAAGAAAATCGCGTAGCGTCCGTTGACGCTTAACGCTTCCATCTGAACCGGCTTTTTGACGATGGACGTTTTATCCGCGCCGGCGCCGGACTGGCTTTTGAGTCGGATTTCCACCTCTTTCAAGTCGAAGCCGCCGAACTGGTTTGTCCAGACGGGATCGGAGCCGGGAATCGGTTTGAGCTTTTCGTCGGGATACATCATTTCCACCTGACGGCGGAACGAGTTGGTAAACGCGTCTGAGCCGCAAATCGAGTTGACGAACAGAACCCCGCCGCGATCCAGATACGCTTTCAAATTGGCGCGTTCCGTTTCCGTCAGGTTGAACGCCGTTCTGCCGTGCATAAACAGAATCGGGAACTCGTACAGCTTCGCGTCCGACAGGGCGATTTTCCGTTCTTCGACGCCTGTTCTCAACCCCAGCTCTTTCGCTGCCGAATTGAGCAGATTCTGCAGAGCGCGCGGCGCAGACTGGCATCCGCCCGGGTGCCTGACGTTGGCAACGTACAGACGTCCGCGAACGGTCTTTTCGTAGCTGGACGAGTCGTTTTGCGACGCCAAAACCAGGTCTTTGGTTTTCAGTTCCCGATTGGTGGCGTACGACGCAATGTTCAATCCCAGATTCAATCCGCCCTCGATTTTCTCCTGATTCTCCGGGAGAATAGTTGGGTCGTTTTTCAGAGCTGGCGCCGCTTCCCATAAGCATGACAGCGACGGAACGCCCGTTTGTGACGGCAAATAGACGATGCTGGTTCGGCACCCAAAGCTGACGCCGTAAATCGGGCGAAGCTGAGTCGGCTTGATCGGGACTTCCGAGCGCCAAATCGGGTGTTCCGGCGGCAAGGGCTGAAGCAAATCCGATTCCCCGGGAAACATCAATGTAACAAGTCGCTTGAACCCGGAATCGAACGCGGCTCCGGAACAGACGCTTTCTGCAACGATAAATCCGCCGCGGTCCAGGTAGTCGCGCAGCTTTTGAGCAAGCTTTTTCGCCTGCGCTTCATTGGTCGGGACGGGGCTGTTGACGCCTCCCAGGTACAAAATCGGCGACAGTTGCAGGTCGTCAACCGTGGCGGCGTTGAGGTCGACGTTTTGCCAGGTCATTTCCTTATGCCAGCGCTGTTCGACGTATGCCGTCAGATGTTTGATGTCGCTGTGATGAACGTTCCAGTTCTCCGTCAAGCCGTATTCCAGCTTGGAAATCAGCACAGCGCGCCGTCCCTTGGATAAAAACAGAAGCGCGTAACACGTCGCGATAATCGGGTCGCGCTCTTCGGCGTCTTCCCCGACCCAGTATTCCAGCGTCTGAGCGCTGTTGACTCTCGCGCCTTTGAGGCGAATGAGGTAATCGGAACCTTCCCGATACCAGTCGTGCGAGCCGATAAAGCGCTGTCCGGACATTCGCCCGACGCGTTCTAACGCATACAGATAGTACAGAACGCGGTTGTCGCCGGGGTTTCTGGTAACGCTAAAGTGTGACGCCAGCCACTGCAAGCCGGCGCGAATTCGACGCTGATTGTCGTTGACTTCCAAATTCTGACAGCAGAAGAACTCGTTGTCTCGGAAAACGCCGTTTTGAGCGTTGATTTTATCGGACAGAATAATCATCGACGCCAGCCCGGCGCACGTCATACTGCCGGTTTCAGGAAGACGTTCTACAGAATAATATCGCCAGCCGCCGTTGGCTGTCTGTCCTTGCCGCCAGTGCTTGATCGCGCTTTCCCAAACGACGGGATTGACCTTGAAGCCCGCGTTTGCCGCCTCGTTGAGAGCCAGAATCGCAAACTGCGTATTGGAGTTGTCTCCGTAGGCGCGAGTCGCTTCAAAGTAAGACCACGTGCCCGGCCGCGGCGGCCCCTGATTTTGCATCCGTTCCAGCCAATGAACGTTTCGCATGATAAGCTCTTTGTCTCGTTCAGGGTCGGCGGCGCAGAAAACCATCGTCTGCAGAGAAACGACGTACGTGTACTGCGGCGGGATTTTTCTGAGATATTCAATCGCCAGCGCCAACTGCGGGTCTTCTTTCGGAACGCCGCATGAGAGCATCGCCAACGCGCACAGAGCCGTCTTCCCGCCGGTGTACGCAGAGTAATCTCCCCAGGAACCGTTGCGAAGCTGCTGACGGCGAAGGAACTCGACGCCGCCGTCAATTGCGCGCTGAACGTCTGACGCAGTCAGGTCGTCAGCAGTCGCCGACGGCGAACAGAACGCCATCGTCAGAACTGTCAGCAGTACGCCCAGCGCGATACAGGACGCATTTCCGGAACGCTGCGAGCGTGTCACGTTTAGCTCCTCAGTCTTGGGTCGGTCGCTTCCTGTAAACCTTCGCCGATAAGGTTGTACGTCAAAACGGTTAAGAAGATTGCCAAGCCGGGGAAGAAGCTCAGCCACCAGTACGACAGGTTGCTTCTTCCGGCGTTGAGCAGCATACCCCAGGACGGGTTGGGCGCCGGCGCGCCGAATCCGAGGAAGCTCAAGCCGCTTTCAACCAGAATTGCCCCGGCAATGTGGAATGTAATCGGCACCAAAACCGGAGCCAGCGAGTTGGGAAGAATGTGTCGGAAAATAATTCTTAACTGACTGGCGCCCAGGGACTTGGCGGCGGCAACGTATTCGCTTTGTTTGAGCTTGAGGAACTCAGCGCGGGTTAATCGCGCGATTCCCGTCCAGCCTGTTACGCCCAAAATCGCCATGATGTGCCAGATCGTTGGCTTCTCAACAACGGATATTAACGCCAGAATCAAAATCAAGGAAGGAATGCACATGACAATTTCTATAGCGCGGCTGATGATGATGTCCGTCCAGCCGCCAAAATATCCGGCGATTGACCCGACGACAATTCCAATCAGCGCGGCAATGCCCGTCGAAACGAACCCGACAAGCAGAGCGATTTTTGTCCCGTGAATCATGACGGTTAAAACGTCGTACCCCTGCGTTGTCGTTCCCATAGGATGCTGCCAGCATGGAGCGCTGTTCTTTCCGAAATGGTTGCCGGGTCTGCCAGGCCATTCGTCATCGTGAACGCGGCGGTACGGGTCGTTATAAATCAGCGGCCAGACAGCCCACGATTTCGGGTCGTTCTTTTTCAGATTTTGCGGATAGACGCCGCCGAAACCGTCGTGCATAAAAATCGGGTTTTCCCAATTCGCATTAAAATACCCCATCATCGGGAAATAGATTCGCCCTTTGTACTTGCAAATAATCGGCTTTGTTCCCGCCAGCATGGGAGAGAACAGCGCGATAAACGACAAAACAACAATAAAGCCAAGCGCAAACAAATTGATGCGGTTTTTGGCAAACCGATGCCACGTTTCCTGCCAGTAATTTCGGGATTTTTCCATCTATTGATAATCGGGGTTAGGTTCGATGATATTTAGGGATAATTTTTTCAATTATATTATTATAGCATAATTAGAGAATTTTGTAAAGAGGCGATTGAAAAAAGAAAAAATCGGTGGGCAAATCGTTTAGGCGAGCCGGGGTGCGTAAGCCCCCGGAATATTGGGCGCGAATGCGCCCAACGAAAACGCAAACCATTAACGTTTGTTTCGTTGATTGATTAGCGAACCGTTTAGGCGAGCCGGGGCGCGTAAGCCCCCGGAACAATTGAGCGCGAATGCGCCCAACGAAAACGCGTTGGTTATTGGTTTAACGTTTGTTTTGTCGATTAACGTTTGAATGTCGTTGGATTGGCGAGCCGGGGCGCGTAAGCCCCCGGAATAATTGGGCGCGAATGCGCCCAACGAAAAAACGTGAACGAAATTTTAAAAATGTAAACGATTTTTTCGTTTATCATTGTTGTTTTTTTATTTATTTCTTTTTCATTTATTTCTTTTTTAAAAAATTTATCCAGCTTATCTATGTAACGAATGTAGATTAAGAAACCCAATACCCAAAAAAATCTTCCGAGTACCAATAATTCGGAGAAGTGATTATCAGTAAGGGGGGTAATATTCGAATTTAAGTTTTCGGAGGGAACACTAGTATTAATTATTCCAAGTATCATTATAAAATAAGAAATTGCTATTATGATAATTGTTGCTGGACAACCATTTTTCTGTGGTAAACAATATTTCCCAATTAAACTTAAAAAATTCAAAAATATACATTCGCTAATACCAAAAAATAGAAAAGATAACGTACATGTTAAAGTATAAATGGGATTTAAAGTTTCTTTTAACAAGTATCCTGTGATTAGTAAGAGAACAGCGGTAAACCAGAGTACCCAGGAAAATATAATTGTGGATTTCGCTTCGGGATAAATAATTGATGGCGCTTTGCAAAAATATTTCATAGATTTAACTATATTCGTAGCGGCTACTAACATAATAAGTAAAATTATCAACCAAACTATTGGTTTATAGGACTGAATTATAATAAAGCCCAAAATAGCCAATATAATACTAAAAGTTGGAAATCCGGTCAAATATATCCAACAAATTATATTGTAAAATATTGTTGTACTAGTAGGATGAACAATAAAGTAATTAATCAATAAGAAAATAATCAACGAAAACTTGATAACAAGAATTGCGCCGTTGTAACAATCTATGCCTATTTTTACGTATTCTAATGGATCTGGAGTTCTTTTAGACTTCTCATTGTCTTGAACGTCGTTTTTTTCTGGTTCTGATTGCAAATTGGATTCCGATGACGTTTCCGGCTGATTGGATTCAAAGCTCATAATTTCTACCCGTAAAAATAATCAAAATCTCAATTGAACGTTATGTTAAATACAATCAACATTGTAATGAATATAACAAATTAAAGAAATATGTCAAGCAATAAATATTTATATTTATTGAAAGGGGATAAGACTCAAATTATGTATGCTGTAACCCCCGGCTCGCCTACGTTTGGAACAATCCCGAAACTATCGGTAATCATTTACCAACGTTCGCGCGTTATTGGAACTATATATGGTTATTGGTAGTCATTTACCGGGGGCTTACGCACCCCGGCTCGCCTTAGCGATAATCGTGTTTCAACGGAGCGCGCCAATATAATAACGGAGCGTTTTGCGTCAAAATGTATTCAATACATCGTTTAAACGATTGTTCGGTATCGATTTTTCGCGTCGATCCGCTTGCCGTCCACCACGTTCCGCTTTTGGGCGTCGGATAGAGCGATTTCAACTTTCGGCTTCCGTAAGACTTGAAATCGCCCAAAATCTTTTCGGGTTTCGGATCACCGTGAACGCCAGCGAGCAAATGAATATGGTTCGTCATAATTGAACAGGCGACTATCGTCCAGTTCCGAATCGCCGCAGTCTGCTCAAACTGCTCTTGAAGCGCTTTTGCTTTTTGATAACTCAATAAAACAGGCTC
>JAFZAL010000030.1 GCA_017557195.1 Thermoguttaceae bacterium | reverse complement strand
GGTAACGCGGCTTTCGGGAATCTCCCATTTCTTGCCCGTCTTGAGAAGATTGACCAACTCGTTGAGTTCTTTTTCCGCCTGAGCGTATCCCGCCTCGACGTCGTTCAAGGGCATGTTGACAATCAGAATGAGCTTCTGACGGAAGTTGTCGAACGCGATAACCTTGTCAAAGAGCATCAGGTCGACGTCGTTGAACTTCTCGACGTCTTCGACGTCGCGCTTTGCCGTCGGCTCGGAATAGAACAAATAATCATAGGCGAAATAGCCGACCATTCCCCCGGTAAACGACGGCAAGCCTTCCACCTTCGGGCTTCGATAGGCGGACAGAACTTTGCGAATCTCCGCTTCCGGGTTGGACGTTGTAACTGTCCTCTGCTCGCCCGCGCCAAGACCGGACTCGCCCGGCTTGAGCGCGCCTTTGATCTGCATTTGAGTATGGGAACAGGTGATTACCAGTTTCGGGTCAAACCCCAAAAACGTATACCGTCCCCATTTCTCGTTTGCCGCCGCCGACTCCAACAAATAGCAGTGATTGGAAACGTTTTTGAGAACCCTCAAAGCCTCAATGGGCGTGCAAAAGTCGGACAGAATCTCGCAGTAAACCGGAACGACGTCGTACTGACCGGTTTGCGCGTACTGTTTGACGGTTTCTAAAGTCGGAAGAATTTTCATCATACGCCTTTCAAAATAACAATTCCATTTAAGGACAGTATTCCGCCAGACGAATGACGACTTGTCAAACGGCGCAAAAGAGCCGTTTAAAATAAAAACGTCCATGACAGAATACTTGCTGTATCTTGACATGGATCGAATAAATCGCCAATCTATTCTCTCAATAACCGCTATTTTTACGGAACCCCTCCGTAGAGAAATTCCCGTCAAAAAATACGGTTTGACGCGCGGAGCGGAAAACGCTTCGAGCAATGCAAGATACCAACATATCCCCGACAACTAACGCGTGCCTGGCGTCGCCGAATACTCTGCATCGGGAACCGGTGCATTTGACAGCGCCCTCAGCGGCCCATTTGACAACCTGTATTTCACCCGCATCTCAGCTGCGCGGACTCTCTGTAGAATCATTGATTGCCTTTACTCCCGCCTCAACGGTTTATGTATCGTATTTTAGCTTTTTTATTTTTTCTGTCAAGGCAGAGAACAAATTTTTATCAAAAAAATGACGAATTGGATATATTCCCCCAGCTCTGCTTTCCCCTATCCCCTCTCCCCTTGCGTAAATTCCCGATTTAGTTTATAATATTTACTGACATTTTCAGTCAAGGAGTCGTTTCCTTGTCATCAACAACTCGCCAATATAATTCAATATGGACGAAAATAATTCAACTGCAAATACAACTGCAACGCCAGCCGATCAGCCGAAAATCGACTTGAAAAATCCGTTTTTGGCAGGGCTTTTGACGTTTGTTTTGCCCGGCGCCGGGCATTTTTATCAGGGACGCATCGGCAAAGGAATCGTCTTTTGCGTCTGCGTTTTAGGACTGTTTATCTACGGGCTGATTCTCAGCAGCGGAGACGTCGGCTGGGGTCGCGCGGTATACTGGAAATGGACGCCTGACGACCACCGATTTTATTTCCTCGGACAAGCGTGCATCGGCGCGCCCGCCCTGCCCGCCTTGATTCAGTCGAATCGAGTTAAAAACGGTCAAGATCCTTTCCTTTACGGATTTATGGCTCCGCCGATTTCCTCGCGATACGTAGTCAACAACCACGGAAATCTGGAATACGCTAACCTCAGCTCGGACAGTTTGGCAGAACAAAACAGCAAGTACAACTACACATTCCATCAAATTCGTAAATCGCTCAATAAAAATTTTGAACTCGGAACGCTGTTTACCACGATCGCCGGGCTGCTTAACCTGCTGGTCGTCTTCGACGCCGCCGGCGGAATCGTTATCGAAACAGACGACGAGAAAAAGAAAAAGGCAGTAGGCAGTAGGCAGTAGTGCTTAGAAGTGCTTAGTGCTTAGTACTTAGTGCTTAGGACGCAAGCGCTTCCCCCACTATGCACTACGCACTATGCACTATGCACTTTCTCCCTACTTGCAACTCACAACTAACAACTCACATCACTCAACATACCACCATGGACATCGTTTATTATCTCCACCTGATTCCCTTGACTTTAGGCATAAGCTTCATTTATGCCGGGACGCGCTGTGAAGACGTCAAGAGTATAATTCGACAGGGGTTGAGAATCAGCCTGAGCATTTTTATGTTTTTGCTCGTATCGCTGCTGATTTTTTTCGTCTGTTTTGGCTGTTAAAGGACTATACAAATGCATATTACAATTCTGGGCGGCGGAACAGTCGGACGCGCTATCGCGGAAACGCTTTGCAATGGCTATCACAGTATTACAGTAGTCGAAAAAGACTACCAAAGAGCGAACAAATTAAACGACCTGGACGTTCAGGTTATCGTTGGATCGGCAACCGATCCGGGAACGTTGTTTTCAGCAGGCGTCTCTAATTCCGATTTGTGTCTGGCTGTTACCGGAACGGAAGAAGTCAATATCGTTGCCGCATCGATCGCAAAAGCGTATGGCGCCAAACGAACGCTGGCGAGAATTTATTCCCCCTCAATAAACAATCTGAACTTTTTCAATTATCAGGCTCATTTTAACATTGATCGTCTGGTAAGTCTGGAACAGCTGACTGCGCTGGAACTTGTTCGTCTGACGCGTCGATCCCAATCACAGGTTTTGGATCTGGTCAGTCAGGGAGAACTGGAATTACAGGAATTCCAGATTGACGAGAAATCGCCGGTAATCGGCATTACGCTTCGAGAACTGAAATTGCCGTCAAAAGTCCGCGTTGCGCTGTTAAAACGCAACGGCATCGCTCATTTGATGACGGCAAACGATTCCTTTGAAAAGGACGACGTCATTTCTCTTACCGGAACGGCGGAAGACATTATTATGGCGTCTAAAAAATATTTCAACGCCAAAACGCCTCCCAAAGAACGCATCATGATTATGGGGGGCGGAGAAACCGGTTTTTATATCGCTCAGGCTCTGGAACACTCTAATTTTGACATCACAATTTTTGAGTGCGACAGCGCTCGCTGCGATTTTTTGGCTTCTCGTCTAAAAACGTCTACCATTGTTCTGGCGAACGGATTAAACCGACACGAACTGGAAGACAACCAGGTTGATTCCGTCAATACGTTTATCGCATGCACTGGCGACGACGAAAACAACATCATGGGCGCGGTTGAAGCCAAAGAATTGGGCGCCAAACAGGTCTTTGCCGTCGTTACCCGACCGGACTATGCCGCAATTGTTAAAAAACTGGGCATTGACCGGGTCGTCAGCCCAAGAACGGTTATCGCTAACAGAGTTCGCGGTTTTCTCAATACGGGAGCTATTATCATGAGAACGCCGCTGGCAAACCAGTCCGACATTGAAGTCATGGAAATTGAAGCCCTCGACGGCTCTGAAGCGTGTCAAAAGACGATTCGCAACCTCGGCTTGCCCTCTCAATGTCTGATTGCGGGCGTGAACAGTTCCGGTTTTGTTCAAACTCCAGACGCCGACTATCAGATCAAGCCGGGAGATCTGGTTATTATGCTCGTTCAAAACCAGGTTTTCGAACAAGCCATGGAAAAATTCAAGGTTTAACGAGAAATTTAGTCTGGAATAAACCGCTCAAAGTCGTTTTGCCATCTGAAAAACAGCCCATATTTTTACAATATACTTTTGTTTATTTGTATGAATTTTCACTCTTTAAACATGTTCTTACATATTCTTTTGTTACAATTGATATATACTCAGAAATAATGTATTTTTTTAGCGTTTTTTTGAACTGCTGCGTTAAAAATGAGAAATCCATGCTATAATATAATAGAGTATCAAAATAGTTAATTTATACAACATAGACTATTCCAGTAAACTAATTTTCACCTGTTGGAAACAACGATTTTTTATTGAATTGAGGTTAACATGAAAACTTTTCAGAACGTTACATTGTGTTTTTGCGCGCTGATTGCAGCGGTTGCGCTGATTGCTCAGCCCGTTCAGGCGGACCCGGTTTTGCATGGGTATTGGACTTTCGACGATGGAGCTGTTACAGACATATCGCAATATCAGGCGGCGGGAACGCACGACGGAGTTCTTGTCGGAGACGGTATTTCATTCAATCCAATTGCCGGAGAACCGGGCAATCATCTTAATAATTCCGGTAACTACATCTCGTTCACAAACGATTCATACGCATATATTCTCAACACGCGTATTTCAGCAGATGGCGAGAACTACAGAAATTCTTTTGACTTTGGCGGCGGCGCTTTTACAATTTCCGCCTGGGTTAAAGGACTTCCAAACGATAGCTGGGAACCGTATATTTCCAAATACGGTGAAAGTGGATGGGGTTACCAACTTCGTCGTAAAAGCGGAAACTCCTATGCTACATTTACGTATCGAAATGGTTCTGGCGGCAACCGCGATGAAGAAACAGACGATCCGGCTACAAACATTGCTGGCGCGTATACAAACCTGAATGACGGCGAATGGCACCACCTCGTAGCCGTCTATGGCGGAACGTACCGCGAACTGTACATGGACGGTCAGCTCATTACCCTCAAAGCCGACACCGTTGTCGACTGCAGCGGCACAGGCGAGCCGTTGGTCTTCAGCGGTCGTTACGCCGGGGGATACACAGGATTTGCCAACATCTCTTTAGACGACGTTGCAATTTATTCCGGCGCGCTGCGAAATAATCAAATCACTTACCTCAGCCAGGGCGGAGATCCTACTCAAATCGCTACTGTTGCAGCTGGAACAAAGACCTATAGTATTCCCTTGAATGCTCCGACGGCAGACGATTATATAACCCTTACCCGTAACGGCAATATTTCCCGCCATTGGGTCGACGACGATATTTCCTTTGACGGCAGTTCTTACCTCAGAACCAACCTCCCCGTTGGGTCAGCTGGTTTTAATGGTTCGTTTACCGCATCTGCCTGGGTTTATCTCAACAGTACCAGCGGCGACCAGGCAGTTTTTGGCAACGATACACAAGGTACGAACAACACAGGTTTACACTTGATTGTTCGAGACGCTCACCCGCACATGGGATTCTACGGCAACGACCTGACAGCGGACACAACTCTTGAAACTGGCAAATGGTATTACCTTACCTGGCAGTACGACGCAGCGAATCAAACGCAAACGCTTTATCTCAATGGCGAGCAAATCAAAACTGATTCTGGACACGCCGCCTTTGCTGGAACTAACGTTCTTGATATTGGAAAAACTTTTGCTGGCGACGCCAAGTATTTGAACGGCAAGCTGAAAGGCATTTCCATTACAGACGGCGTTCTGACCTCTGATCAAATTAAAGATCAGATGAACAACCCAGATACAAGACGCATTGAAAACTTCGAGTGGGGCAAAAATGACGAATGGTACTCCGGCGGCGGAGCGTCTCTGGGCAATCTCAGAAATTATAATAATGCTTATGGACAATACAAAGTAATCTCTATGTATAATGGGGCTGCAACAGATGAGGAAAAAACAATTTACAATACCAGTAATGCAAAGGTAGGCGACTCTGACGCTACCACCGGCATGCTTTGGGGGCCTCAGTTTACAGTCGCGTCAGACGCTCCTGCCGACGCTGTCTTTTCTTTTAACGCTGTCGGCGGCAATACAGCGTTAAACGTTAACAGCCGCGGCGCTGGCGGAGCGGGAATTGCTTTGTGGGACATGACAACCGGCGACTACGTTCGCGATGCAGATAATAACGTTCTTTACGGCAATGGAAACAGCAGCGACGAACCCAAGCACAGCGTGATTTCTCTCAATGGACGTCAGGGGCACGACTTGATGGTTGTTGTCATCGACCGTAATCCCGGCGGCTGGGGTTGGGTTGGTCCGTCCAGCCTGGAAGTCGACGGAACTCAAGTCAGCGCTCTTGCCAACGCTGCACAGCATCATATTGTTCTCAACGACTTCAACTTCGACACAGCCGGCGAGTTCAGCGGCATGTACGAAGTCGACGCCGAGGGAAACAGACTCGATTCCGTTACTCACTTTACCAACGGATCGCGAAACGGAACCGCTGTTACCAACCTCTATGTTGACAGTTCCGGAACGGCTAATAACACGAAAGGCTTCCTCAGCACAGGCACCGCCCAATATGGCGAAGAACAGACTACAGGCGTTCTTCGTTCTGATCCGTTCCTCGTTCAGGGCGACATTATGGAATACTACGTTGCCGGCGGCGCCAACATCGATAACAAACACATGGATTTGGTCGACGCTGAAACGGGCGAAGTTTACCGCTCCGCGACAGGCGAGAACGCCAACGATTTCCGATACGACTTCTGGAGTCTGAAGGGGCTTGAAGGCAAGTCGGTTTACCTCAGAGTTGTCGACTCTGACGGAGGAACCAGCTGGAGCCATTTGGAACTCGACCAGATTCGTCAAATCAAGTTCGCTCCGACGGCGGCAGAAGTTAAAGCGGCTAACAATACGTTGACTTCTCGTCAGCTTCCGTATTACGAGGTTGAACCTGGTTTTAACGTCGATTCCTACAACCTGGAAGGAACAGGCGTCAGTTCTTTGGACGCTTTGACCAATTATATTGCCGGCGCAGACGCAACGGATAAAGCCATTCAAATTTGCCTTGACAACTACAAAGCCGGCGACAACGTTGGCGTTAACGTTTTGTCTGTGTTAAACGTCGAGTCTTCCGGCATGTACACCCTGGCTGTCAGCAATGACGAAGCGTATAAACTCACGCTTAATGGATCGCCCGTATTCGAATCGAACGGATCTGCCAATATGGAATTCATCCCGTTGCTGTTGAGCGAAACGGGTCAATACGCATTGAACATGCTTTATTTGGATCAGTCCGGCGAAGGCGTTTCTCTCTATCTGGCAGAAGGGGCTCTAAATTCATGGGACGACGACGCCTTCAAATTGCTTGGCGATGCAAATCGTTTCCTTATGGCGTACGCTCAGAATCCTGACCTCAACAAGATTCCTGAACCGTCAACGTGGGCGCTGCTGATTCTCGGCGCGGCTGGCATGCTGTACTGGCGCAAGCGCAACGCAAGCAAATAATCCCTGAAATCGATTCTCGGATAGTCAAAAAACAACGTCCTCGCCTGTCCGCCAGCGAGGACGTTTTTTTCTATCAAAAGAATTCGGTCTTCTACTCGCCGAGGTCGATTTTCAACGCCAGAGCGCGGTTCTCTTTATACCATTGAATCGTCTTTTCAACGCCTTTTTCAATCGACGTTTTAGGCGACCATTTGAGAACCTTTCGGGCGCGGTCGATATTGGCGGACGTCCGTTTGACGTCGGCGCGATGAGCCGGGCGATAGTCAATTTTAACCTCTTTGCCCAGCAGACGGCCGATAAGAGCAATTAAATCGTTCAAGACGACAACGTTGTCGCCGCCGAGATTGAAAATGTCGTATCCGACCTTCTTTTCCGCCAGCTGCGTTCCGCGGGCGATGTCGTCTACGTAAGTAAAGTCGCGTTCCTGAGTCCCGTCGCCGAAAAGGATTATCGGTTCGCCCTGATCAATGTGACGAATAAACCGGAATATGCTCATGTCCGGACGTCCGGCAGGACCGTAGACGGTAAAATACCGCAGAATGGAAACGTCGATTCCATGTAAATGATGATACGAATACGCCATCGCTTCCGCCGCCTTTTTGGACGCAGCGTAAGGCGACAGCGGTCTGTCGGTGCAGTCGTTTTCAGAGAATTTGCCGGTCGGGCAGTCCCCGTACAGGCTGGACGTTGACGCCATGACGTATTTGGGGACGTCAAACTCGCGGCAGGCGTCGAGAAGGTTGAGCGACCCGAGCGCGTTGGAATGGTAATAAATCCAAGGGTTGACAACGCTGGTTCTGACTCCGGCGCGAGCGGCAAGATTGTAAATCGCCTTCAGATTTGATTTGCAGGATTTGACCTGCTTGAAAACAAAGTCTTTATCTGCTATGTCGCCTTTTTTGAATCGGAAGTTGGGAAATGCCTTGAGGTTTTTGAGCCGATAATTCTTCAGCCGACAGTCGTAGGCGTCGTTGAGAACGTCTATTCCTAAAACGTCGTTTCCCTGTTCAAGCAGGTTTTGAGTCAGTTTCGAGGCGATAAATCCGGCGCAGCCGGTTACGAGGTACATGTCGGACATAGAGGGAATAGGGAATGGGGAATAGGGAATGGGGAGAAAGCGCTAGCGCTAGTGCATAGTGGTTAGTGGTTAGTGGTTAGTGGTTAGTACGCAAGCGTTCATCTAACTTACTACCACTAACTACTGCCTACTGCCTATTGCCTACTGCCTACTCCCTGCTCCCTAATTAAGCGGCGCAATGTTCATTAAAACGGACGAGGCGGAGTCTGCAATGGATTCCGGATCAACAGGCGTTACGGTTGACGGCGCATTCTCGACGGGTCGAACCAGAGACGTCTGAACAACAGGAATCGCGTTATATTCAGACGTCATTTGACGCGGCGAAGAGGCGGGAGTCGTTTTCGCAACAACAGGATTCCCCGACGCCAGACTGGCAACTTCATGATAGCCCAGAGTGCAAAAATCAGATTCTGTCATAACTGATCGGGAATTCTTGACTATGACGACTTTGCCGTTATCGTAATTGTTTTTCAGTTCATGGGGAACGTTTTGATTTTTTGACAATCCTGGCAAAGCTTGCGAGTCAAGCGGAGAAGGATTTTCAGACGGATTCGTCGGATACGCCTGATTTGTTTCCGGCTGTTGAGACGGCGAAGAATTAGAGAATTCGGATTTGAATCGATTCATATCCAGACTTCCCGGCAGAAACGCTCCTTGCGAGGGCGTATACGCCTGAGCTTCGCTTTCAGATATTTCCGTTTGATACTGAACCGGCGCAATAACGTTGTTGGTTTTAGAGGAATCAGACGCAATCGCCGGGGAGACGGGCGCTGGAACGGGTTCCGCATTCGGCATTGGCGGCAGTTCCGGAACTGGCGGCAAAACCATTGGATCTGACGTTCCATTTGACGCAACCGTTTGCGTGGGCGGCGCTATCGGCTGAATGTCCATTGGCGAGACGTTTTCATCCTTATAAGCGACTGGCGCGGCGTTTTTAGAGGCGTCTGCGTTTGCCTGAGCCGTCATTTGCTCAACTGCTGCGTAATTCTGCGCCGGGTTGACTGGCGGTTGATTGAGCTGATCCAGAGATTCCGTATATTTCGGACCGTTCGAGTTAGAGTATCCGCTGTCTGCCAGACGACGTTCTCCCAGAGCAATGGTCGCTTCCGGTTTGGCTTTGTTTGCCGGAGGGATGATGTCGCCGTCCGTTTGAACAGCCTGGTGATTTTCTTTATAAGTTGCCAACTGTTCGGTTTTTTCCATGTCCTTTCGACCAAAGGGCCATTTCGGACCGCTGCCTGTTGTACGACAACCAGCGAGCGTAACGACGACCAATAACGCCGCAAGCGCCCAGCGGAACTGAAATCTATTCATAATGCTTAATTCCATGACTTGAATCCATCCATGTCAAAGTCCACGTCTATAATGTCGTGGGTTAAAGGAATTGTATCTTTCAAGAGTTCTTGAGCGCCGTCCATGGCGCAGCAAACCCTGAAAATGCAAATATATTTCGACTATGAACGCGAAACAGAAAAACTGTTCCGGCAATTATCGGAACTATAGAGATTTTTCCCCTTTGAGTCAAGAGGGATTTTTTAAAACTTTTCCAGATATAAAAATGGCGCTCTGTTTCAATAATATTTTATCGTGAAGGGTTGTATTTAATTACACGTTCTTTTATAATAGCGATTAAAAGCAAACAACGCATGTTGCGTTTTATAATTCGACGAGATTATAACAGTTTTTTTAAGAACAAACAGTTCGAAAAAGGAAAGGATTAATTATGAAACGTTTTTTGATTTGCATTGCTGCGCTTTTGCTCTTTGCTTCTGTTACCCAGGCTGGAGAGAAAAAAGCGCTGCTGATTATGTTGGACGGTCAGCGATCGGACGCCATGTACACAGCTCCCACGCCCAACTTTGACGCTCTCCGCAACGGAACGTGGGCGGAAGGATACAAGGGCGCGTATACGTTCCAGGCGCATACCAATCTGGAATCAGCTCCGTCCAGCGCAACAAACCACGTTGCCATCGCCACCGGCGTTACTGCTGCCAAAAATGAAGTTTACAAAAACGGTCAGACGTTCAAAGGAAAGTATGACGAATACCCGACGTGGATGCAACGACTGCGAAAAGCCGACCCGGACATCGTTTCCGTTTGGCTGTACAACTGGAGTGAAGACGGACACATTCCTGCGGACGCTACTTATCAAAACACCCGAGGCGGCGGCGTTGACGGCGACGTCAAAATTATCGATGAAACCATCCAGATTCTCAACGGAACGCTCCCGGATACGCCCGGCGTCAAAGACACAAAATGGACAAAAGGCGCCGACGTCGACGCGATTATGCTCTATCTGGATTCCATGGATATGTTCGGACATCGTTATGGGTTCTCCGTCAACAAGGACGAATACTATGACGCGATGAAATTCTACGACGAAAAAATCGGGAAAATTCTCGACGCCATCAAGAGTCGTCCTAACTTCTCCAACGAAGACTGGATGATTGTTGTTGCCTCTGACCACGGCGGAGTTTACAAAACGCACGGCGTTGTCGGATGCAAGAATTGCTATACGATTCCGTTGATTGTCAGCGCCAAAGACATCGACGCCGGCAAGATGGCGGGACAGCCGCAAAACTGCTGCTCGGCGGCGTATTTGATGAAACACATGACCGGGTCCATCCCGGAAGAGTTTGACGGATACATCCCTCAAACCGCTCCGGAAACGCCCGCCAACATCGACAATCCGATTACCAACGTCGCAGAACTCAAAGCAGGCTGTCCTGCCAACGATTTCAGCTTTGTGATCTGGTTTAAGGCAAACGGCCCTCAGGACGGCGACCCGGCTATCGTTTCCAATAAAGACTGGAACAGCGGTCGCAACCCTGGAATCGCGTTGGCAGCGTTCAATCAAAAAGACGACCTGGCAATCACTTTGAATATCGGCGACGGCAAAACCCGAGACGACTTCCGTCCCTTGTTCTACAATAACAACGAATGGACGTTTCTTGCGGTTACAGCTCAAAAGGGCGGCAATGCAATGCTGTTTGTCGGAACGCAAAACGGACGCCTGGCGTTCGTCTCCGACGACGTTTCCAAAATCCAATCGTTCTCTTCCGATCTGAACTGGAACATCGGCGAAGACGGAACGGGGAACTACAAGTGCAAGCTCAACGGCGAAACAAAGGGGTTCCAGTACTGGCCGTCCGTTTTGACAATTGACCAGATTAACGAACTGTATAAAAAAGGACTTGAAAACAAATAGTTTCCGATAGAAGACTGGCAAGCCGGGCGGGCAGAAGGGTAAAATTTCTGGGGAGCGGACATTCCGGGGAGCGGACATTGTCCGCGAAATCAAAGGTTGATTGTTTTTAGGCGGGTAATACCCGCCCCCCGAAAGCGGCGCCTCATATTTCATAATTTCATGTCCTCCAATTTTGAAAGCGCCCTTCTCCCATTTTTTGCCGTTCTTCCCGCCTTGACAAAATCCTTTTTTACGCTATATTAAAGAACGATTTGAAATCAGCGTCCCCATAGCTCAATTGGATAGAGCAACGGACTTCTAATCCGTAGGTTGCAGGTTCGATTCTTGCTGGGGATATCGTTCGCCCTTGCAATTTCTTGCAGGGGCTTTTTCTTTCTTGAAACAACCCTTGTTTTTTTCTGTTCGGCGTTCTATTACTGTTTATTCTCAAAAAAACAACCCTCGGAGAGGGAATCCCCGAGGGTTTGCATTTCTAAACGTCAGACGTTCGGTTTACTTTTTGATGTTCTTTCTGGCAAATTCCAGAACGGGCTTGATCGGCAGAGCGTAGGTTTCAACGCGACCGGCGCGGGCGATGTTGATTCCAATAACCTTGCCGTCCAGATTGACCAGCGGACCGCCGCATTCTTCCGGACGAATGACGGAATCGTGCTGAATAACTCTGTCGTATCCGCTGCGGCGTTTTGACATGCCGTTCATCTCGTTGGGTTTGTGATGAGCGCTGGCAGTAAGTTCAATATCGACGGTTCGAGTTTTGCCCTCAGATTCAATTTCCATTGTAATCTTGTTGCCGATGTCGAACTTCTTGAATTCGTTTGTGCACTGATCTGCGGTGTAGACAAACGCGCCGTTGACTTTGACGATTCGTTCGCCCTTCTTCAGACCGGCTTTGGCGGCTGGCATATCCGGGACAACGTCGCCGACGTAAAGTTTGCCGTCGCGTTCTTCAAGCAAAATGCCAACAATAGCGCGTTCTTTCGGAATCGACAGCGGCGGGACGCTGATAACGCCCAACCCGGCAAGACCCTTTTCCATGCTGGGCGACAAAACCCAATGTCCAACCTCAATCGGGAACTCTTCGTCAAACTGCGGAACGTCCAAGTCTTTTGCATCAACTTTGAGCAACATCAAATCCAGCCCTTCGTCAGTTGCGACTACCTGCGCTTCCAGGGGCTTGAAGGTAATTTTGCCTTCTTTCTTTTCAATGGCGACAAAACAGGTTATCTTCTTTGTCGTATCGATGCAGTTGGCTTTTGTAACAATCCAGCCGTCAGAATCGACTATCGTTCCAAACGCTACGTTGGCGGCGCCGTGACGAATGCCGACCATTGCCGGAAGTACAGGTTTAATCGTTTCCAGGAAGCTCAAATGATTGAGTTCTTTCTTGGGAAGAAGCGTATGGTTGCACATCTGACTGGCGACCATCTTGCCCCAGTATTCGAGGAAAATCTTTGTCGGAACGTGGAAGTTCTGCGCAGCGTTTTCCGAAATGCGGCTGTTGATTCCAATGACTTCGCCTTTGAGGTTGAACAGCGGTCCTCCGGAGTCGCCGGAAATCATAACGCAGTCCGTCTGAATAACGGTGTCGGAATCGCGAATGACTTCACCCAAACGCATTACCGGGGGACGTCCTTGACGATATCCCAGCGGGTGTCCGTACGCAACAACCCAGTCTCCTTGTTGAGTCGTGTCTTTGCGATCAATTTCCGCAAAAGGATATTCGCCCGGATCGGTAATCTGAATCAAACCGGCGTCGACTGGGTTCACTCCGCCAAGGGACTTGGCATTGACAACGCGGCCGTCAGAAAGAATCACCTTGGCGTCGCGTCCAGCCATGCCGGAAACGTGACCGGCGGTCATAATCAAACCTTCCGGATTAACAATGACTCCCGATCCGCTGGCGTTGCCAATGACAATGCCAACAACGGCTGGCGAGACTTTCTTGTTTAACTCGTCAAGCTTCTTTTCGAGTTCTTTCAGTTCATTGATGTTTTGAGCCAACTGTTCTTTGGTAATTTCAACTTTGATTTTACCGCTTTCCAGCTGACCAGGCGCCATATTCTTTTTGCGCTCTTCTTCAGCCTTTGCTTTAGCTTCTGCTTCTGCCTTTGCTTTAGCTTCTGCTTCTGCCTTTGCTTTAGCTTCTGCTTCTGCCTTGGCTTTTGCTTCGGCTTCAGCTTTCGCCTTTTCTTCGGCAGCCTTGGCTTCAGCTTCGGCTTTAGCCTTTTCTTCAGCCGCCTTCGCTTCCGCTTCGGCCTTCGCTTTTGCTTCAGCTTCAGCTTTAGCCTTTTCTTCAGCCGCCTTCGCTTCTGCTTCAGCCTTGGCCTTTGCCTCGGCTTCGGCTTTCGCCTTTTCTTCAGCAGCCTTTGCTTCCGCTTCCGCCTTCGCTTTTGCCTCGGCTTCGGCTTTCGCTTTTTCTTCAGCAGCCTTTGCTTCCGCTTCCGCCTTCGCTTTTGCCTCGGCTTCGGCTTTCGCCTTTTCTTCGGCTGCCTTCGCTTCCGCTTCCGCCTTCGCTTTTGCCTCGGCTTCGGCTTTCGCCTTTTCTTCAGCTGCCTTCGCTTCTGCTTCAGCCTTGGCCTTTGCCTCGGCTTCGGCTTTCGCCTTTTCTTCAGCAGCCTTTGCTTCCGCTTCCGCCTTCGCTTTTGCCTCGGCTTCGGCTTTCGCCTTTTCTTCGGCTGCCTTCGCTTCCGCTTCCGCCTTTGCCTTTTCTTCGGCAGCCTTTGCTTCGGCTTCGGCTGCCGCGGCGTCATTATTCTGTTCCGCATTCTGTTCAGCCTGAACGGCTTCCGGCTGCGGAGCTGGTTCGTCTGAAATTACTACTCCAATAGGTAACGCAAACAATAACAATAATAATATTGTCTGCAAAACAAAATGACGTTTCAAAATGCACCTCCAAATATAAAAGGGTAAAATAGGTTTATTTTATCTACTTTGCCTATTTTAGTTTACTTTTTCAAAAATGTGGTGAAAAAATTTGAAAAAAACGGATATTTGTTAAAAATTATCTAAATGTCGAACTTTTACTGATTACTATATCTGTAAAAACCGTTAAATTATGAAATTTAACGGTTTAGTTCAGGAAACCTTGTCAAAATACTCTGTCGTTTATTTAACGATAGCTTTTCCAGCTGGAATTGTTTCGCCGTCTTTCGTCTTGAAATCTTTTGAACCAAAGTTAACGGTTACCGTCGTTCCATCGGCAAAGACCGTTTGCTGAACCGTTCGGTCAGGCGAGAGAATTCGATGGTCGAGCATTTCGCTGCGACCGGCGCTGCGCCAAACGTTCTCGCCGATTTGGTAGCTCTGAACAAAGCGCTCTTTATGTTCCAGCCAATACTGATAAGTAAACATGAACATGGGCGGAACGCCGTAGAGCGCGTTGAACAGATCGCGTTTGTCCCACAGCGAGGGCAGCTTGTTATTATAGTCGCCCCAGTACCAATACGAGACGGTGCAGTCGTGATAAACCAGTTCCCATAGCGGGAGCCGATACGACTCCCCCACCTGGAATTTCGCGACGCGTTCTGGGACTTCGTCCCAAATTTGAACCATGTTTCGACCGGCTTCCGGGATTCGATAGGGTCCCAGGCTCATCATGCCTTCAAAGAAATCGCAGTACGGGACCGACGCCTCGTGCCCGGTTTCCGCTCCGCAGACGAGATTGAATTCCCTACCCATCAATCCCAGCAGACGCATTTTCCAGACTTTGCTTTCGGTTCTGGTCAAGGGATGGTTGGGTGAATAACATTCGCGCCACGGCGAGGCGGTTGTCGTATCGATAAATCTGGCTTTATACGGAATGGTTTTCAATTCCTGACCAACGCGTTTGCGAGCGTAGTCGGGCGCTTTGCAATCGCACAGAACGCCGCAGGGAATTCTCGGCTGGGTTTTGTCTTTGGGCGTAACCGTCCAACCCTTAATCCAGACGCCGTTTTTATCGAGCATGATGTCGTTCGGCCAGGCTTCTTTAATCCAGCCGTTATGCCACCCCGGCAGTTCCGGCTCTCGCGACGGATCCATAATATCCTGATAGATGTCGTAGCGGCTTGTCAGCACGCCGGGCAGCTCGTTGAGAGCTTTAATTTCAAATTCATTCCCGCCGCCTGACCAGAGAATTCTCTTTATTCCCGCCGCCTGCATGTCCTTGACGAGCTGAACTTTATCGGAGGTTCCGCCCATGCACCAGACGTTGACCGCGCCGATGAGCCGGTCGAAGCCGTCTGCTAACGCCTGGTTGCGTTGAACTTTTTCGTCGAACGGAACCCAAAGCCCCGTCTGTTTGACGTATTCCCGATAGCGTTTGCAAATGGCAACATGAGCTTGAACGTTATCGGAACCGTCGAAAAAGACGTAACGCAGTTTTCGAGCGCCGACAAGGTCGGTTCCTGATTGGATGTGGGGAGCGCCGAAATCGGCTTGTTCGGAGGTAAAACCTTGTCCTTCTGCCCGTGCGGCTACGCACCCTAACGCGCCTTTTTGAGATTCCCAAACCGCGCCTGCCGCCAAAAGACCGGTGTCGTTCGCGTTACAGGGCTTAACTTCCAGCCGGGCGTCGTCAGGGGTCTCGTAAATCGCCATGTACGCGCTGCCGTTCAAAGCCGGGTTTTTGACAACGTCTTCCATCACGCCCCAAAACGCCATGCAAATTCCGTGTCCGCCGTACGTAATCAAACTAAAGTGAATATTCGGTTCTTCAACCGGGTAGGAAATTCCCTCGTTCATCGGGACGATAATTCTGTCGCCCAATTTAGGTTGGAACGGATACGGGTATGCAAGATTGGCAAAAGGCTGATTCCTGTCCGCAGCGTCGAGGGTAAAGAGGATTTCCGGCTTGTTCTCGTCGATTTCAAAAGTACAGGAAACGATGTTCTGAGAATTCGTCAGGAACAGGTCAAAGGCGATTGCTCTTTCCCCAACTTTACGCGGACGAAAAACCCAAAGTCGGGCGTTGGCAGAGTTCTGACGCCAAACGCGCCCAGAGCGTTTGTCGGTAACGTTCAACGCGCCGTTGAGCGTATGGAATTCGCCCCGAATTGCTGCGTTTTCTATCGTGAGAATCTTGTCTTCCGTGGGCAATTCCAAGCGACCGATTCTCTTTGCGGTGTAATTAGCAAACCAGAACGAACCAGCGCCGTGCCCGATAAATCGCGGTTGAATAGCCGTAACGTTGCGCTCCACGATAAATCGAGACGTCAATCTCGTCGCACCGTTGGTTTGAGTTGTCTCCTTTTCGCCGTAACTCCAACGAGCGACTTCGTTTTTGTTATAGGCAACAACGCTGATCTTGGCAGTTCCCTCGCCCTTGACTTTGACGTCGCAGGCGATTTCCCAGACTTCTCCCGGCTGAACGGGAATCGGCTTTGACGTCGGCGTTATCGACCAGTCGTTGACGCCGGTATAGTCCACCCGCCGGGTTGGAGCGCCGTTAAGAAGTTCGGAGGAATCCATAGACAGCGTCGCTGCGCCGCTGTCGCGTCCCCAGCAGGTTGCTTGCCCCATCGACCAGGAATCGGGAGCGTCTGACTCGTTGGCAAATACGGTTTCGCTGACAGCCAGAGCCGACAGGAACGCCAACAACAGGGATATTCGTTTCATGGTTCAAAATCCTTGTAAATGAAAAAAATTCGATGAATTGAATGTTGAAGATAGCTTTAGTGTATCCCAATCAAACAAAAAAATCAAGAAGGCGGCAAAATTTTTCGTCTCTGGGGGTTGCAGATATGAATTGTGTATTTATAATAGGAATACTATAAGATTTGGGAAACAAAAACGAAGCGTTTTATAATCATACGCTTCCCCAAATATTTTTTAACATTCAACCGTCCCTTGCTCCAACCATATAATCATGACAACCAACGCCTCAGACTTAAACTACTCGACCAATGCGCAAAACCCTGATTTTGACGGTTTTTTAACTGAACCGCCATACTGCTATGGTTGGACAACAAACGCTCAGGGCGTTAAACTCCCCGTTTTCCCATACGTTATTTCCATCCTTGGACATCTGAATCTGAAAAAGCTTGGCGTTCCCGACGATAAGATTGAGAGTTCAACTCAATTAATGAAAAATACGCTGGCAATGTATTTGGAACAGATTATTAAACGATGGGAAAAAAGACATTTCTGGCAAAAGAAGCTCGATATTCCATTGATTATTCTGATTAACATTGCAGATAAAATCGGAGAACTGATTACAGACGTCGTTGAAAAGCTTCAGGAAAAATATCCTTTTCTACGATTAATTGCCGTCCTCCCGTTGCCTAAAAACGAGTTTATTAATCAGATTAAAACCGATGGGGAGACTAATGAAAATATCAATGCGTTTATTAAACGCTATGACGATTTTAATAAAAACGAAAATGGCAAGACTCAAAAATTTATATGGGAACTGTCAGAACGTGAAATGCCGCACATTGCGAATCAGCCAACGACGAAAATGTGGCGCATGTTCAATGAATTTGTTGCGCAGCATTCCCATTTGATGATTGTCTTTTGGCAAGGGGAAAAAGACCTCTGGAAAGATCAGGACGACAGTTTGACCTGGGTGGTTCGATATAAACTCGAAGGTTATCCTGGTCTGTCGCGAAATGAACAAACGGATTTGATAACATACCCTGCTACGGGACCGGTCTTGCACATTCAAACGGATGCGGAAACGCTCCAGAAGTCAGACGGCTTTTTGCCAGTTCGGTATTATTCAGACCGCGCAAAGATTACTGAAGAAATTGACAGAAAACGAGTTTTAATTATATCCGATCACAAGTTTTGGGATTTGGAAAAACTTCGTCATTCGTGGTTGGGAAAAAAATTCTCTGATATTGGAAACCGCCCTGAGATTTACAATAATTTCGAAATCTTAAAAAATCTCAATTACGCCTGTCAATACAAAAAAGCCCGTCAAGAGAAAGAACCGTTAAACAACCCGCCTCTGCGTTCATATATTGAAGATTATATTCTTGAAAGATACAAACAAAGCAACAAGCCGATTGATAAATCCGAAATACCGGAAACCGATAAGCCCACAGGACAGCTTATAGCTTATTATTGCATCGTAAAACAGATTGCAGAATTTTATAAGAGAAAGACCTATGGATTAATCAATTTGTTTTGCTCGGTGTTTTTAATACTGCTGGTTTTCAACGCTGCGCTGCTTTTCCTTAACGATATCTGTATAATGGGATTTGGCGTCAATATTTTCCATTTGTGCCATTATTATATAGCTCAGTGGATTCCTCATCAAAATCTGTCTTTTGAAGGGTTTAGCTGGGAACAGTTCACCGGTTCGATTCAACATTTTTTACCTTCAATCGCGTCAGATGAGAATCTGAATCATTCAATTGAATCACAGGAAATAAACGTCTCCCGTATTATTGGAGCTTTTCTGTTATCCTGTCTTGTAGTTTTCCTGAGTATAATTACGATCATTCATTGCTGCTGCAATTACGCTATAAACGTATGGCATTATAAATATCATCAATTTAGAACTCTGGCAGACTGTTTGCAAGTGCAGATTTTTTGGAAAATCGCCAGTATGGACTATAGCGTCAGCGCCAATTTCCGTTCTCATCAAATCCCGGCAGTGGATTGGCTTTTGATGGCTCTCAACGGGCTAAATGTCACAATTCCAAACAGTGAACGAATTGAATCAACCTCAAAGCTCAAGGAACGATTGCGAATGCTGGATACTATTTGGATTGAAGACAACATTCACATGTTCAATAAGATTTTCAAAACAAAACTGTTCAGTTTTAGCTGGAGCGCTCTTTCCTTGATTTCAAGAATAACGGCATTTTTGTATGTTTCTGTCATTCCTTTTTTAATTACATTCTTTATTGCTGACATTGGCGTCAAATCTTTTTGCGGAATTTCAATAAAAGGATCGACTTTTAAGGATTCCGTTATCGCCGCCATTGTCGTAACGTCTTCCATCTGGATATTATTTCTACTTTATCTTTTTTTCAGGTTCATTCTGAAAATGTTAGAAAAACATTTAAAGTGGGCAGAAGAGTTTTACGATGGATCTAAAGGCTTTTGGGGCAATATTTATCGAAGAATCAAACAAAAGGATTATTCAAAAAATTACTTCCTTGCTCCATTCATCTCAAAATTAATTCAAATATTCATTATAGGCATTGTCTGTTTTGGAGCTATTTTTGAACTTTACAGATCAAATTTGATATATGCAGCCGTTCAAAATCCATCTTTTGAACACCTGTACAACCCTGCAATGGCAACTCGTTTGGTAATTCAAATTTTTATATCAGGCATTGCAGTCTGGTGGTTATACAAACGAATGGGACTGTTTTCCAAGTCTCGCCGCCGAATCGAAAAACTGTATTATCCTTTTTCAATGGCAGATTATTCAATTGACACTTTGCTGGAAGATGAAAAGGCCTTTGAAAGCATTAATTCCAGTATGTGGGAAAAAATATCTTCCTGGTTAGGTTATTCCTCTAATCCAAATAATCAAAATTCCCAGGGCGAATCTGACGACGAGGCTAAAAAAGTCGATATCTGTCAACAGGTTCTTCTTGAGCTCGGACAGGAGGTTTTGGCTAAACGCGCCGAGTGGCTGCTTGCTGTTACAGACCGAAATTTGAAGTCGCCCAAATAACGCGAAGAAACTGGAGCGGGAACGGTCGCACGACGATAAATCCCGCTCCGCATTTTCAGTTCCTTTAATTCATGCGTCCTTTTAATCCTGCGGCGAATTCCCCATCCCGGCAACCCTCCGTCAATTCTTCAAAAGAACCGGTGCGGCAGCCGCGCTCCGCATCTCATTTGTTCCATCGAACAGATATCGGAACGCATCTAACTCGTTGGGAAATATCATTTTGTAATGTCGTCAGAGCTGGCAATATCGTCAATAACAGGGGTAGTCGTTCCACGATGTAAAGCCCTTCATCGATTTAGCAAATACTATCTAAATGTTTTTGATAAAACCACAAAAATTTTTGTCTCTCGGGTTGCATAATTAAACGAGTTATTTATAATAGATTCTATAGTCGATTTGGGAAACGATAAAGATGCCGTTCTTATAATCCTCCACTTCCCCAATATTTACATACATACAACCTTTAATCACAACTTTTTATCATGACAACCAACGCCTCTGACGTAAACAGCTCTGTCAATACGCAAACTTCTGATTTTGACGGTTTTTTAAACGAGCCGCCATATTGCTACGGCTGGACGACAAACGCCAAGGGCGTTAAAGTCCCCGTTTTCCCATACGTTATTTCCATTCTTGGGCATTTGAATCTGAAAGAATTGGGCGTTGACAACGATTCGGAAAAGCAGCATGCCAAAGAATTGATGAAAAAAACGCTGGCAACCTATCTGGAACAGGTTATCAAAAAATGGCAGGAAAAGAGTTTCTGGCAAAAGAAAATTGACTTTCCGCTAATTATTCTGATTAACATTGCAGACGAAATCGGCGAACTGGTTACCGACGTAGTCGAAAAACTGCAGGACAGATATCCGTTCGTGCGATTAATTGCTGTCCTTCCTTTGCCAAAGAATGAGTTTGTCAACCAGCTCAAAGAGGAGGGAGAAAGCAATGAGAACGTCATCGCATTTGAAAATCGCTATAACGAATTCAAAAATAACGATAATGAAAAAAATAAAAAATACGTTTGGGAGCTGTCTGAATATGAAATGCCTCATATCGCTCATCAAACAAAGCTGAAAAAATGGCGCATGTTCAATGAATTTGTAGCCCAGCATTCTCATTTGATGATTGTCTTTTGGCAGGGAGAAAAAGACAACTGGAAAGATCAGGACGACAGTTTGACCTGGGCGGTGCGATACAAACTCGAAGGTTATCCCGGTCTTTCGCGCAGCGAACAATCTGATTTTATTACCCATCCCACTACTTTGATAACCCATCCCGCTACCGGGCCGGTTTTACATATTCAAACAGATTCAGAAACCCTTCAGCAATCTTCCGACTTTTTGCCGGTTTATTTATATTATGACCGCGCAATTATTACTAAAGAGGTTGACCAAAAACGGCAGTTGATAATATCTGAGCCCAAGTTTTGGGACGTGGAACAGCTTCGCAAAACATGGCTTGGCAAAAAATTCTCAGACATTGGAAGCTATCCCGAAATTGACAAAAACATCAAAGTTTTAAAAGAACTCAATTATGCCTGTCAAGACAAGAGAATTCCGTTGAATAATCAATCTCTTCGTTCTTTTATTGAAGAGTATGTCATCGATAAATACAAAAACAGCGGCAAAGCAATTGAAAAAGAAAACATTCCTGAAACGGATAAACCAACAGGGCAGCTTATTGCTCATTATTGTCTGCTGAGCAAACTTGCAGACTTTTATCAGAAAAAAAACGATGGATTAATCCGTTTGTTTTGCAGCATATTTTTAATGCTGCTTGTGCTCAATGCAACGCTCATTTTCCTGAACGACATCTGTGTAATGGGGTTCGGCATTAATATTTTTCGCTTGAGTCATTATTATGTAACGCAGTGGATTCCCAATCAAAATTTGCCAATAGAAGAATATTATTGGGAGCAGCTTGTAGTCGCATTAAAACAGTTTGCTCCGCAAGCCATGCCTGATCCTGAGATGGACGCATTGATTGCAAGCCAGGGCGTAAACATCTCCAGGGTTATTGGAGCTTTTCTGGCATTCAGTCTTGCGGTTTCGTTATGTATAATTACGATCTTTTATTGCTGCGTTACGTCATTTCTGAATTCGTGGCATTACAAGTATCACCAGTTTAAAACGCTGACTGACTGTTTGAAAGTTCAGGTCTTTTGGAGAATTGCCAGTATGGACAACCGCGTTAGCGCCAATTTCCGTTCTCATCAAATTCCCGCGGTAGACTGGATTTTGGTGGCGTTAAACGGGCTTAACATTACAATACCCAATAGTCCCAGAATTGAATCAACGAAAGTTCTTAAAGAACGAATCCGCATACTTGACACTATCTGGATCGAGGATATTATTCAAAAGTTTGATAAAACATTCAGAATGAGCGACGCTCAATCTCGTATGAATACTTTATCCTTTCTTCAAAAGATCATAGCGTTGATTATTGCTTCAACAATCCCGTTTTTAGCAGTATTTTTCATTGCTGATTTTGGTTTCCATTTTAGTATTTGTGGAAAAACGCTCGGTTTTGACGGTTTGCCTTTCCAGACTTCAGTTTTTTGGGGCGCTCGCGTTACTGTTATCATTTGGCTTTTGATTATTGTCTGGCTTCTCTTCAAAGCCATCCAGAGATACGTCTCAGCGCGTATCAAGTGGGCGCAGAATTGTTATACTGGCTTCAATGGCTTTTTAGGAAATATTTATCGAAGAATCAAACAGCAGAAAAAAACAAAACGTTATTTCCTTATTTCCCAAACAGAGAAAATCTTTCATGCTGCAATTATAATTATTGCATGCTTTGGCGCATTTTTTGAAATTAAAAGATTGAATTTAATTTATGCCGCAGCTCAATGTCCATCCGTTGAACATCTTTACAATCCCTTGATGGCTGTTCGTTTGATCGTTCAGATTATTTTAGCTATCATGGCAATTTGGTGGCTTTACAATCGAATGTTTCTTTTTACTATAGAGCGTCGCAGAATAGAACAGCTTTATTATCCTTTTACAATGGCAGATTATTCTATAGACACGTTGCTGGAAGACGAAAAAGCTGTTGAAAGCATCAATTCCGATATGTGGAATAAAGTGTCTTCCTGGTTTGGCATTAACTCTGATCAAAGCAGTCAGATTTCAAAAGACGCTGATGATGAAGATAAAGTCAAACTCTGTCAACAGGTTCTTCTTGAACTCGGTCAGGAAGTTTTGGCAAAACGCGCTGACTGGCTTATTACTGTTACAGACAGACTTTTGCAGTCGCCTAAATAACGTTTGTATTAAAAGTGAGGAGCAGGGATTTTCTTTCCTGCTCCCCCTATCGCGTTTTCTGCATTCCAAAGTCCATAAGAAAAATCTGGAAACCCTCAAAATTTTTGTCTCCCGGGGGTTGCATATAGAATTTGAGTGATTTATAATAGAAATATTATTAGAAGATTTGGGAAACGGTAAAGAAGAAATAATGCGACTTCTTCATTCTCCAAAACATTCAACAATCACCCCCTAGCCCCAGCTATATTATTATGTCAACTGAAGTTTCTAATATAAACGATTCTACTAATACGCAAACATCTGATTACGACAGTTTTATTAATGAACCGCCGTATAACTTCTGTTGGAATACAAATAACAAGGGCGTTAAAACCCCCGTTTTCCCGTACGTTATTTCAATTTTTGGACCTAAAAGTTTAAAGGCAAGCGAGGAAAAAACGCTTAGAGCGTATCTGGAAGCTTTAATTAAAAATTGGAAATGGAAGAAAGAAGTGCCAATAATAATTGTGGCAGATAAGTCAGGCAGAACAGGCGAAATAGTCCTTGAAACGATTGACTCTGTTAAACAATCATCAAAAAGAATCCGTCATAAAGATGCCAATCCGTTTTTTTATGTTAGATTTCAAGATCAAACGGAACTGATTTCACAACATCAGAAAAAAACAGCCAACAATACGAATTCATCAGGTCAAAGAAGTATTAACTCTCATTTAACAATTATTTTCTGGCAAAGAGAAAACAATGAAGACAGTCAAAAGAGCAATATTGACGCGATCAAAGATTATCTTCGCGGTTTGCTTTACAGGTTTAATGATCATACGTTGAATTCCATATTACAAATTCAACCTGAAAGTCAGGAGACTCAAAACAATCCTTATTTACCGGTTTTTTTCTACAATAGCAGAAATCATTATTCTAAAAATAGAGTTAAATCTCCCTCCAAGTTAATTAAAACCCTTTTCAATAAAAATGATCTGGACAATCTTAAAATAATTAACAACGTTAGTCAGGAGCTTAAAGAAGACGTAAACAGCAATGAAGAACATCCTTTTCGTACGAAGGATAACTCTACCAGGCAACTGTTCAAAATCTCCAATTATTATCAACAGTTAGCTAATCTTTGCAAGAAAAAGATGAAGCTTAATACTAATTATTTCTGCTTTGCTTTTTTACTGATTTCTATATGCAATGCTTTAATCGTTTACGTAAACAGCGCATGTATCAACAGTTTTGGAGCGAGCGTATTCCAATTGGCGCGTTATTGCGCCACTGGAGACAATTATAATGTTTTTTGCGATAAAGTATTAACTTACAAATATAATCCGATCAAAATCCAAACCACAATATCTAACGATGTAATCAAATCAAAAATTGAAAACAAGCTAAAAAAGACCTATGTCTTTTTTTATTTTTTCAAAATATCTAAAGCAAATTTCATTTGTACAGTTTTCTGGATTTTAATTATAGCTTTGTTACCGCCGTTGATTCTTATTATTCGATGTACATGGGTGCACTATTGGAGTTTTTGGCATAAAAAATATCATCATTGTCAAACTTTATCTGACTATTTAAAGATTCTGGCATATTTGAAATGCGCTGGAATTAAAGACCGTATTTGTAAAAAAACTTTTCTGTCAATGCAGGTTCCAGATTGGCTGACAGCGGCAATAATTGGAATTTATTCATCAATTCCATTTGATCGCGCCAGCTTTTATGTTAAAGATCTGAAACCATTCAAAAAACGCATAAGATATCTGGATAAACGCTGGATTAAAAAGAGCGCTGACAAATATCGTCAACGAATCAACAAATCAGGATGGAGCGCACTGGAATTCATTTCCAAAGTCGGCGTTTTTCTCTGGTCTGTTGTAACGCTCTTCTTCATTGTGTTTTTCTTTCTTTCTCATAAATACAACGGGGGACTCCTTTGGTTCTGTTTTCTGGCTTTTGCTGGTACAATTATCTTTTTCATAATATGCAAATGGTTATATGGTTTGTCTCGTCCCTGGTTCAAACGAAATAACATTATTAAAGAATTGGGTCAATGGATTCGAAAATTTGACTGGATCAAAATCATATTACTCGTTTATATAGTTTTGAGTTGCTTTGGCGGTTTTTATGAATCTCACAGATTAAGCAAACTCTGTTCGCAATCTCAACTCGGCTGTCTGGAACAGGACTATATTTTCCCGTTCATAAGCTCCGTGAGCAAAAACGAAGAATTCATTTTAATACGAAGTTTGATCATTTCTTTCGTATTAATCGCGTTTGCATTTCTGAGGATGGAAATGTTTGACAAAGAACGTAAAATCTTATTCCAGCTTCTATATTCATTTAATAATGCACACACCAATATTAATTTATTGCTTAATCCAAACAAGAAAAAACTGTTACAGGACATAACCACATATCGTGATTCGTATTATTCAGACCTTATTAACAAAATCAATAATTGTATGATTCAGGAATCTGATATCAAATCAATCCTTAAAAATATCAATCTTCCAACACAACCGACAACGACAACGGCGGAGCCTGTCAAGAAATCCAAGGTTCCGATTTACAAAAGAATCTGGAATTTCTTGTGGTCATTAATTCTATTTTTTGGAAAAACCAAAGAGCAAGAGCCGGAAACGCAGCAAAAACCTGAAGTCCAGCAAATTGCAGCAATTCCGGATGAATATATTAAAAAAATTGAAGGCGAACTTAACAATTTGTGTAAAAACAAGATGAGTAAGCTGCAAAAATTAAAAAACAATGAAAAAAACAATCAAAATGATCCAAAGATTTTCATCGTTAAAGAATGCCAAGAAGTTCTTTTAAAACTTGGCGAAGAATTTTTGACAAAACGCATCGACTGGCTGCTTGATGTTAATGATCGAGACTTAAAGCCGCCAAAATAATGGAATATAAATTACACAATCATAATCACAGCATACATAAACCACACCCCTTAACCCAACGGAGAATTATCATGTCTACAACCCGCCGTCAATTCCTCAAAGGAACAGCTGCCGCCGCGGCAGTTGCGTCCACATTTACCATTCCCGCCGTTCATGCGGCTGAAAACAACACCATTCACGTTGGCATTGTCGGCTGCGGTAGCCGCGGGTCGGGCGCGCTGTTACAAGCTCTCAGCACCGAAGGTCCCGTCGAGCTGGTTTCCATGGCGGACGCCTTCGAGTTCAAAACGGAACGTCTGCTTCAGCGCGTTGTGGAAGCCCGCCCGGACAGGCTGAAAAACAAAGACCCCAACACCGTAGCCAGATTTCACGGTTTGCACGGATACAAGGCGTGCATTGACGCCCTCAATCCCGGAGACGTCGTTATTCTGACCACGCCAACGGCGTTTCGTCACATTCATTTCCGTTACGCGGTCGAACGGGGAATTCACGTCTTTCTGGAAAAGTCGTTTGCCGTCGACACGCCCGGCATCAAGCACGTTGCCAAGTCGTGGGAAATCGCCCAGCAGAAGGGGCTCAAAGTCATGACGGGGCTGAACAACCGCAAATATTTCCGAACCGAAGACTGCGTCGACCAGATTCACAACGGCGCTATCGGCGACATCACCGGCATTTTCGTCTATCGCTGCCAGGAAGAAGTCCCGTATAATTACGATCCCAACAAATCGACGCTGCAAAACCAGCTTCTCAATTTCAACAGCTTTACGTGGGTGGCGGGCAGCCCGATTATCGACTGGATGATTCACAACATCGACATCGGCTGCTGGTCGAAGAACGACTGGCCGGTTTGGTGCCAGGGCGTCTGCGGACGTTCCGTTCGCACAATTAAAGACCAGGCTTACGACCATTCTACGGTGGAATACCACTTCAAAGACGGCGTGCGAATGGTCGTTCAGCAGCGACAGATTCCCGGAACGTGGTGGGCGTTCAAATGCGTCGTTCAGGGAACCAAAGGCATGGCGGTTTTGGGCGAAGGGCATCCCAGCCCGTGCATTTACAAAGGATTTACGGAAGATCACAACGACATCGTTTGGCGTTCCGAAAAGCCGCGCAACGATTCCTATCAGGAAGAGCACAACCGTCTGTTCCGCATTATTCGAGAAGACCTGCCCAACGTCAAGGTTGACGAGGGCATCAAGTCCGCCTTTGCGGGAGTTATGGGACGCATGGCTCTGGAATCCGGTCAGGAGATTTCCTACGACACCGCCTGGAATTCGGAATTCCAGTTCGTCAAAGATCTGGACGCGTTGGAACTGGACTCGCCCGCGCCCATCGAACCGGACGCCGACGGAAACTACCCGCAGTTCAAACAGGGAATCACGAGGAACTTCTAGCGGCGAGGCGCCGCTCCCAGTCCGCGCCGACAAGGTCGGTACCTGATTGGATGTGGGGAGCGCCGAAACCGGCTTGTTCGGAGGTAAAACCTTTTCCTTCTGCCCGTGCGGCTTCGCACCCGCGCGTTTGCCGATAACCGCTCCCGTTGGTCGCTTGCATTTACTCGTAACTCGCAACTCGCAACTTAATACCATGAAACGCATAATACTATTAATCGTCTTCGTCCTGTTTAACGTCAGCGCCTTTGCGGAATCCGCGACGCTCGACGGAGGGCGAATGAAATTTGATTTTTCTGATTCCTCATGGAAGTTATCCGACGGCGGGGAAGGCGAAGTTCTTCCCCATGTTGACGGCGTCGAAGGCGCTGTGTTACAGTTGGTCGGAAAAGGTTCCGGCTCGTCGTCCTGGATTTATTCTGATTTCCCGTTCGACCAGCTTCGTCAGGCGTCCAAAGGCGGCTTGGGGCTGTTCCGATTCAAGGCGCGAACGCTCGGAGCCGGGCACGGCGGCATGACAGGTCCGCGATTCTGTAACAAGGATTTCATGTTTACCCCGGAATGGAAAACGTATACGATTATTTTCCCGATTCGTCCGGACGCGAAAAACGACGTCCTTCGTCTTGGACAATGGGAAGCCAACGCGACGTTCCAGTTCGCCGAGGCGGAGATTCTTCCTGTAACAATCCGGACGGGCGACCTCAACATGACGGATAACGAAACGTTCAACCCCGTTTCGGGAACGTACAGTTTTACGACCGCGTTTGACAAAGTCGGCGGTTCCTGCTCTCCGGCTCTGCAAAGCTGGACGGCGGGGTTCAATACCAACCGATGGTGTTTCGGCCCTCATTCGGAAGTCGTCTATAAGTTCAACTCGCCCTGTAACAAATCGTTCAAAAACGTTCAGCTGGAAGCAAATAGCGAGTACTACGTCAGCGGCAAGCTCGCGATTCAGTTCTCGGTTGACGGCGAGAACTGGCAGCCGCTGGCGGAACTGACGCAAACCGGAACAGCCAACGGTTCGGCGGACGGTCTCGACGCCAAAAGCGTCTGGATTCGTTTCGTTCCAGACAACTCCAACGGCAACACAGTCTTGCAGCTTCATCGATTCCGCTTTACTGCCAACATAAAAGGCGGGGACGTTCAAGTCAATCAGCCGGACAGTTTAGACGTTGTCGGCAAAACGCATTTCTGGGAACTCGTTTCCGGAGACGGCGGCTATCCGGAGAATTTTCAGTACGTTCTTCCTCAAGACAAACCGGGACAGCAATTCTGTGACATTACAGTCAACTGGAAAGACGAGTCCGGCGCCGACAAGACGAGCGTTTTGCGATGTTCGTATTACGTCCCGGACTTCTATCGCGAAGATTACGGCTGGCGACTCAACGCTGACGTTTCCACTCCAATCTGGTGGGCGGATGCAATGCATAAAATCCCGCTGACTCGAAAAGCCCCAAAGGCGTCTAAAGCGCCAGAATCGAAGGGTATCTCCCTTTCCGCCGCCGGGAACGATTACGAGTCCGCGCAACTGGTCGTTCGACCAGACGTTGAAACGAAAATCTCTGCCAAGGTAACGGGCGATTTGAAGTCTGCCGACGGCAAGAACTCGATTCCCGCGTCCAACGTCGAATTGAGAAGCGTCTATTATCATTACGTTTCACACCCGACGGACTCAACGGGAGTTCGAGACTTCTGGCCGGACGCCTTGCCGCCTCTGCCGGACGAACTAACCGCCAACGCCGGGAAGAACTGTCCGATTTGGATTACCATCTACGTCCCAGCAGGAACGCCGGCGGGAACGTATAAAACAAACGTCGCGCTGACTCTGACCGCTAACGGACAGACGCAGACAGCGAACGTTCCTGTTACGCTTCGCGTCTGGGGATTTGCTCTTCCTAAATTCAACACCGTTGAAACGGCGTTTGGATTCCACTCGAACTTCGCCTGGCAATACCACGGCGTTAAATCGGAAGCCGATAAACGCGTTATTCTGGACAAGTATTTCAAGCTCTTAAGTCGATACAGAATCAGCCCGTACAATCCGGTTCCGCTTGACCCGTTCAATGTGCGATTTGTCGTCGACGAGGAAAATCCGGAGAACTCTCACGCGGAAATCGACTTCTCGAAATTTGACCCTGCCTTGGCGAACGCGATTGAGAAATACCATTTCACCGGAATGATTTTGCACATTCAAGGCATGGGCGGCGGCACGTTCCAGCAGCGTTGGGAACCGCAAATCAAGGGCTTTGGAGAAGATACTCCTCAGTACAAGGCGATGTTCAAAAGCCAGGTCGTTCAGCTGCAAAATCATTTCAAAGAAAAAGGCTGGCTCAACATGTGTTATACGTACTGGTTTGACGAGCCAGCTGAAAAGGACTACGAGTTCGTTCGCAACGGCATGAATCGAATCAAGCGCTACGCGCCGGAAATTCCGAATATGATTACGGAAGAGCCAGCGGCTGACGAAGCAGAAAAGGAAAACCTCGGCAAGATTGACGTCTGGTGCCCTGTTACGCCGAATTACAATCACGAATTGGCGCAGCCGCTGAAAGACAAAGGCGCGCGATTCTGGACGTACGTCTGCTGCTGGCCGCACGCGCCGTACTGTACAGAGTTCATCGACCACGCCGCCGTCGAAATGAGAACGTGGCTGTGGCAAACCTGGAAATACGACATCACCGGCGTTCTCGTCTGGCAGACAAATTACTGGACGTCTAACTCAGCGTTTCCGGATCCGAACGCGCCGCAAAACCCGTACCTTGCCCCGATGAGTTACGTTACCGACGGCGCGCTTCCGCCGGGAACGAAACGTTTCTGGGGCAACGGCGACGGCCGATTCTTCTATCCGCCGCTGTCGTGCCAGACGCCCAGTTCCGAACCGAACTTTGACGACCCGGTTCCGTCTATCCGGTTTGAATCGCTCCGGGAAGGAATTGAAGATTTTGAGATGTTACAGATTCTCAAATCGAAACTCGCTGAAGCCAAAAATCTTGCGCCTGAACAGCGTCAGAAATACGAATCCCTGCTGGAAGTTCCAGAGGAAATCACGTCCAACTGGACGACGTTCAACTTCTCGCCAGACGCGATTTACCAGCGCCGCGCCGCTGTCGCCGAGGCGATTGAAGAATTGTCGAATAATTAGTGCATAGTGCGTAGTGCATAGTGCATAGGGATGAGCGCTTGCGTCCTATGCACTAAGTACTATGCACTAAGCGCTCTTAACCCTTAACCAATTTACCTCAGACCCATGAAACACCTCATTCCCTTTGCTTTATTAGCCATGACACTTGTAACAACCTGTAACGCGGCGGAAGATTATTCGGCGTTAATCGCCAATTCCGAGGCGCGAGTTTATCAAGCTCCCGACGGCGCAAAGTTGCCGTACCGTCTGTTTAAGCCGGACAACTACGATCCGAACAAGTCCTATCCGCTGATTATTTTCCTTCACGGAGCGGGCGAACGCGGCGACGACAACATCAAGCAGCTTTTCCATCCTCAGGTTCTGACGCTTATCTACGGCGAGAACAGAGTAAAGAATCCCGCTTTCCTGATCGCTCCCCAATGTCCGGAAAGAAAACGCTGGTGCGAAACGAACTGGGCGGAAAGGACAACTCATACAACGCCCGTTACGCCGTCTGACAGCATGACTTGCCTGCTGGCTGTTGTTGACCAATTGCGAAAAGAATTCTCGCTTGACAAGTCCCGCCTGTACGTAACCGGGATGTCGATGGGCGGATACGGGACCTGCGATTTCGTCTGCCGACGCGGGGACGAGGTTGCCGCTTACGTCCCGCTTTGCGGCGGCGCGGACAACGAGAAAATCTGCCAGTTCAAAAACGCCAAAGGCTGGTTCTTCCACGGCGATAAAGACCCTGCCGTTCCGGTAGAACGCTCTCGCAGCGCCGTCGCCGCGCTTAAAGCCGCCGGCTGCGACGTCAAGTATACGGAGCTGCCCGGACGCGGACACGCCATCTGGACGGAAGTCTACTACACGCCGGGATTCGCCGAATGGCTCTTTGAACAGAAGCTGAAATAAGGCCGCAAGCCTCCATTCGCGGTTTTTAAGACAAACGAAAGTCGGCGCCGTCCCCCGCATCATCGACGTCGCCGGCTTTCTCGTCTCTCGCAACTTCAATTCAAACAGTCTGATGCGTTCTGAATTCAGACGGTTTTCATAGACAGGATTCCTTGTTAAAATTGCATAATATATGTTTTTTCGAGGATTTCGTCTTGAAATAAGCGCTTTTTTTGACGTCGGTTTGAAAAAAAGGGAATTATATTTTCTGCCCCCCCTTGATGAAATATTGACGTTGGTTATAATACCTAAACTAAATATAATGTTACTGGCGATCGCCGGAAAGCTGTAAGGAAGTGAAATTATCTTCTTTCTGGGCTTGCGATTCGTCAAAGACAATAAACAATTAACATCTAGGCGCAACCGTTTTTCCGGTTCGCCCGAACCAGGAGTAAAACGATGGCTAAAAGCAAGAAGAAGTCCGAACCCGTATTTCTCGCCTGTGAAGAATGCGGAACTTACAACTACGTCCTGCGCCGTAAGCCCGGCGGAGAAAAACTTAGTCTGAAAAAGTTCTGCCCGAAGTGCCGCAAGCACGTCAATCACAAGGAAAAGAAGAAATAAGTTCCTTATTTTATCGAATTACAAAAACCGCATGACAGTTTGTCGCGCGGTTTTTTGTTTTAGTTGCGAGTAGCGAGTTGCGAGTTGCGAGAAAAAATTTTTTGCCTATTCCCTATTCCCTATTCCCTATTCCCTACTCTCCCCATGCAGCGTAAATTTGATACAAACTGGCAGATTCCTTTACACGATTCCGGCGAAGTTGAGCGGATGACCAGACAACTCAACATTCCCGTCGCTCTGGCGCAGATTTTGTGTTCCAGAAAAATGACTCCTGAACAGGGTCGCCGCTTTTTGACATCGTCTTTTTCAGAAGTTGAGCCGCCAACTGCGCTCTTTGGATGCGAAAAGGCGGCGGAACTAATTCTTAAGGGAATTGAAAACAACGAATCGTTCGTTATTTACGGCGACTACGATGTCGACGGAATGTCCGCAACGGTTGTTCTGTACAGAATCATCACCGCTTTAGGCGGAGGCGGAAAAGTTAACTATTACATTCCCAGCCGGCACGACGATGGATACGGACTGCATAATCACACTGTTGAGAACCTGGCTAAGCAGGGATACGATTGGCTCGTTACAGTCGATTGCGGCATTCGATCTCTGGAAGAAGTCGCCTTGGCAAACCAACTGGGTCTGAAAACGATTGTTACGGACCATCATCCTCCAAGAGAAGATGGGGAACTGCCCCCTGCTCTGGCAGTCGTTCATCCGGCGATTCCTCTCAACGGGAAATGCACGCCCGAGTTGAGCGGGTCTGCTGTCGCGTTCAAACTGGCGTGGCAGCTGTGCTGCGAGAAAATGAAAAGTTCTAATGTTGGAGATCGGCTTCGCAACATTCTTCTGGAACTGCTGGGCATAGCTACGCTGGGAATTGTCGCAGACGTCGTTCCTCTAACCGGCGACAACCGTATTCTTACCGCGAACGGTTTGAAACATTTGAGGAATCGCGCCCCGATTGGCGTCATGGCTCTGCTTCAGGGGTTAGGACTTCACGAACAACCGTTAAGCGCAGAAAATATTTCCTATAAAATCGCGCCGACTCTCAACGCTGCCGGTCGGGTCGGCGACCCCAACAAGGCGGTCGAATTGCTTCTGACAATTCAACCCTCGAAAGCGCAAAGTCTGGTTTCTCAGTTGCTGGAATGGAATTTTAAACGTAAAACTCTGGAACAGGAAATTTCTCGTCAGGCGGAAGAAATGGTCAAGGAGAAATACCTGTCCGAGGACGAAAATCCATTTTTGGTTTTAGCGGGACAGGATTGGCATGAAGGCGTTCTCGGCATCGTCGCATCCCGAATGGTCGAAAGATTCCATCGCCCAACAATTATCCTTTCCATTCCTACCGACAATTCAGAAAAGCCCTGCTCCGGCTCCGCCCGATCTGTCGAGGGTTTTGACGTTGCCGCCGCGCTGGCGCATTGTTCAGACATTCTGACTCGTCACGGCGGACATAAAATGGCAGCGGGGCTGTCCGTAAAGAAAAACGATATCGACGTCTTTCGTCAAAAGATTAACGAGTACGCAAAAGAACATAAAGCGGAATTGTCTACAGACGAACCTGAGTACGTCGATGCAGAAGTTCCGTTGTCAGCTTTGACGATGGAAACCCTGCTGGCAATGGAGGCAATGGAGCCGTTTGGCAAAGAGAATCCGCGGCCAACGTTCATGGCAACCAACGTTGGTCTTTACTGCGCCCCGCGGCAGCTAAACAGTTCTGGCGGAGTACAGTTTGTGTTTTATCAGCATGGCGTTACCGTCAACGGAGTCGCGTTTCAACACCCATCCTGGGCAAGCGATTTCGTCAATACGGGAAGTCAGGCGTTTGACATCGTCTTTCAGCCCAGCATAAACCGCTTTGCCGGTCGAACCAGCGTTCAGCTTAAATTGATCGACTGGCAAAGCAGGGATTAAAGGCAATAGGCAAGAGGCAGTAGACAGTAGAGCGCAAGCGTCTCAAAAACTACTGTCTATTGTCTACTGCCTACTGCCTTCTTAATTAGCGCACTGTCCAATACGGCGTATCGCATGGATCCTTCCACAGGTCGAGCAGTTCGTCGTCCATCTTGGCGATGAACATCTGGAACCCGGCGGATTCCTGAACGGTCAGCATTTCTTCGCACATGGCGTCTGCAATGATAATGCCTTTGGAATCCAAGTACTTCTTCACGCCGTTGAGAACGATGAACATTTCCATGTGAGTCGTGGCGCCGGAACCGTTGATAATAACAACGACTTTGTCGCCCGCTTTGGCGTCAACAGCCTGAATGAGCTGTTCCGCCATGATCTGAGCGGTTTCGTCAGCGGTCTTGATCTTGCAGCGTCCTCCGCCGCCTTCTCCGTGCTGTCCCATGCCGATTTCCATTTCGTCGTCCGCCAGAGTGGCGATTTCCTGTCCGGTGGCGGGGTGAGTGGCTCCGCGCATTGCAACAGCCAAAGTCGCCATGTTGTCGTTGAACTTGTTGGCGACGCGGCAAACTTCGTCCAGATTCCAGCCGCGTTCAGCCGCAGCGCCTGCAACTTTCGCCAGCGGAATGCATCCAACCAAGCCGCGGCGATCAGAAATCGGAGCGCCCAGTCCGGCGGAAATATCTTCGTGAGTATTGATGGAACGGACGTTAAGCCCTTCTTCTTCCGCCATTTCCATAGCCATGTCGCCGCTCATGACGTCGCCGGCGTGGTTAAGAACGATCAACAGAGTGCCGGCTTCCCGATTCATTTTTTCCAGCGCCTTGTAGACGTTCGGTCCGCCCGGGGCGGCGAAAATGTCGCCTGCGACGGAAACGTCAAGCATGCCGTATCCGACAAAACCGCTGATTGCGGGTTCGTGTCCGGTTCCGCCCATCGAGACGATGGCGACCTTGTCGGTCGACTTCGGATTGGCGCGGCAGACCAGTTTCTGATCTACGACAATCTTGTCCGGGAACGCGATCTGCATGCCGGCTAAAAGTTCTGTGGTCAAATTTTCGGGATCATTGATGAATTTCTTCATTACCATAACAGGAAATCTCCAATTAAAACTATGAGTGAATTTAAAACATTCTTTTTCTACATTTCTAACATTTTACTTGAATTGCAAATTCGTTGCAAGCCCTCGGACGCTTCAAAAATAAAAAAATAACGGAATTTTTAATAAACGCTCGAAGCCCTAGCCGTTAGCTTCCGACGATTTCTTAAGCCAATCCTCTATTGCGTCTGCCATTTCGTCGAGCGATTCAAATCGGTTAGAAGGAATAAGAGTCATGGCGCGTCTGGCAATGGCAAGCAAATCCGGTGAAGAATCTTGTTCATCCAGCATGTCCAAAAAAGTTTTTCCCAGCGAATACTGATCAACTTTAGGCGAAATCGCCGCCGGTCCTGGTTGAGCTACCAGACATTCCGGAGCCATGTATTTCATTGTCCCGCCGCTGGGTGGAACGTCTGGCGCGCCCTCTCCCCCAGCAAGATCAAAGTCGGAAAGCCGGACGTCGCCTGATTTGGTAAGAAGAATATTTGCCGGTTTAATGTCTCGATGAATAACCCCTTGAGAATGCGCATACGCCAACCCGCGAGCCGACTGCAAAATAATCAATGCCGCCGCCTGGTCAGGCGTTTTGCCGGGAAAAAGCGTTTTCCAATTGGTCTTGTCCAAACTGGAACCGTCAACAAATTCCATAACGGTGTAAACGACGTCGTCCTGCGTTCCCGTATCGTAAAAAGCAATAATATTTTCGTGATGAAGTTTTTTCAGGATTTCAGCCTCTCTGACGGCTTGAGGCATTCGATGAACTTTCAGCGCCGCGGCGCGGTTCGCTTTTGCGTCAAAGACTTCATAAACCGCGCTCATGCCGCCATGTCCAATCTCACGAATTATCTTGTACGCCCCGATTTGCTCCGGAATATTAGGGAGTTCAGGAGCAAACGCCACAGTCTCATCCGAATTCGGCATTTGAATGCCTTCCAGCATAAGCGCCATCGGAAGAATGTCTTTGAGTTCTTCTTCATGCTTCGGAAATCGAGAGGCAAAAGAATCAATCGAAACATCCTCTCCAGAGCGAACAGCCTGTATAAACAGATCTATAATGTCTGGAAGGTTCATGGTTTAAATCCCGAAATTTTCTCGAACAATTCTTTGAATCGTTTAAGCGCGCGAGAATAGCGCATCTTGGCAGCGTCAAGAGTAACATTCATAATTGCAGCGCATTCATCGTATTCCATCTGCTCAAAATGGCGCAAAATAATGATATCCCTGTCTTCCGGCGACATCTCATTGAGAACTTTGCGAACAAGATTCACGAGTTCAGAGCGCAAAAACTTTTGGCTGGGAGAGGTTATCGCGCTAGCCAAAATGACAAACAAATCATCTTTAGATTCGTCATTGTTATTATAGACTTCTTTGTTGATATCGCGTTTGTCGGCGCCGTAATAACGCTCCTTGTCAACAATCGTTTGCAAAGCAATGGTTCTCAGCTTGACAATCAAAGGAATATCCGGATTATCGTTGAGATAATCCAGACGGTCATACGCGTCAAGAAAGACCTCTTGAAGAATGTCTTCAACCGGCATTTGCCTTTTAAGCCAGTCGGGCTCATGCCAGGAAATAACTTTCAGCAAACGTTCTCGATTCTGATGGATAGCGTTCCCCAAAACGGTTTTTTGAATCAATTGTTTTTCATCCATAGCTTTCTCCTTTATAGATTCATTTCCAGATTTTAAGATTATTTTATCATATCGAGAATACGTTGTCAAGAAGCTAAAAAGAAAAAAAACAAAAATGCCTTGCTATGGCAAGCAAGGCGGAAAAATACCTCAGGTAGGATTCGAACCTATAACCCTCGGTTCCGAAGACCGATGCGCTATCCAATTGCGCCACTGAGGCATATTGATTATGTTTATTTTAGCTGATTTCCCATTTCCTGCAAGGAGGGGTCAAAAATGATTTTTCCACGACGCGATTAAACTGGGGACGTTCTTTATACTGCCAGAAAAGAATTCCCCTTCTCCCCATCGATGCGTCAAAATTGCAGAAGTTCCGTTTTTTCTTGTCTAACAGGGCAAGAACTTCAAAATCGATGTTGCATTGTTTTCGTTTTTTGGTAAAATAGGGAATCAATTGAATTTATTCATTTCCCACCCAACCCTAATAGACAAAACTATGATTCGAGTATACAACACGCTCAGTCGTCAAAAGGAAGATTTTGTTCCCGTCCAGACGCCCACCGGCGAGAAACGCCCAGTCGGAATGTATTTGTGCGGCCCAACGGTTTATAAGCCCAGCCATATCGGGCACATGGTCGGCCCGGTTATTTTTGATTGCGTCAAGCGATACCTGACCTACAGCGGGTACGACGTTACGTTCGTTGTCAACATTACCGATGTTGACGACAAGCTCATCAACGAGTCCAACGCCCGCCACATGGCGATGGCTGACCTGGCGGCGGAAATGACCCAGGATTACCTGTCGAACATTCAGGCGCTGGGCGTTACGACCATCGACCATTTCCCGCACGCGACGGAGTACATCCCGCAGATTATCAAATTCGTTCAGGATTTGATCGACAAGGGGTTTGCATACGAGTCCGACGGCGACGTTTACTACGACGTCGCTCAGTTCCCCGGATACGGAAAGTTGTCACACCGTTCCGTCGAGCAGATGCTGGGCGAAGGCGGTTCGACGGCGGAAAGAAAACACTCTGCGGCGGACTTCGCTCTGTGGAAAAGCGCGAAGCCGGGCGAACCGTCCTGGGAATCCCCCTGGGGACCGGGCAGACCGGGCTGGCATATCGAATGTTCCGTCATGGGATCCTGCCTGTTGGGAGATACGTTCGACATCCACGGCGGCGGGCTGGACCTGGCATTCCCGCACCACGAAAACGAAATCGCTCAGTCGGAAGCGCGAAGCGGCAAGCCGTACGTCAAATACTGGATGCATAACGGTTTGATGCAGGCGTCGGACGAAATCGGCAAAGTCGGCGGTCGCAAAACCAAGGCGGCAGACGCCCCGGAAGCCAAAGAAGGCGACATCGCGTCGCAGGAAGCCGGTAAGATCAGCAAGTCCAAAGGCTCTGTCCCGTTCCGCGACATGCTCAAAACGTTTGCCGGCGAAACGATTCGATTCTTCCTGCTGTCAACGCATTATAGACGTCCGATTGACTATTCCGTCAGACGCATTGAAGAAGTTCAAACCGGCTTGGAAGCGTTCTATCGATTCTTCAAACGCTTTGACCGCGTTACGGGAACGAAGTTCTATCAGACGGAATTCGCCAAAACTCGCGACGCTGGCGAGTTCGATCCGGGTCAGTCGGAACTGCTGCAGGCGGTCGCGCAAAGCCGCAAGACGTTCCTCGACGCCATGGACGACGACTTCAATACCGGCGCGGGAATCGCTGAACTGTTTGACCTGCTGAAGAAGCTCAACAAGTTCATCGACGACCAGAAGCTGGAAACCGCCCCAACGCCGGAAGCCGTCGCTGAACTCGTTCAGGGCGTCAAGACGTTCCGCGAACTGGCGGGCGCTTTGGGACTGTTCCTCGAACCGCCCAAGAAAGCCGGTCAGGACGACTCTGCCGAAGACAACTCGCTCGTTGACGGCTTGATGAACCTGATTATTCAGATTCGCGCCAACGCCCGACAGAACAAAGACTGGGCGACAAGCGACCTGATTCGCGACGCACTGAAAGAACTGGGCGTCAAACTGGAAGACCGCCCGGACAAAACAACGACCTGGGAAAAGCTGTAATTCCTTAAGATAATAAGGTCTAAAAAACAAGCGTCAGCGTTCTGAAATGCGCTGACGCTTTATTCAGGAGATAATCTAAAGAAATTGGAACGCGCTCTATAAGTCTTTCTCTTTTCTGGTTACATAGGAGGAGGCGCCAGCAATGTAAATGGATACCATGGCAGATTCCTGACAATCCAAAATGTTATTATTACGATAAGTAGCGGAACAATAACGTAATTGGTTCTGGACAACCGCGGAAATATAGCAATAAGAACCGCCATTGTTACTAATGGAAAAACCATTGGATTATAGCGGAACGCCATTGCAAAATCGCCATGGAGCAATGAATAATAGGCTCTTGTAACTCCACAGCCTGGGCAATATAAATGCGTCATCTCATGGAAGATGCATTTTGGCAGATATTTATTGCCTGACGTCGGTTTATGATTATACAAATATACGCTGCCAAATACAAATACTATCAATAGTATTATATAAAACGGCGTATATTTTTTCTTAAACATTAATCCTAAAATTCCAAAGACGATTGCAACAATACCCCGGGCAAACTCAAAGAACCTCTGTAAAAACACGTTGTGAACGCAGATATTACTCCAGCAATCAAACTAATTGTTGCATTGGCAGAGGAACCCGCGGAGTAAATGGATGTCTCAGCAGGTTCCTCAAATGCTTTTTCACGCTGATTTGTCGCCCAGTTAGGCAAGCGCGATTTCAGACACTATGGCTTGCAATCATAAAAATAACCATAATGACAATTAAAATCAGTCCTGCCAGAAGAGTAAAAGCGCCAAGACCAATTCCGACCCAGGATTGTACTTTTCCTTCAGCTCCAGGATGATCTTTTATATAATTTAATCCCAAAATTCCAAAGACGATTGGAAGTATGCCTAAGACCACATTGCCTGGCGTACAGAAACAAGACATCAACGGCATTAATACGACAGACACTATACCAGTGATCATGCCAACTAATGCAAAAGTATTTTTGTTGTCTTGGTCAGCGTTATTAACTGAAGGGTCGCTTTGAGCAATGTCTGTTCCAAAGTTTGTTTCATTGTTTGTTCCACAGTAAGGACAAACCGTCTGTCCTTCTGGTAGAAGATTTCCACACTTTCTACAAGTAAATTGAGGCATATGTACACTCCTTGTTTGAAGTTACATGTAAACGGATGCTACGGCAGGTCCCTCATCGCCCAATATGAAATAAGGTTCCTCCGATAAGTTGGCGCCTGATGAAAAAACACAGGATTCTTTCAATAATATATGGTAAACCCCAAAAGCAATCCACATAAGGAGGAATTCCATACTGTTAGTCATTATACACTCAACTCAAGGTATTTGCAACAACAAATTTGAAAAAGAAGTAAAAAAAGATGGAAAATTATTCTATTTCTGCCGTTATAAAGGAACATATTGACCTGTCCGCATTGCAGTATTATTGAATATTTCAAGGAATACGCTGGAGAAGTCGTAATATAAACGTTTTCTTTTCCATTATAAGCGCATAAATAACTCCAATTACTGTAGAATACTCATAAAGACGGATGTTCAAACATTATTGCTGTTTTTCCTGACAAGGGTATTCCAAAAAATTTTTTTGTGGGTATAATTGACAATAAGAGTTCTATTGAAGTGCAAACTCATTACCCTATATTTTAGCAAGGAGTATTTTCAAATGCTTAAAGGAAACGCTATTGTCGGTCAGTCCGGCGGTCCGACCTCGGTTATTAACTCGTCGCTGTGCGGCGTTATTCAGGAAGCCCTCAAACAGGAAGCCATTGAACATGTCTACGGCATGCGTTACGGCATCGAAGGGTTCATGAAAAATGAAGTTATCGATCTGGGCAAAGAAGATCCCGCGATTATCGAAGGTCTGAAGTACACGCCCTCCAGCGCTCTTGGCTCTTGCCGACACAAGCTCCAGGACGGCGATTTCGCCCCCGCTTTGGAGATGTTCAAGAAGTACAACATTCGTTACTACTTCCTGGCTGGCGGCAACGACACGATGGACACGATTTGCCGTATGGAACAGTACTGCAAAGAACAGGGCTGGGAACTGCGCGGCGTTGGCGTTCCGAAAACCGTCGACAACGACCTGTGCTGCACCGATCATACGCCGGGATTCGGCTCTGCCGGACGTTACGTCGCCATGTCGGTCAAGCAGGCGGGCATGCTCGCTCGCGACATGAAGCGCGTTGACCAGTACGTCATTTTCCAGACGGTTGGCAGATCCGCCGGTTGGCTTCCCGCCGCCGCCGCTTTGGCGAAAGACGCCTGTGACGACGCTCCGCATATTATTCTCGTTCCGGAACGCGCCTTTGACAGAGACAAGTTCCTCGGACAGGTCAAAAAGGTTTACGATCTCTTCGGCTGGGTGAGCATAGTCTGCGGCGAAGGCGTCTGCTACGCTGACGGAACCCCGGTCAGCGCGTCCAAGACGGCTGACAAGTTCTCCAACATTGAATTCGGCGCCATGGGCGGAACTTCTGCCGCCATGATGCTGCACCAGATGATCAAGGAAGAATTCGGCTGGCGCGGCGAATTCCAGGTTACGGAATCTCTCCAGATGTGCGCTGCCGACAGAGCCAACCAGTCTGACATCGACGAAGCGTACGCTTGCGGAAAGCGCGCTGTCGAACTGGCGGTTGAAGGCACGACGGGCGTCATGGTTACCATCGAACGCGATTCGACCAGCCCCTACAAGTACTCGCTGGGAACCGCCCCGCTGAAAGACGTCGCTATCGGCGCCAAGCCCATGCCCGACGAATTCATCGACGACGAAAATCTGTTTGTAACAGACGCCTGCATCGAATACCTGCGTCCGCTGATTGGCGAACTGCCGAAGTACGTTCGTTTTCAGGGCGGAAACGTTGAATGATAAATGAGCAGCGTAATCCTTTTACAGGCTGTCCACGTTTGGATTGACTAAAGAAAAAAGCGGGAGTTTCCTCCCGCTTTATGTTTATCTACGCTGATTTTTACCCTGCGAGTTCACACCCGTGGGTTGCATGTTACTTTCTTTTTCGCCAGTACAACATTCCAGCAGCGCCGAGAATCAGCAGCGCCCAGGTGGACGGTTCCGGAATCTTGTTGGGGTCAACATCCCGAGCGTACGCTTTAATATTACCCTCTCCAGCGCCAGAAAGCAGCTCAAAGATAGCGGCGCGTTGCCACTCATCGTAAGCGCCTTCTGCTACGTATAAGGAAACGCCAGTTCCGGTAGTATCCAAATAAAGCATTTCTAAAGCGTATTGACCAACTTCGCTAAACTGCAGCGGAATAAAAGTCAAATTGCCGTCAGATTCTCCCAATCCAACTGCCTTGCCATTAAGCGTGAGTTCAAACGGATCGTCGTTGCCGACAACCAACGTGTACAAGCCAGCGGATTTGACGTCCAAAACAGACAAAACGTCAACGCCAACGGGCGCTCCTTCTGTAGCTATGAAATTGTCAAGAGTTACTTGAATTTTCTTTTCTGTTGCATCAGCTCCGCCAGTAATATAATTAGCCAGCGAGGTCAAGTCGTTAACGCCAGTACCATCCAAATTATAAGAATTCACATTAAAGCCAGGCTCAACCTCGTAAAACGCCAACTGTCGGGCGGTTAATGCATTGTCAGCCGCCAGAACGTCTGTTGCAGTCGGAGCAAATTTCACTTGACGAATTTGGTCGAGTTCCAGGTGACTCCAGCTGGAACCGCCGTCTGCGTCAACGATCCGGATGTAAACCGACTTGCCTTCAAGTCCCTTCAGACTCCAGAAATCGTATCGGAAATCGTTGGTTCTATTGCCTGTCGCGGTACGGTAAACAATATCTTCCGTGGCGTCGACCAAATCAATGTGCTTATTGGTATCGCCGCCGGCGATGTAAAATTCCATAATGTCGCCCTGAATGAGGAACGGATCAGAACGAAGAACGCCTGTCGTTTGTTCTTCGCCGTATGCAGCGGTTCCTGAGCTGAGGAAGCCTTTAGTTTTATTAGCCGTTCCGGAACTATCAACATAATAGTTGGTAACAGCGCTTCCGTTTCGAGTTCCGTTGGTAAAGTGAGTAACGGAATCGAGTCTGTTTCCTTCGGCGTCGACTTCGTACATGCCGCTGAATTCGCCGGCTGTGTCGAAGTTGAAGTCAGTTAGAACAAGATGATGCTGTTCTGCTCCGGCAATAGCGCTGACCTGAGTCGCATCTGCTTCCAGATTGGTCAGACCAACCCAGCCCCAACCGCCGTAGCTGCGGTCTATGCTTACGATCATCAGATTGTGTCCCTGGAGACCATTAATGGAGAACGTTTTATGCTGAAGTTCGTTGCTGCCATTTCCGTTGAAATAAACAACATCGCCGCCCTCGCGAACGTAGTCGCCAGTTGTCAAGTCCCAAAGAGCAACGCCCACGCCGCCGGTTTGGCGGTCATTGACGTTTAACGCTGCATTGCCGCCAAAAACGTCGAGGGAAATCGACGCTTCGTTTTCCAATACGGTAAACGACGGTCCCCAAACCATACCGGTGGTATAGTCTGTGTTGCCCATTTTGGCATTGCTGCCATTATAAACATTCTTTTCCGCGTCTGTTGCAGCCGTATGGTACGTGGTCAGACCTTTAAAGGTTGTGTTATTGACAGTTGTAGAAGCGACATTTCCCAGCGAAGCGCCGCCGCCAGAGTACCATTCGTCATTTTTGCCCCACTCGAAATTCTCAACGTGTGGAGTTGCGGGAGCGTTCATCTGAGCTTTAATTTGATCAGAGGTCAGAACGCTGTCTGTAATGGATATGCCTTTAATGTTGCCGGTAAAATAACCGCCGCCCATAGACTTACCGATATCCAGGTAATTGGTTCCAGCAAAGGCGGCAGCTCCTGTTCGGCTGGCAATTTCAGCGCCGCCGAGATAAATCTTTTGCGTTTGATTATCAGCGTCGTACTGCCAGGTAAGGTAGTACCATTCGCCAGTCTTAAGAGTTGTGCTGGACGCTTGCAGGTCGTTGCTGTAAAATCCCATGTGAGGATGACCGTCTCGAACAATCAGGTGTAAACCTTTATTTTCTCCTGTAGCGTCATTGCCAAAGATTGATCTGTCGCCTGACAGACTGTCGCCCTCGAGTTTCACCCAGGCGGACGCAGTAAACGAACCGTTCAAACCCGCCGACCCGACGGGAAGGTTGGTTCTGAGGTAAGAGCTGCCATCGAAGTGCATGTCTTCGTCGAGCCAATTGCGGGAAATATTGCCGGTGCGAGTAAACGATACGCCGTCTGATCCAACAATTGAGTTCAGACCAATATTAATCGTTTTGGTTCCAGCTTCAACGGTAGCAATTTTAGTAGGATCTCCTCCGGCGCTGATGTATGCAACCTGATCGTTTCGCAGAGCGCCAGAGTAGATTGCAACGTCGTCTAAAGAGATGTTGGCAAAACCGGTATAGGCGCCGCCTGTATACCGACCGCTAAAGACCAGCGGTTCACCTTGACCGCCAGCTGAAGCGGCGGTGTCTGGAATGCGCATAATGATTTGACCGTCCATGTACAGTTCGCGATACGTTCCGCCATAGACGGCAACGAGGTTGTGCCATTGACCGTCATTGATATTATTATATCCGCTAACGTTAGGGACGGGGTCGTCGTCGCCGCCGGAAATACGATAGGTAAACGTCGGATACGAGTTTCCACCCTGACGACGCAGCTGCCAACCGTATCCGCCCTCGCCGTTTTTGGCGATGTACGGTTCCCAGCTGCCGTCAGGCATGCCTTTGACCCAGGCGGAAATCGTATAGGACGCGCCTGCGAAGTCGTAAGTATTCAAATAATTGGGACTTAACAGAGCCTCATTAGTCGTTGCTGTTGAGGTGTTTTGAATAATCGCGTACGAATCGTTTGTGAACGAGATGTAGTTGCCGGAAGACAAATGGTTGCCCGGTTCTACGATTTCGCCTTCGCCGGTAATAGGTTTGAATGAAATTCCGTTGACGGTTTGTTCATCGACAACCGAAGTTTTATTGACGAGAATTCCATCGTGCGTTCCTGCGGTTACATAACCGGCGGATTCTGTAATAGTACCGCTTTCGACAGAGTCTCCGTCAAACGTCCAGTAACCGCGCAAAACCGGATCCGCCTGAACGGGTTGAGCAAACAGCGCCAGCGCTGCAATCAACGCGCAAAGACGCAATGTAACATTCTGAAAGGTTTTCATGTTAACCTCAATTCAATTAAAATCGTTGTTTCCAACAAGTGATAATATACTCATACTGAAACAGTATAGTTATATATTTTTATACTTTATTATATTATAACATAAAATTTTTATTTTTAACGACTCAACTTAAGAAAAATACCAAACTTTATATAAATTACTACTGTTGCAGGCATAAATAATCAATATATGCTGTGATAATAAGTTTTAAAAATTTAATTCTTAATTTTAGTCAGATTTTTATTATATAATTACAGGCCAATTTTCAAATGGGAAAGCGCCTGCGTACGTCAGCACATAAAAAAAGGGAGAGCGGTTAAGCTCTCCCTGATTTGTTTTAAGCGCTCGATTTCTATTAATATCGAGATTTGAACAGCATGCTGACGGATTCGTTGTAGTGAATTCGTCTGACGGCTTCTGCCAGCATGGCGGAAACGTCTACGACAACGGTGTTGTTGGGTCGCTGATCTTCCGGAATGTAAATCGTGTTTGTAACAGCCAAACCGTCAATGGGCGCGTTGTTGAGCTTGTTGAGCGCGTCGCCGCAGAAAACGCCGTGGGTAGCGCACAGATAAATCTTTTCTGCGCCGGCTTCTTTGACCATTTTCGCCGCCCCGGTAATTGACCCGGCGGTGGAAATCATGTCGTCAAAGATGATAACGGTTTTCCCTTCAACTGACGGACCGATGAGGTTTGCCTGACGGGTTTCTGTCGCGCTGGTTCGGCGTTTGTCGACCACGGCAAGCGGGCAGTTGAGGTTGTCTGCGTGCGCCTGAGCGCGCTTGATACTGCCTTCGTCCGGGCTAACGACCATGAGCTTGTCCTGCGGCAGATTCATCTTCTGAATGAACTCGTCCAGAACCGGCGTCGCGTGCAGATGATCGACGGGGATGTCGAAAAAGCCCTGAATCTGAGCGGCATGCAGGTCGATGGACAAAACGCGGTCAACGCCCGCCTTGGTGAGCAGGTTTGCAACCAGCTTGGCGGTAATCGGAACGCGGCCTTCGTCTTTGCGGTCCTGCCGGGCGTATCCGTAATACGGGATAACAGCGGTAATGCGTGAGGCGCTGGCGCGACGGAACGAGTCGATCATAATCAACAGTTCCATCAACGCTTCGTTGACGTCTCGACCGGTTGACTGAACGATGAAAATGTCGCGTCCGCGAACGTCTTCTTCAATTTTGCAAAAAATTTCGCCGTCTGGGAAGTTGCCAATCGAGATTTTACCCAACTTGACGCCCAGGTAATCACACATCCGCGTTGCAAGGTCCGGATTCGACCGACCGCTAAAAATTTTCATTTCAGGTATGAGGTTGTAGGTATACATAATTCAAGGGAGTTGCAGCTATAAATTCGGTATGCGGAATGCGGAATTAGGAATTGGCGCAAGCGTCTCAAAAAATCTCTCGCAACTCGCAACTCGCAACTCGCAACTTCCGTCTATTGTACATCAAAGAATAATATTGACAAGGAGCGGATTGAAAAAATTTTTTGCCAACAGGGATACAATTTAAGCAGTTTAGAGAAAGTTTGCGTCCAGGAGCGTTTTTTTCCAAATAATTTAGAACATTTCAAGGAGACATAATGACAAATCCAACAACCGTTTACAACGAACAAACCGACGATGTGCTGCTTCAACCGTCGGCTTTTCGTCTGCCAAAACCGTCAATTTCCCTAATTGCCGCTGCAGCAACGATTTGCGTTTTGGGAATCGTGGCGATTATTTCGCCGTTTTTCTTCAGTGAAATCATAAACGTCGTGCTGGGCTGCGTGATGATCGGAACGGGATTGACGTTTGCGTTTCATATTTTCGCCTGGAAAAAGGTCAGCCAGCGCATTTTGGTGGCGTTGCTGTCGATTCTCGCGATTATTTCCGGGGCGATTATGCTTTTGCACCCGCTGCTGGGGCTTTACGCGCTCTCCCTGACGCTGGGCGTTTACTTCCTCGTTGAAGGATGCCTGAAAATCTTCGGTTTCGGACGTCTTAGCGGCGTTTCCTACGGCATGTCGCTTTTCAGCGGAATCATGTCCGTCATTTTAGGCGTTTTAATTCTCTGGATTATTCCGATGGACTCAACCTGGATTGTTGGGCTGCTGTTTGGAATCGACCTGCTTGTCGGCGGGATAACGCTCCTGTCGATATTCATCGCGATAAAGAGAATTCACAAACGGGCGCAGAGCGAGGCAGTAGGCAATAGGCAGTAGGCAGTAGTAAACCACGAGAGGAGCGCTTTGCGTAATTACGAATTACGCATTACGCATTTGTCAACTCCTCACTCCTCACCCCTCACTCCTAACTACTCATCCCCCTCCCCCCCTTTTTTTAGCGTTCAGTTCGTATTATACTATGATTTATGAGCGCAGAGGAAGTATTACTGTCGAGAGCGAAGGAACTCGGGGCGGTTTCCGCAGGGATTATTGAAGCGCGGCGTCCGAACGGCTTGGACAGGTTTTATCGCTGGCTGGACGACGGCTGCAATGCCGACATGACGTACCTGTCCGCCCGGCGCGAAGCGTACGCAGACGCCAACGCGGTTCTGCCGGGCGTTCGGTCGATGGTTGTCCTGGCAATGCCGCAGGAAACGGAATCGCTTGCAAAAAGCGCGTTCCCCTGTCTGGAATCCGAAACGGGCGAATCGTCAGGCGCAGTTCGAGGTCGAATCGCGTTCTACGCTGTCAGCGAAGATTACCACAGCTGAATCCGCCGAACGCTCAAGCAGCTTGCTCAAACTCATCGCGAGTTGTTTCCCAACGGCAAATGCCGAGGCGTGGTCGATACCGCTCCTATTTTGGAAAAAGACGCCGCTCTGACCGCTGGACTGGGATACATCGGCAAAAACACACTGATGCAGTGCGGCGACTGGGGCAGCCGGGTCAACCTGGCGGTTTTGCTGTCGACAGAACCCCTTCATCCTACGCCCGGTCAAGGAGGGCGATTTGTTTCCTGCGAAGAGTGCCGCAGGTGCATCGACACCTGCCCGACAGGCGCTCTGTCCGATTCCGGCTTGGACGCTCGCCGCTGTTTGAGCTACTGGCTTATCGAACATCGCGGGCCAATTCCAGACGAAATCGCCAGCCGCGTGGGGAATCGGGTTTTCGGCTGCGATGTCTGCCAGGACGTCTGCCCGCACAATCGACCGGT
>JAFZAL010000029.1 GCA_017557195.1 Thermoguttaceae bacterium | reverse complement strand
TAGCAATTAGCAATTAGCAATTAGCAATTTCGCAAGCGCAACGCTGCGCTGCGATTAACTAATTGATAATTCCTTTCTATATATTATACCCCCTTTTTGCCTGACGTCAAGACGCCCGGGGGGGAAATTAAAAAAACGATAGACGAACCAGTTCGTCTATCGTTTAAATAATTACGAATTACGCATTACGAATTACGCATTTTTCTTCCGCCAGTACAGCAAGCCCGCGGCGCCGAGAAGAAGCAGCGCCCAGGTGGACGGTTCAGGAATTTCGTCCGGCGAGAACGGTTTGCCCATCAGGGCAATAACGCCGCCTGTTAACAGATTATCCAAATCAAAAGACTCGCCTTCTGGAAGTTCAGGAAGAAGAATATCAGCAAAGTAGCCTGTAATACCGACGCCGTCCGGCAGATCAAACAGCTGGATGAGCGTTGTCGATCCCTTCGGAGCGTTGAGAGCTTCCGGATTCATGGACGTTAAGTCCAAGACAACCAATCCGTTGCCGATGTCGAACGAATCGCCCTGAATGGCAAGCTGGTCGTAGCTGTCAGGAGACTCAATCTCAAACTTCAGCGTCGGCAGGTTGGACGTGTCGATTGTTGGATTGTAGGCGTAAACTTCAACTTCCGCGATGTTCATCGGGTCGGTCGTTTCACCGCCGCGGACAACGCGAATCTTCTGACCAACAACGTCGTCAGGCACGTCAACAACAAAGCCATAGCCGCTGCCCTCCGTAAAGGTCTGAGATTGCCAGACGACGTTGTCGTTGTTGCCCAGAACGTCCACGTAGAACCCAACGCCGTTTAAAAGTCTATCGGCGCCCCAACCAGAACGGTTCCAAACGACAACCCTTCCGAAGTTGACGTCTTCGTCATAGGAAACGCCCCAGTACGGCTGATGCGCCTGACCGTCTTGAGCGGTGTGAGCGAAGTTGCTGTAAACGCCGTCGTTTGCCAAATTGGCGGGGAACGTATCTCCCTGATATCCGGATTCCTTAAACGGCGTTCCCGTTCGAGCGATATTATTAACGGTGTCCAGCTGAGTCGCCAGGTACGAGCCGGTAATGGTCGTAGCGCCGATCTTGTCGGTTCCGCCAATTGACAAAACGCCGCCGGACTGTTCAAACGTGTCCTTATAGCTGAGCGTTGTGTCGATGGTTCCAGCGTTCAACGTTCCGCCTGTAAAACCGGTAGGGATAGCCAGAGTGTCGATGTTAGCTACGCCGCCGGACATGTTGAACTGAACTTTCATGTTGCTGAAATCCGCCTTGCGGGTAATGGTCGTTGCATTGAGAGTTCCGCCGGAGAGGTTATAAATACCCGCTCCCTGGTTGGCGTTCAAGCCGTACTGAATGCCCGCATTCGCGTTAAACGTACCGCCTGTCTGATTGACAATCGAAGTTGAATTCGCAGCGTATCCCGGCGCGCCGACAAACAATTGATTCGCGTTGAATTCGCCGGTATCGGACAGGTTGATCGTTGTCGTTCCACGCGTGCCGGCAACAAACTGAGCGTTTGCGTTAAACTTACCGCCGGAAATGTTGAAAATCGCATTGCCGGTCGCCTGGTCGCCAGTATAAATTTCACGGTTGGTAGAAACAGTTATCGTTCCGCCAGTTTGATTAAGAACGCCTGTTGCTGCATCAGCAACTACGAAACCATTCCCATCAATCGTAAGAGAGGCGTTGTCTGCAACATTGAGCGTACTCGTTCCAGCGTTATAACCAAGGTAAAATCTGTTGCCGCCTGTCGTAGTAACATGAACAACAGCATTGTCTTTCAGGGTCATTGTTCCAGACCCTTTGGATCCGGAGTCCGTGCCAATTTGAAGATTGTCTGTAACAGTTAATTTTGAATTGCCGGACAGCGTCATAGTTCCCTTGTTCGCTCCTCTCTGACCGAGAAACAGGTTTTTAACGCTCATTTCGGCGTTGTCTTCAAGATTGATAAACGCCGTTTTTGTACCCTGATTGGCAATTCGAACCGTACCGTTGAACGTCAGTTTGGCGTCATTGGAAACGGTAATCTCCGCAGCGCCGTAGTTGCCGATTTCGGATTCTGCATTAACTGTAACTTCGCCGCCAGAGATGTTTACAACGCCTGATCCGGCGTTATAATAGCCTGGACGCAGTTTGTTAACTGTAACTTCGCCGCCGGTTACGTTGAGAGTTCCAAGACCGTCGTGTCCGACGTAAAGGTCGCCGGTATCCGTAAGTTTTGCGCCGGATTCTACATTAAGTATTGTTGGCGTGTTTCTGGAGTTTTCTCCGATTCCCATGCCGGTAACAGTGAGATCCGCGCCGTTTTTGAGCGTCAAAGACGCGTCCCCAACAACGTTGCTGTATCCAAAGTGAACGTAACCCAGCGACATCGACGTGTCAAGCGTCATGTCAGCGGCTTCGTCTGCATATATACCAACTGCCACGTTCTGACCAGCCGGATTAGATGACCAGTTGTTGACGTTGGCGAAATTCTTGTCTTCCGGCGCGACTTTCCAGTGAACCATATCTACAGCTTCAAGGTTCTTATCACTCAAATTGCGAATTACGATATTCTTGCTGTCAAACGTTGCACGGTCGTCGCCGGCAAAGACGATGTTGTCAAATTTTCCAGAGAAAGAATTTGCCGCCAGCATAGTATTGATGTCAGCCGCGGTAACGGCGCTGGCGTCAATGAAATTGAATTTCAGCGTTCCGCCCATGGTCAGCGCGCCGGAAACCGACACTTTATCCATTTCAGAACCGTTAACATCCATCGTCAAAACGGAGTTGCCGGACAACGACAGGTTGTACGACTGATAATTTTTGCCGTCGATTATCGCGCCGTTATTGCTGGCAGCGGAAAAACCGCCGTTGTCGGTTGGGGTGTAAATCTGAACTTCGGAAATATTCAACGCTTTCTGAACGCCGTTGGTAATGCGAACCCAGCTGGCGTTGAACGTCTCCGGAAGGTCAATTGTGCCGGTACCGGGGAACGTCCCGGAATAGGTATACGAATAAACCGGTTCGGCTGCCGCGTTGGCGGACGGATCTTCCGTATAGAAGTTCATCGTGAAGTTACCCAAGCGGTCTGCACATCCCGATTCCGTTCGGTTCCAGATGGTAACTTTGTCAACCGGGACGTCTGTATCAGAAAACTGAACCTGCCACCAGTCGCCGACAGCAGAGCCGGCGGTGTGAATCATACTGCCGCCGCCCCACGTCGTGTTGGTGTTGCCGTCAACAGCGCGATTGGGTCCAACACTAGTACTGTAATAGGAATTCTGGGAAGCGTAATCGCCGCGACCGTACGCAATGTTTTCCTGCTGAATGAATCGCATCGTTCCGACGGTTCCAATTCCGCCGGGGCTGATTTCCATGCTGGCGTTGCTCAGCGAGCGGTTCATTGTATCTGAAACCAAGGCGGTTTGCGACGTCGCCAGATGCAGGATTTCCCCGGAAGAGAGCGCTTTGTTGTCAACGACGAAATCGTCCATCTGAACGGACAGGTCGTTCGCGATTGTCATGGCAACGATGCCGGCGACGCTGCGGGTTCTGCTGCCGCCGCTAACCAGTTCAACGCCGTTTCTGTAAACGCGCATTGTGCCAGCGTTGACGTCTTTGACATACGCCCAATGCACCCATTCGCCTTCCGGATACGTTCCAGCAGCAGTTGTGTTTGTGTCAATGCGGTCAAAAGAGTTGCTCACGCCAGCGTCGAAATACATATGCGTTCCATTGCTGTACCCGTAATGGGTAAACATGTTTCTGTTCGTTTGCAGCTTGTCGTTAAACGTTGGATCGTTGCTTAACCAAAACGCATTATGACGAGTTCCAGTATTTAACGAATCGCTTTTCGTGTTCGCCCAGAACGTAATTGTACAGGTTTTGTCTAACGACGAAAGGAAGTTGACAAGCTGGTCGCCGGTAAACGTCCAGTTGTCAGCCAAGGCAAAGTCCATCGCCTCACCGAACTTGCCGGTAATGGAAGTTGGAGAACCTGTAACAGTCGGTGTGAGCTGAGAATTGAGGTAATTCCCGTTATCAAAATTGAAGTAGGAAACAACGTCCGCGCGGGCGAAACTGACAGACAACGCAACGACGGACAAAACAACTGCGATTCGACGTAAATGTAACATTGGAAACGCGCTTTCTAATAAACGTATTGTTGGGTTAAACCGCAAAACGAGTTCTCCCGTTTCCGACCGCTCGAAAACGGAAAAACGCTTTGGGATATATTATCTTATACTACTACTTAATATATATTTTAACATAAAAATGGAAAGATGAACGCAAATAAATAGAAATTTTCAAAAAATTTTTCCCAAAATCATAATATACTCAATTTTGTCTAATTATTTAAAGTATATTACATAAACGCTCGATTTCGCCGGTTGTTCGGTTTATCTCGAATTGGGCGCGGTTGTCGGCGTCCTTCTCAACAGTCAGCGTGAACGTAAAGGGAGAATCGAAGCTGAACTTGACCGTCGGTTTATGCGGCGTTGAAAGAAGCCGCGTTCTGAACAGTTCCATTCCGGACGCTGCGTCCATGCAGACAACGGTTAGTTCATACGCGGCGGTCGTCGTTTGAACCTCGACAGCGTACAGCCGCCCGAAATCGTAATGCAGCGGAGCAAGCCAGCGGGAATTGGCGCTGGAGGGCGATTTTTCCCACGCGAGGGCGTCAAACTGTCGGGAATCGACGCAAACCAGACGGTTGCCCAACTCTAGCGGAGCGCGTCGATTGGGGTTCTCGTAAGCGTCCGGCGTCCCGATGAGGGCAAAAATCAGACCGTCGCCCGTTACGCAGGCGTTGTCGAAAGAACCGTTGTAAAGAGCCTTGACGGAGTCCGGCGCGCCGTCTTCTGCCAGCAGTTCCGGCTCCTGCCCTGCCCCGGTTCGCCATAACCCGTCGGCGTCAACGCGATAAGCGCTTTTAGGCAATGTTTCAGCGGAATCGTTCTTTTCAGCGGGCGCGATTCGAGCAAAGGCGTCGGCGAGGAATGCGTTTAAATCGACTTTCTTTCCGCCCATAGAACCGACAGCGCGGGGATAGCGCTGTTGGAAATCCGCTAACTGCTCTTTGAGATTGGTTTGTTCTTCTTCAAACGCCGTTCCGGAACGAAGCGAACATTTTCCAAACAGGCACAGCAAACGTCGGGCGTTAAGCTGAGCCGGCGGAAGAACGCTTGCATCGTAACACGGAGCTGTCGCCAACTCGTCTAAAGCGCGAAGCGACGGTTCGTACTGTCCAGCTTGATAAAAGTATTCTGACAAATTATCCAGAGCCGTCTGTGCGGAACGGGTTGCTGGATACAGTTTGTAGACTTGCCACAAAGCCGCCATCCGAGCTGATAAATCCTCCCGGGCAATCGCCTGACGATAAAGCTCTGCCGCCGTCGATTCGTATCGGCTTTGATAGATCGTCCGTTCCTGAGCTGTCAACAAGCGGTTTCTTCCCAGCGCAGCAGCGTACTTGAGCGGAACGAATTGACCGTTACTCGGAACCAGAACTGTCCCTGCAGTCGCCTTGAGCTGGTCTGCCGCGTTGAGAGCTTTAATATACGGTTCCTGAGAATAAACGCGTTCCAGTTCCGCCAGGACGGTTTCGTCTGCCGTATTGAAATGCGCCCAATCTTCTGCGAATGTAACAGAAGTCAACACCAACGTCAGGAACAGGAATCGAAGGTAGGGAATGGGGAATAGGGAGTAGGGAATAGGGAGTAAACAGCGTACAGCTTTTAGCTTCTAGCCTCTAGCTACTAGCTTTGTGATTTTTGATTCAAACTTTAACAATTAACGCCGAGAAGCGCCAATACCCAAGCTAATGGCTAGCAGCTAATAGCTAGTAGCTTATTACATAAAGCTGTCTACCACGTCTTTGGGGGCGGGAGCGTAGCTGTGCGGTTCCATGGAAAACGACGCGCGCCCTTGTGAAGTTCGTGCCGGAGATGGCGTCAAGGTATTTCTGGATGGTGAGGAGGAAAGACGACTGCGCGTTGCAGAGGCCGTTTCTGATGCGGG
>JAFZAL010000028.1 GCA_017557195.1 Thermoguttaceae bacterium | reverse complement strand
GGACTTTCAACAAATCGCGGCGGCTAATTGAAAAGGTCACACCTGATCCCATCCCGACCTCAGTAGTTAAGCTTTTCGAGCCGATGGTAGTCCTGCAAGTGCGAGAGTAGGCGCCGCCGAGTTATTTACGCCCTTTGAGAGAAACCCTCTCAAAGGGCTTTTTTATTTAACTCAACTATTACCCTCTTGACAAATGAGTTATTTTGTGCAAAATATACATAAGTAGTAAAATATCAAGACGTCAAATAGATATTAAACTATCGGAATTATGTTCTAAAGAGGATATCGCTTTACCAACAAATGGATTAACGTTTTGTCAGATGGAAACAGGGAACCTTCTGGAGCCATTTTAGACGTTGGGGCGAATTCCGCGAACTTGATTCTGTATGCCTGGGCAAAACGGTTTAACAAAACCGATCGTCAATTTGAATAATTGTTTAGATAGGATCGCAAGGAAAAACGATGATAATTTTATTAATATGTATTGGAGTTCTGTTGTATATAATCGCTTTTCATTCTTATGTAAAGTATTGTATTTACGAATACGATTATAACAATTTATTACGAGATTCCTGGAACTGCATTCGAGCAATTTTCTTTTATTGTATTCGGGCGTTATGCTCAATAGGCGTAACCCTGTATAATATCTTTTACAAACGGCTTTTTCCAAACCCGTTTGAACAAAAAAATGGCGTAACGTTAATCTATAAATGTCCAAAAAGCCTTCCAGGTTGTTTTAAAAAATTATACGAGAAGGACGCCCACTTTCGGCAAATGTACAATTGGTTATTTTGTTGTCCGAAAGGCGTGTTAAACAAGGTTCAGTCTCATTATATAGGCATATTGTTTCTGCGTTATTTTATCGTATTAGCAATCATATTTTCCGTGTCATATATCATCCTTGATAATTATAAGGATATGCTGGAGCCTGAAGGAGGAGTTCCGCGCATTATTGCATATTTGATAATGGGCAATATATATGAAGAAACAAAACAGATCTCTTTGATATGGCTTTTTGCAATATTCATTTTTATCATGTGCGTTGGCTCGTTGTTTATGGCGGCAATTACCAAAAAATTTGTCGACGAGAAGCCCGCTCTTGTTTTTGCGCCTAAAATATTCTTTGATCCTAATAAGAGATCGTTCACGGTTTTATGTCAGAATCAGGATTTTGCAAGTTTAACAGACATCAAATATTTTCTTGGCGTTTCGCTTTTGTTTAATGGCAATCATAAAAAAAGAGTCTTTTTTGAAAAAAATCAGGATAAAAATATGTGCCTTTTTTTGGCAGCGCTTAATAAAAACGCCGTATCGATAGATCCAATGGTAACGTTTCACATGGAGACGTTAACGCTGCCTTCAGAAAGACAGGATGACATTTTAAAGAAAAATGTTGATGAGCTTTGCAGCATAATTGACGGTATTAATAAATCGCTGTCCGAAAATGATTCTGACAATTCAACATACAAAGTTTTAGACGCTCTGCTTAGAGATCTCAAAGAAAATCCTTATCGAGTCTATTATGACTATAGGGATATCAAAAATCAGGCGGATTTATTGAGAAAGAACAGTCCATCCAATGACGCAAAAAAACTCGATAAAATCCTGAAAGTTATTAAAATGACGGAAACTGAAGACATTCGAATCGTGAATCGTCTTTTCAGACAGCTATATGAAGACCTGAGGCTTTTGGAACATGGTTTTCAAAACAATGATTGCGTTTCTCTCAAAGAAAAAACAAAAGATCTTTTTAGAGTTCTAACGGAGAATCCTCATGTTGTTAATTACTTCTATGACGATTTGAAAGATTTGGCAGGCAAGATCGTCAAATTGATGATTAAAAACAAGGGAGAAAACGGATATAACGGATATAAAGTCTATGAAAGCGTCTTGAAAAAAATTCAAACGACAGCGGCAAAAGAAGTCGATTATACTTATGAAGAATTAGCCGCCAGCGGCAACCTTTTAACAATAGAACACAGAAGAAAAGTTGTTCAGCTGTACCCGATTCTTAAGTTCAAAACAAGCAATAACGGCAAAGACGAATTCCTCTTTGAAAACGCTGTCGGAACAACAAACAAAGAACGCGGTAAAAACGTTGACAAATTAATTCGGGTAATTATTCACGCCAAGAGCGTTACAACCGGGACAGAGTTCATCTGGCAAAAAGATTATACGATGGATAATGTTATTTGCGGCTGCGTTCCTAACAAAAATATCGAAGTTCATAGAAAGTGGTATGATGCAGATCTAATCGATATGTACAACGGTATTTTTGACAACGTTATACTGGAAATGGGATCGCCTGAGTACAGTAATTTAGACGTTGATATTAAAAGTTGTTCGCAATGTAAATTCTCAGCGTTTAATTGTCCTTTAAAAAGAATTAAACCGTGCTCAGATAATCATCTTGACTCCATTATCAACTTGCAAGAATCCGTTCTTAAAGAAAGTAATAAAAATGATTAAGATAGAATCGTGTTCAATTGATAATCTTGATTCAATCATGGATATGCAGAATTCGGTTTTTGAGAGCAATAAGAAAACCGGTAAAGAAAACTGGTTTATAGTAACTGGCAAAGAGTTATTGGAAGAAGGTCTGAAGAATAACGAGTTGTTGATTTTAGGAGCTTTCTGTAAAGACGAGCTGACTGCATTTATTGCGATGTCCTTTGGGGATTCTCGCAACATGTTTAAGGAACTTCTTAATAATGGAGACAAAGAATTTGTATACGTTAAGATAATTATTGTCAAAGAAGGCTATCGAGGTCAGGGCTTGCAAAGGACGCTGCTTCAAGCGTTAGAAAACGAAGTTCTTAAAAATCCTCAACTGAAGTACATGGGAGCAATAACTCATCCGGATAACATCTACAGTCTCAGGAATTTTAAAGCGGAAGGCTATGAAATTAAAGGAAAAGTAATACCGGATCCGAAACCTGGGTATCCAAGGGTTCTGTTATTTAAAACCTTGCACAATCATAATTAACTCTGATTGCAATCTGGTTAATGGCTTTTGAGCAAAAAGCTGAATTCGTTACACGCGGCAGCGCAGATTGGGAGCGGCGCCTCGCCGCCCGTTACATATTTGTGTCGTCGTCTTCGGTGTTATGGACGTCAAAGACGCGGTTCATAGCGCGGCCAAGTTCTGCTGCATGTTCTTTATCGTGAGCAAAAACGCGGCAGATTCGAAACGATTGCGGCATCTGACGATACAGGTCTTCTGTATCCAACTGACGAATTTTCTTTGTAGCCGAGTCAAATACAAAATTCTGCTGACGCGACGGTTCCAGAGCGTCCGGACGACAAATGTGTCGAGGAGAATCAAATCGCAGCTTTAATCCCTGCAGTTCATCAGGCAATTCCTTCATAAATCGCATTTTGAATATTTCCTCATCGCTGGCGATATTCATCTTTTCTTCCCCGTCCTGGAACGCAACTGAATGAGAGCAAGCCAGCTGCCATTCCAGCTGACGCGAGCTCATGCGGCTCCAATGCTCGTACTGACGGCGCAGGAATTCGTTGTCGCTTTTGCGCCACGAGTCAACCAGAGACATAATCGAGAACTCGGTAAAATGAAGGTATTCGTCGAGATTCTCCGCCGGGTTGCCGGGGAAAAGATACTGTTTGCAATCGTCGAAAAAGTCGCCTAATTCCAGGTCGATTGCCCGAACCGTTCGATGGAAATAGACCGTCTTAAACAGCTCGGCGCGGGCGTTAATAAACTGGACGACAGCCGACATTCCTTTTTCGTTTATCGTCAGACCCTTTTCAGAAAAGAACGTATAGTACAGCAGTCTGTCCAGGTCAATGCTTTTCTGATTCAAGCCTGACATAAACGCGTCACGCAGGACGAAGTCCATGTTGTCAACCGTATACAGACCGCAAAACAGGCTCCGCAGAAAGATCAGCCATTGCGGACGATTCTTATCTTCGCCGTCAACGGGACGTTTAATCAGATACGCCACGTATTCCGGGTCGAGTTGTTCGCCAGCTTCAAGCAAATGATTCGGCGTTCGGCGAATCCCGCGAATCGCATCCGCCAGTTGCGTCTGGATAATAATCCCGCCGAGAACTTCGTGATTCAGACGCTGTCCGTTGAATTCATAATCGTGCAAAAAATGACGGTCGAAGAAATGCCCAAAAGGACCGTGACCAACGTCGTGCAGCAAGCCTGCAATTCTCGCTAACGCTTCAACGTACCCAATACTCGGGACCGGTTGAGAATCCGACAACCCCAGCTTGTCAATCGCTTCAACCAACGAACCGTAGAGCCCGTTGACCGTTCGCGACGCCAGGTGCATCGCGCCTAAAACGTGCTGAAATCGCGTATGTTCCGCTGTCGGAAATACCCACCATGCGGTTTGAAGCTGATGAATCTGCCGCAGACGCTGAACCCATGGGTTGTCTATAAGCATGCGTTCAGACGTCTCGCCCGGCGAAAGATTGTCAGAAGATGTAAAGGGAATGTACCCGTGAACGGCGTCGTAGGTCAGGTTTATATTATCGACATTCATATTGGTTATTATCTTTGGAAAGCATTACATGAACGCAGGGGCTAATCTTCTTTTTTGAGTGTAAAAACCTGGTCAAACGGCGTTCCGCCCATCAACAGGGCAAAAGGACGAGTCGTTTCGAAATTCTCAAGTACAACGCGAATCACCGCTGCAATCGGCGCTGCCAGGAACATTCCAACAGGTCCCCAAAGCAACCCCCAGAGAGCAAGCGAAAGCAAAATCGTTACCGGATGCAGTTGGAGCCCTTTGCCCTGAATTTTCGGCTCTATCAGGTTTCCCAATAAATTTTGCAGAATTCCCAATAAAAGCAAAACCCAAAATATTTTCCACGATGGGCCATATTGAGCCAATACCAGTGGAATCGGCAAAAACGTTGCCAGAATGGAACCGATGGACGGGATATAATTCAGAATAAATGTAACAACGCCAATCATTTCTGCCATTGGACAGTTAAGCCATTTCAAAATCAACCACGCCCCAACGCCTGTAATAGCGGAAATAACCGTCTTGATAAAAATATACTTTCTGGTTGCCGCTTCAATCTGTGCAAGAAATCCTTGACTGGAAACGTAAGGATCTTTTCCCAGGAGAATTAAGATCAAAAACACCGTCAGGAATAAAAGCGTCTGCAAAATTGACTGAAAAATCGACATGGAAGCTGTTGCCAGATTCCTCAGCATTTCCTGAGCATTAAGTTTTACCGAATCCAGGTCAACGTTATATCCCCATGGTTCAGTCCATTTATTGAGCCATTGAGTCGTCTGGTCAATTGAAACGATAAGCTGTTGACCGTACTCGCGAATGCCTGCAACCACCGAGTTCACGGATATCGTCAACAAACCGAGCAAAGCGGCAAAAACGCTCAAGACGACCAGCAAAGCGGCGACGAATCCAACCCAAAACGGCAGCCGCGCTCGAACAACAAGCCACGTCTGAACCGGCGAAACAAGTATTGAGATGAACATTGCCAATACAAACGGAATCAAAACCGACTTGGCAAAGACAAAAATGGCTCCTAACGCCATCATAGCCAGAAGGAGAACGCTGATCGTAACCAGCTGCTGCTGCTCAGCGCGCAATCGAAGGATTGGGGACTGCGGTTCTTTTCTCGCAGATGCGTAAGAAGACGACTCCTGAGAATCGCTGTTTTCAGAAACAGGTTCTGAAACGTCGACTCTCGATTTAAGATTGTTATCTTGCAACAACTTTTCTGTTGTTTTATTCTTTTTATTCATTTCAATTCCCTCCCTGCCAATAGGCGGGCAATGGGGCGACGATTTCAATTCGTTCGTCCCGCATAGGATGATTAAAACTTAAATATCGCGCATGCAGAGCAATTGCCCGCGCGCGTGGATCTTCCTGTTCCGGTCCAAACGGAACGGCAGAACCGTACAAGGCGTCGCCCCAAACGGCGTGACCGCGGCTTGACGCCTGAATTCTTATCTGATGAAATCGACCGGTTTCCAGTTCGATTTCAAGTTTTGTTCCCTTAAAAACGCCGTCGGGAGTTTGAATCTCAACGCTTCCCATATTCGTATAATTGAGCAGCGCCCAGCGAGCGTCTTTTTTATCCGGAGGGCAAACTTCCCCGACAGGGGTTTCAGGAATCTTTCGGATGAAGTCTTCCCACTGTCCGGACGATTCGGGAATTTCTCCCTCGACAATCGCCCAGTATTTTTTGCTTATCATTCGCCCTTCAAACTGATGCGACAACCTCTGCGCCGCGCGAACGTGACGGGCGAACACAAGCGCGCCGGACGTGGGGCGATCCAATCGGTGTGGAATGCCCAGATACTGGTTGGGTCCTTTCCCGTCGCGGAGCTCAAAAAAATGCTTGACGCGGCTGACCAGATTGTCTATCCCAATGGGAGCCTGAACCTGAACGCCTGCCGGTTTATTGACCACAAAAACCGGTCCGTCCTCATAGAGGATTTCAAAACCAGGGTTTTCGATTGTAAATACGGAATAATCAAACAGGGGGTTCATAAATATATGTAATTATCTGCAAAGGGACGCAAACTTTGTAACAAATTTAGTCGAATCGAACGTAGTTCGCCGCCTTTTGCAGTGTTTTTGTCAGCTTGCCAACCTGATCCAGCGACGTTACTCTGCCGCCAGACTTTCTGACGTCCAGAATTCTCGAGACCGTCGTCGGACCTAGTCCGGGAATTTTTAACAGGTCAACTTTTGACGCCTTGTTTATATTGAGCGGGAAAAACTCCGGATGGAGGTTCGCCCAAAGGGTTTTCGGATCGACGTTGGCATCGAGGTTGGACAGTTCGTCAAAGGCGATGTCGTCTGCCGTAAAGCCATACTTCCGAAGCAGGAAATCGACTTGATACAAACGATGTTCTCGCACCGCCCTGCTCCGCGCCGCTTCTACAGCATCCAAATCCAGCAGCGGAATCTCTCCCGGCTGCCACGCGCTGAAATAAATCCGATGCAGGTTGAGCCGTTCGTAACCAGCCGCCATGTACTTGACTATTTCCTTGTCCGTCTCGTCAGCCGCGCCGACAATAAATTGAGTCGTCTGCTTGACGCGCCGATAAGGCGACAATTCCCGAATCATGTTGGAAATTGTTTTCATCGGATTGATGACGTCGCGCATATAGTTCTTTGACTGACTGAGCTGACAAAACCGCTTCTCGCCAGGCGCTTCTATATTGAGCGAAACCGCCGAGGATACGCTTATTGCGTCAGCAATCGCCGCCTCGGACGCGCCGGGCATGACCTTCAAATGGACGTACCCGCGAAAACCCATCCGCCGAACAATATGCACCGTATCGAGGAGCTGCTCCATCGTGCCGTCCGGCGACTTGAACAGTCCGGAAGACAAAAACAGTCCGTCGACCCTGCCCGCTCGCCAGTAATCCATAAAGGTTCTGGCGGTTTCAAACGGCGTCAGCGTCGTTCGAACCGGATCCTGATCCCGCCGAAGCGGACAGTATTTGCAATCGTTGGCGCAATGGCTCGACAGCAGCGTCCGGAACAGATACGTTCTGCGTCCATCCGCCATCGTCGTTGGATAAATCCACGACCCGTCTGCCGACCGACGCCGATGATCCGTCTTGTTTGACGCGCAAGCGCACGCCAAATCATACTTAGCGTCGTCAGCCAGCATCTGCAATTTCTGATGCGTGTCCGGGGCTATGTGAATGTTCGCCATGAAACTCTCCAGAATCCGTTCAAAAAACAGGCGCTTCCATCCGCCTATTTTATTATTATATTATTATAACTCAAATTCAAACCGATTGCAAGAGGGTCAACAAGAAATAAAAAAAGACGACCCCATTTAGAATCGCCTTCAATCGGGGCAACAGGATTCGAACCTGCGACCCTCTGCTCCCAAAGCAGATGCGCTAGCCAGGCTGCGCTATGCCCCGTAAATCAATAGACAAAATGAGATAACGTCCGCCAATCGCGAAACCTTATCTCTTTTCCACGATTGTTATAATATATACCTTATTTAAAAAAATACAAGCCCTCCCCATGAAGATTATTATTTGATATGTCGATACCTAGAAAGAAGCGAGAGATACGCCCCGCATATTTGGCAATATACCCTCACGCCAAACCAACCCTCCCTTCTTAACCGGTAAATTTTTTCTATCTTGCACAATATGAGCATATCGCCATCCAAAATCGAGTTGTCGATGTATTCAGCTGTTTTGCAGGCGCAAACGGCTTTGGGCGGCATTATGCAGCGAGGGTTGGGAATACAGATTGATTCGTTAGAATGTCTTGAGCCTTATTCGTGGAACAAGCTGGAAATTCCAGAACGCCTTAACGGAGAGGGAATTGCAGTTGCAATTATGGCTCAACAGGGGGGATATTTGCTCTTTATTTCAGACGACGGAATACTTCTGCCTGCTGGATATGGGGAAACGTTGAACGATCCGACTCAGCCGCTGCCCGTCATGGCAAATCAGCTTCAAAAAGAGTTGCTGCCAGACGCGCCGGACTATGTCGGCAAGCGGATTGGCAAAGCCAAGGTCTTTTCCAGCATGGCGCGGCGAGCGGGCGTGGATAATTCAGCGCAAATCCTTCCCATTAAGCTGGTTATTGGCGATCAGGAATCGTTAATCTGGTTTATCGGAACCGTTCCGCACCCCGACAGGGCTTTTGCCAAACGAAATCCGAACCCGGAATTGAAAAGCAAGAAATCGAAGCTGTTTTCCGACGAAATTCTGGCAAACTTTACCGTCAGTTCCGATATCCTCAATCCGCTTCCGGATTCTTCACAATCAACAGAAGAAACAACGGAATTCCTTGACGAGTCCAGTTCAGAAATCAACAATAAATCGGAACGTCAAAAAGCCGATTTGGGGCGATTGCTGGCATTGAAATCAGCCGCCGTCGAGGACAAGGATTGGCGTCCAACAAGTATCCAGGACGTCGAAAATCAGGAAGAACTCTATACTCCGCCGATAAGCGACAAGGAAGATGAATCCATTTCAGAACAAGAACTTGCGTCAACCGTTCAGTCCTCGCTGATCACTCAAAGCTGTCCGATTGACGTGGAACGCGACGTGGTTATCGTTCAAGGAGAGACGGTTCCTGAAGGCGTTATTCCTGAATGTATTACATCTGAAGACGTAATCTCGGAAGAAACAACCCCGGAAAAGGATTCTCAAGAAGACGAGACCGCCGAAGATTTTCCAGAAGAACCGGTTTTGGAGAACGTCGATTCGGAAGAAACGCCTGATTTGACGTCTCAAGACGACGTTAAACGCTATACGGTTCATCCGGCGCATGCAGATTATCCAACCGTTCATCGAACGCAGCCGATTCCCTCTCATCCGGCGTTAAAAATGCCGGTTTCGCTGGATGCGGTAATATCTCAACGGCGCTGTTTGGTACAGGATATTTTAAGCTGGAAACCGGGAAGCGTAATTGAGTTCGACGACATTCAGCCAACGATTCTTCTCGAATCAAACGGAGTAATTTTGGGGCATGGTAAACCAATTGAGCAGAATATGCGTATAGGAATTCAGCTGGAATAAACGCGTTTTCCTGTCGTATTCTGTCCAGAACAGATTTAACCAAAAACGGATTTCGTCATTATGGAAACAAACGAACAAGGTCCCTTTAAACTTCAAGAGACTTCTTCATCCATTCATAAAACTAATTGGAGTCGAAGGGCAATTATAATCTCTATAGTGGCGATTTCAATCTCTATAGTAATTAACGTTTTAATTATTATTGCACTGGGGTTTTGTTACATTTCGTTTAAGTCAGACAAGACCCCTTCAACGCCTCCGCCGGTTACTCAGTCAGAGTCAGAACCGGAACCCCCATCTGAACCGGAAGTCGTTCCTCTGCCGGGCGAGAAAGCCAAAGACACCGTCAATCGCGTTTTGGAAGAACAGACTCAGGCGGCGGCAAATCGGACAGACAAAGAAAATCTCACCGTTCTGGAAGAACAGGGCAAGCGTCTGCAGCAGTTTTCTTCCGAGGAGTCCATTGACCAGATTGCCGACCAGTTCCATTCCTGGACAGGAACAGAGGAACGCGCTGCAGAGCCTGCTCCTGACACCCCTATGCAAACCGCAAAAACCATTTCCAGTTCCAATTTCGACACCTCAACAGCGCAGTTCTACGACGTTAAAAAAATCCGTTCGAAATCGACTGGGGAAATCAAATATAAAGCCATTCTTTTAGACGCTCAAGGCAGAACGTTTTCAATGGAACTGCCGCAGGAAGATGGGGAAAGACTCTATCCAGTTTTCAAACAGATGAAACAGAACCCTCTCATGGCGAAGGTTTACCAAAAGATTATCATGCCGTTAATTGACAAGCAGCTCAAAGATTTGCGCGGAGAAGAAAACGAATAGACGAAATAAGCGCAAGAACATATTTTAGGGTTTTGTCTGAAAGATTAAATCCATTTTCTTGCGCTTAACTTCTTTTTTGCATAAAGATAAGTAAACCGTTCAGGGACAACAAAGCCTTGACGGCTGCTATTTTTCGATCTCTCTTGATTCTTTTTAATAATCCATTTGTATTATTCTAAAAAGGGTGCACGCAAAATTTTCTTGCGAAGATAGATAAGCTGAGAAGCAGGAACGCGTCCCGGAGGGACGCAACCCTTGTAACCGTGGGCTTCAGCCCACGGGATAGGCTCGATAATAACAAAATCGATAAATACCCTT
>JAFZAL010000239.1 GCA_017557195.1 Thermoguttaceae bacterium | reverse complement strand
GAACATTCTCGACGCAACGGACGTCCCGACGATCGAAGAGTTCACGGTGTTTTAATGTATGGAGTGCGACGGCTTGCCGTCGCTTTTCCCAATGCCCCGCTAAAAATCTGTGATGAGTCCGGCACGCGGCAGTCCCCTGCCGCACAAAGCCACTCAGACCTGTTAAAAACGTTCATTCGCAGCCAAAAACCATACTGGGTCGCGGACGAAGTCCGCAAAAGAAAAAAAGCTTGACGGCGTAGCCGTCAAGTTGGACTCCGAGGGCGGAGTCCATCCGGGGGAGGTTTTCGGCTTACGTCGTTTGTTATGCACGTTTCTGACGTTTTGTTCGCCTGACGGCGAATGCGTAATTCCGTTCGCTAACGCTCACTCCATTACCGCCTTTCATTTATTTTCAGAAACCGCGGGCGGCTTTGAGGTCGTTGAAGTCGCGGAGATGATAGTCGATTCCGACGTAGTCCAGCAGTCGGCAGAAGGCGCGCAGGGCGATTCCGAAGCCGTCGGGACCGGAGTATCCGCCGAACTGTCCGCCGCCTTTGACGTGGGGTTCCAAGTCGCAGAAGACGCCCGGCAGACCGCGTCGTTTGAGGTTCTGCTCCATGGCGGGCAGGTACTCTTTCAGCTCGCGCAGAATCGCTTCATGTCCGCTGTCGCCGCAGTCAGAGGGAACGAAGTTCCACAGGGATTCTTCGTCAACCGGGCCGTCGCCGACCGGCTGCGGGTTGCGGTAATCTTTGATATGAAGCCAGCCCAAGCCCGGCAGACACGCGCGGAACTGGTCTAGCAAGTCCAAGGCTGTGTATCCCTGAACGACCAGGTTCGCGCCGTCGAAAATCAAGACCATGCCGGGATGGTTGACTTTCTCGTAAATCTCCGCCAGCAGCCAGCCGTTCGCCCCGACCAGGTTCGGTTCCGGTTCCAGACCGAACGTCAAGTCTGAACGATGGCACGCCTCGGCAATCTGCCCGAGCTGGTCAACCGCCTGATTCATGTACGCTCTGTAGTCTTTTCCGTGCGGATGATAGAACGAGAACCCGCGAATGAGCTTGCATTCAAAGGCGTGAGCGATGTCGCAGGCGCGGGCGACGTCTTCTTTGAGATACTTGTCGAACGGGATGTAGACGTTCTTCGTGCCGTCTTCCTGATCGACCAGTTTGACCTTCCCGATGGGCGACCCGATCGAGGAGACGTTCAACCCGTATTCGTCCTGAAGACGTTTAATCTGCTGGATCTCTTCGGCTGACAGCTTCATGACGTTCTTTGTCCCGGAGCCGTCGCCCAGATCGACAAAACGAACGGAATAGTACTGCAATCCCATGGCGGCAAACGCGGTAAACTGCTCAACAAGGGATTTCGTTTCTGTACGGTTGACAGCTTCATCGGCGAAGCCGGAAAGGATGATTTTGGGCATGGTCATTTCGATCAGGGGAAAAAGAGTGAAAAAACGGGCAATGCTCAGCTGAAAACACGATTGATTCACTGCAAATTGCCAACTAATACATTCATTCTAAACAATAATAAAATGAATTGCAATAGGGGGGAGAAGAAAATATAAATGGGAGTGGAGTGAAACGCCCGATATAGCTATTTGAGTCAATTGGGCGCGGGTATTACCCGCCTAAAATAACTTATATTATTTTTTCGCGGACAATGTCCGCTTCCCAGAAACCTCGATTTTTATATACCCGTTTTTTGATTTAATGTTTAACCTTTTTAGTTCAAAATTGGGGCAATTGCCTAATCTTTAATAGGCTTAAATCTTTCCCAAAGCGTTGTTAAGGCAATTGCGGCAAAGACAATTAAAATCGGCATTAACGGCAGACGATAGCGGGCGCAGCAGTCCGCCCCGGACAATCCCATCGTAAGGACAAAATACGCCGCAATTCCTGATATACAGAATATTATCCAACGCGAATCTCGGCATTTAAACCAGGAGCCAATTATTCCAAGCAATCCTCCGAATATGACAATTACTTGAAACAGAACGCTCCAAACGAAGATTAATACTAAAACAGGAGAGTTGGAAAACAGCTTGTCCGTTCCCTGCCAATCCTGTTTTGTCAGCGCTGCGAATGATCCGGTTTCGTGGGCAATTAGGGCTTTAGGGACGCCAATCAGAGCGGATTTTATCAATGAAACCGGATATTTCAACAAAACGTCGCGTTTGCACGCTTTGAGTTGTCGATCAATTTCAGCGGGATCTTTGCCAAATGCATCAGCATTGTGACAAACTTCGTCTGAGGGAAGGTTGAATTCTTTTTGAATTTTTTCCTGCGCTTCTGAAAGCGTGCATTTAAATTCCGTTTGCCACGCTCCGCCGCCGGTATAGTATACCATGACAATATTTTCGTTGCCTGAAAGCGTAAAAATGCCAAAGGTCTGATAATTGCGAAACATCCACAATCCGGCAAGCGAATAGGAACACACGAAAAATATCAGAGCATAAGCGGTCGAACGAATCAGATTTGTTCTGGAAAACAGCGATTTTATTACATAGCAGAGCAAAATGACAATCGGCAAATACAGCCCTGTTGGACGAGTCAAAATCGCAGCGCTCAATCCCAGTCCTCCGGGAATCAAACGCCAGAAAGAAGGCGTTTCGGTCTTATCTTTGGGAAACAGCGTTGGCAGCGTAAAATATAGGCCAACTAAAACAAACGTTACAAAGACGATGTCTGACATCGCCTGAAAATTAAGCGACCATATCAGCGTATCGAGCGCAAACAAGCAGGACGCAGCCGCTCCCGCTTTAGCGTTGACGTAGTATTCTGCAAGACGATAAATGATTAAACACGAAAGAGCCGACAGGAGAATATTCAGTATAAAAACCCCTGCAGATCCCAATAAACAATTGACGCCGCCCGCTAAAACGGGAAATACAGGCGTCCATTTAAAGTCCGGCGTGTATGGCGGCGCTGGTCGTCGGGAATACTCGCCGTGAAGCCAAACGTTTTGACCCAAATCGAGATAAGTGATTGCGTCCGGGTTTGGCGCGAGTTTATAATCTGATAAATACTCTCGATTAACGCATCCAATCCAAATGAATAACGTTAATCCGACCGCCAGCAGAAGCGAAAGCGCGTATTTCATTGATCGTTATTTGAACAAACCGTATCGAACGATACAGTATAGAGCGCGGAACCCGTCTTTCCATCCGATTTTTTTGCCTTCTTCGTATGTACGTCCGGAATAACTGATGCTCATTTCGTAAATGCGATATTTCTTTCTGGCAAGACGAGCTGTAACTTCCGGTTCGAAACCAAAGCGGTTTTGCTGCAATTCCGGAAGAATTTCCTGAATGCACTCTCTGCGAAAGAGCTTATAGCAGGTTTCCATGTCCGTCAGATTGAGGTCGGTAAACCAGTTCGACAGCGTTGTGAGAAACTTGTTTCCCATCGAATGCCAGTAATAAAGGACTCTGTGCGGCTGATCGCCCAGAAATCGACTGCCGTAAACGACGTCCGCTTTTCCGTCCAGAATCGGTTTGAGCAAGCGCGGATATTCATTGGGATCGTATTCCAAATCGGCGTCTTGAATAATCACGACGTCGCCCTCTGCCTGAGCGAACCCTGTTCTTAATGCGGCGCCTTTGCCCTTGTTAACGTCGTGATAGCCTAACGTTACGCGGTTCCATTCATCAGGAATTGTCTGTTCCAACTCCTGCATTACGGAGCGGGAATTGTCTTTGCTGCAGTCGTCAACCAAAATTAACTGCTTGCGAATTGGAACGCTGGCAACGGCTCTGACTAACGTTTCCAGCGTTTTTTCTTCGTTGTAAACCGGAATAACAACCGACAGTTCAAAGTCGTCAGGAATGGCAAACAACCCCAGCGTTTTACAGGCGGATTCGCCAATCGCGCTGCGGATGTTGTTGTACCAGCTTGTTGTGTAAGGGATGTTGGTTTTGTTGTCCATGTTCAAAACTATAATGTGTTTTTAAGTTCCTCTAAAAGTTGTTGTCTGGAAATAACGCTGGCTTGAGCAATCATGTCGACATATCGGGCGTAGACGATAAACATCACTGGAAGTACAGGTAAAATCAAACGTTCGTAACAGTCTACGCCGCCAAAATACATCAAGAAGAACCAGCCAAAAACAAGCGCCCACATTCCCAAACGCGTCCATGGGATTTTTCTAAAATAAAAACCGGACAGCGCCAGGAACAGAAAATCAAACGCCCCTGCAAAATAATGAGGTGTGAAAGTGTAAATATCCCCTTCCCACCACATTCTTTTGATATTTAATACGAAAAAATCACGAGCGTTATTTTTTATTGTGTCGTTTACAAATTTTTTGATGCGATTATAACCAAAATGTTTTGTCAAATCGTCCATTAAAAGATACTTGCTTTCCGGAGGATTCAACGGGGAATTGGCAATGTATTCGATAAACTCTGTATCTGTACTTTTTTTGTAAAAACCGGTTTGATAAATGATAAAAAAGCGCGTATGCAGTGAAACGCTGGATAATGTGAAATAATCGTAGTTCTTCTGATTTAATTTTGCATATCCATAAATAACCGAACAAACAAGACATAAACTCAGAAGACCAATCAGAGATTGTTTGCGGTCTTCTTTATTGACAATAATGCGAAACATCCAAAATCCTGCCAACAGGATTACCAGATAAAGGAATATTGGACGAAGGAAAACGAGTATCAACGTCAATAATCCAATTAAAAATGCGGTTATTTTACGAGGACGATTCAAGTAAAAAATCATCAAGGAAAAAAAGACCATTGTACCGGAAATCGACAAAGGCTCTGTTAAAATCCAGGATTGATATGGAATAAAATAAACCGCAATAAACAAAACGGTAAAAAAATGAACAATCGGATTATGTAATAATATCTTGCTTGAATAGTAGAATGGAATTAAGGCTAAGCAGTAAATCAAAGCCTGTGCTAATAATACATAAAAGCAAGTCTTCTGTCCTTGAATAATCTCGTCGCCAATGGGCGTTCCAGTTTCAGTAAAAGTAACTTTATCCAGAATGCTCTCATCGCCGGTCAGTTTATAAATGCATTTTAAAAACCACGGATATACCGGCGTTCTGTTGTCAGTGGTTTCCCCCTTGAAAATATTGTAAGGGTACTGCGTATATCCATTGGTGTCTGCATTAACGCAATAATAGGACTGCGCGGTTGTTTTATTGTAAACAGGACGATACTGAAAGAAAAGAACTATCGTAAAACAAAGCAACCAGAACAACGGTGAAACGATAACCACCCCGACTGGTTTTAATTTCCAGTCTGTAAATCTGTTTACAACAGTTTCACGCAAATCTGAAAGGAATGGTTTTTGTTCCATAGTTATAATATATTAAACCTCGTCAATTTTTCTTAATTATCTATTTTAATCAAAAATATTTGTTTAGAGGATATATCTTTGTTTTTAATAAAAATATTGTCAGATTTCTCAAGTTTTCATTCCCATGCAATCGACAGCGGCCAGCCGACGTTGGCTTCAAACCCGGTGGGGGTTAGTTTTCCGGTTTTTTGATCAATGGCGTAAACGACAATGTTGCACGTCTTTTTATTGCACGATAAAAGGAATTTCCCGGTTGGGTCGATGCCGACAAAGCGCGGCGCGTTTCCGCCGGAGGTAATATACTGAACGGGTTCGAGAACAGTTCCGCACTGCTCTCGATCGCCGCGAATTTCGCCGGGGGTGACTTTGAAAACCGTCAGCAGGTTTGCTCCGCGATTGGAACAGTAGACGAATTCGCCGTTTTCGGTTTTCAGACGGCAAATCGCCGCCGCCTTGTTTTTCCCGCGGAATTCCTTCGGCAAAGTCGTATCAGACTGAACGACTGTCATGGAGCCGCTTTGGGAATCGTACAAAAAGACGTCGATCGTTGACGACAGCTCGTTGAGAACGAACAGATACGTTCCGTCAGCGGAGAAAATAGCGTGACGGCATCCCGCGCCGTTGGAAACCTGAGCAAAGGGGAACTTCGGGTTCGGAATCCAGCCGAAAGCGTTGTCGTCCAGAAGCATGGAATACACTTTGTCGCACCCTAAATCGCAGCACAAAACGCGTTTCCCGGTCGGGTCGGCTCCCATCCAGTGGGCGTGCGCTCTTTCCTGACGAACGGTATTGGGACCGTATCCAACGTGCTGATCGGACAAAACCTCTCCCAGACTGCCGTCCGGCAAGATTTGAATCATCGCCGCCTGACCTCCGGAATAGTTTGCTACAAAGAGACATTTCCCGTTAGGATGAACGGACAAATGACATGGTCCCTGACCGCCGGAACGCTGAGAATTGAGCTTTTTGAGCGAACCGTCGTCCTGTTTTTCCCAGGCGTCGACAGACCCTTGACCGTCAATGCCTTGTCCAGAATCGGAATAATAGCAGTTGAGCGTTGGGTGTTTGACAACAAACGACGGGTTTCTCGCCTCAGCCGCCAAGCCGAGAACTTTAATCTCGCCGGTTTGGTCGTTGAAAACTCCGCGATAAATGCCGCGGCTGACTTCAATATCCGGCGAAGCAGTTGGCAGCGCTTGCGTTCCGATATAAAAAACTCGCTCTTCAGCATTAACAGCGGAAATATTTGTCATGATTGCAGCGCACGCGATAAACGCGCTTAAAAAACAAGTGGATGTATGTTTCATGATTAAACGGTGTGACGGATTGAGTAAATTGCGTAATTAAAATTATTCCAATTCTTCGTCCGGCTGTTCGGCGCCCGAAATTGTAACTTTTGCTTCTTTAAATACTTTATCGAGCGCTTTTTTACGGTTTTCTTCTTCCTGTTCTTCAATCAGTTTTTTACGAATTTCGGTTTGAGCTTCTTCAAAGGGAATCATCTTTTTCCCATGACGTTCCAAAACGCGAACGATGTAAAAGCAGTTTTCATCTTCGATGATTCGCGGACTGAGATCTCCAACCGGCTGTTCAAAAAGGGCTTTGTTGAGCGGTTCGCTGTTGAGCGCGTCTGGGGAAACCCAGTCTCGTTTTCCGCCTTCGGAGGCGGTTACGCCCTGAGAACTTTGTTTGGCGACTTCCGCAAATGGTCTTCCGGCAACAACCGCCTGACCCATTTTCTGAATAGCTTTATACGCTTCCTCGCGTGACGAGAATTGGTATTTGAACACAACCAGTTCTTCCCATCGAGCTTTGGGCGTGATGGTATACTGATCGAGGTGCGCTTTATAATAATCCATGACTTGATCATGGCGAATTTCTTTTGCCGGTTCCGCCTGCATTTGAATCCACTGAAATCCTACGGTCTGTTCAAAGAATTTCTGTTTTTCTTTTTCGATGCACGAACCTTCCGCCTTGAGAGCCTGTTCGAGTTCCCATTGCGAGGCGACGCCGTATTCCTTGATCATAACAGGAAGCTGTTTGTCGTCAAACGCCTTGTCTATGGCGGCTTTGACGTTTTCCAGGTTCTCTCTTGGAATGGAAGCGCAGGCTTTTGTAAACATGACGTGATGCTGAATCAGTTCCTGAAGAACCTGAACCTGCCACATCTGAATTTCACGTTGAAGGTCGTTTTCCGTCAGAGGCGCAGCGCCGTTCTTTTTGGCTTCTCGCTGCATTTTAGCGATGCGTTTTTTTATGCCTGCCTCAACGTCGCTTTCGAGAATAACGGCGTTCTCCACTTTCGCCACGATTTTAGCGCCGTCGTATGCGAGGAACGGCTGCTGTCCCGGCAGATTTCCCGCGCGCATACTGTCGTAACGCGATTGTGACCAGTCGTATTGAGGAACTTGGACGTCTGCCTGAGCCGTTGGCTTCATTTCCGAACCAGTCGCGGTCTGAATGTGCGTCCCGACAAGGTCGGTTCCTGATTGGACGTGGGTAACGCCGAAATCAGCTTGTTTGGAAGCATAACCTTGTCCGTTTGCCCGCGCGGCTTCGCGCTGCGCCGTTGACGAAACAGGAGGATTTGCGCCAGAATTACCTGAGCCGGAGTTTTGATATGCTGGCGGAGCAGGCTGATCGTATCGAGGAACGTTAGCCGCCGGGCGAGATTGTGTTTGCTGCGGCGTTACAGTATCGGATGGAACCGGTTCCGGATCGGCTGGCGTCTCTTTCTTTCCCCAGAATTTCCACCACGACGTTTTCGCTTTTTTTTCGGGTTCGACAGGAGCCGCCGCCGGAGCGCTGGAATTGTTCTTTCCGTTAGGTTGGTTGGCAGACTGGGGTCTTTCAAAAAGCCCGCCGCGATTTTGCGTTGTCGGGGCTGGCTGTTTTACCGATGAGGGCTGTTTTGCCGGAGCGCTGTAATTGCTTTTTCCGTCAGGTTGATTGGCAGACGAAGGTCTTTCAAAAAGCCCTCCGCGTTTTTGCGTTGTCGGGGCTGGCTGTTTTGAAGGAGCTGGTTGTTGTACAGACGGTTGAACTGGCTGCGCCGCCGCGTTTCGTTCGTCGATTCTTCGTTGAAAGGGCTGTGTAAAGTCTTCGTCGTCAAGAACGGGCGATTCGTAACCGTCCTGACCCAATACGACAGAACTGAACAATGTCAGCGTTATTATCAAGTTGAAAAAAACGGGAACTCGTATAAACATCGGAAATAGTATTTATAGATTTAAAATTTTTCTTACGGGGGGCGGGTATTACCCGCCTAAAAACAATCAACCTTTGATAACGCGGACAATGTCCGCTTCCCAGAAAGCTAACTCCCCAGAAACATAATACAGTATTTAGGGTAATTTATCAAGAGGAAATTTTACGCAAATCGTCAATATTACGCACAGGAGCAAACACATGTTTCAAAATAGGTAAGATATGGGCAATTTTAACGTTGGGGCCTTTGAAAAAATTCAAAATTTCAGAGCAAATCTCTTGATTAGGGGTTGTATGAATTGGTATATTGGATAAACTGATTATAACGATTTTAAATATTTTATGGATTGAAATATGCGTTAAAAGGCTGACGTTTGAATAAGTATCAGAACGGAATTCTGATTAACAGCGTTTAATAGGCCTTTGACGCCGGTTGATAGTATGAAAGAGACATCCGAATCGAAACGTCAGACGGTCGCTATGCCGTCATCGGCGGATTTGCGTGAAGCGATTCGTCGCAGTCAGGAATTCTTTTTTTCTCAGCAGAACGAAGACGGACATTGGAGAGCGGAGCTGGAAGGCGACGCGCTGCTGGAAGGCGAAGCCGTGATTCTTCTGACGTTTTTGGGTCAGGAAGACTCCCTTCTGGCGAAAAAACTGGCGAATCACCTCCTTTTGACGCAGTCTCAAACCGGCGGATGGCCCATGTTTACCGGCGGAGAGGATTCAATTACCAACACCGTCAAGGCGTATTTTGCGCTCAAGCTGACAGGGCATCCGCTCAGCGCGCCGTACATGCAGCGAGCGCGGGAAGCCGTCATGAGAATGGGCGGCGCGGATAATGTTAACAGCTTTACCCGTTTCTACCTGGCGCTGCTGGGGCAGATTCCGTACGAACAATGTCCCGCCGTTCCGCCGGAGCTGATTCTCTTGCCCAAATGGTTTCCGATTAACATGTACGCCGTCAGTTCCTGGACGAGAACGATTATTGCGCCGTTGGCGATTGTCTCGGCTTTGCGGCCTGTTCGATATTTACCCGTCGAAAAGGGAATTCGGGAACTGTTTCACAACGCCCCGGAACAATGGCCGCCGCTGTCTGCTCCGAAAGTTCTCAAACCGGGACAGATTGAAAAAAAGCCGGGATTCTTCTCCTGGGAGCGTTTCTTCCGCATGACGGACGTTCTTTTGAAAAAATACCAGCGCTGGTTTGGGAAAGGATTTATTCGCAAACGAGCGATTACAAAGATGAACGCCTGGTTGCTGGAACATTGCAAAAACAGCGACGGCCCCGGAGCAATTCAGCCGCCTATCATCTGGGGGCTGGTTGCCATGAAAGCGCAGGGGCGCTCCGACGACTCGCCGGAAGTACAGTATTTTCTCAACGAATTCCATAAACTCATCGTCGACGACGGCGTTGACGTCAACGGGAACCCGTCCGCTCACGGCGTTCCGTGTCTGTCTCCGATTTGGGACACTGTTTTAACGCTTCGCGCCTTGGCGGCTGGTGGAATTCGAATCGAGGGGGATTCGCCAGCGTCAAAGTCCGTTCGCAAGGCGTTGGAATGGCTCTTGCCGAAACAGCATACCTGGAAAGGCGACTGGGCGCAGGTCAATCCCAATACGCCGCCGGGCGGCTGGGCGTTTGAATACCACAACGATTTCTATCCGGACTGCGACGATTCCGCCATGGCGATTATGGCGATACACGAATTAAGTGACGCTCTGAGAACCGCGACCCTTAACGGGGAGCGGGTATTACCCGCTAAAAAACAATCAACCTTTGATAACGCGGACAATGTCCGCTCCCCGGAGGCAGACCTCTGTTCGCCTGAAAACCTGCAAGCCGCCATCGACCGCTGCGTTACATGGCTGATAGGAATGCAAAACAAAGACGGCGGCTGGGCGTCGTTCGACAAAAACAACAACCGACAGTTTCTTTGTCACGTCCCGTTTGCCGATCACAACGCCATGATTGACCCCAGCACAACCGACATCACCGGGCGAATTCTGGAAGCGTTAGGCGCGTTAGGATACCGCTGTTCATTAGGGAATAGGGAATGGGGAATAGGGAATAGTAATTCGCCGGAGGCGAATTTAAAAACTACTCCCTACTCCCTACTCCCTACTCCCTCTATCGCAACTTGCATCGACCGCGCGATAGCGTTCTGCCGCAAAGAGCAGCTGCCCGACGGTTCCTGGTTTGGACGTTGGGGAGCGAACTACATTTACGGGACGGGCGAAGCCCTCAACGGTCTGGCGGCGGTCGGCGTCGACCCGAAAGACCCGATGGTTGCTGCAGGCGTCAACTGGCTCAAAGCGCATCAACATTCCGACGGCGGCTGGGGCGAAACACTCGACTCCTACCGCAATCCGCTGCTCAAAGGAACGGGGAATACGACGGCGTCACAAACCGCCTGGGCGCTGCTGGGGCTGATCGCCAGCGGAGAAGGCGCGTCCGAATCCGTTGTTAAGGGAATCCGTTATCTGCTCGACCATCAAGACCCGGACGGACAGTGGTCGGAACCGGAATTTACCGGAACGGGTTTCCCGCTGGTCTTTTATCTGCGATACCATTATTATCGTAACTATTTCCCTCTCAAGGCTCTGTCAGACTGGGAAAGCCGATTTACGCAAGAGCAGATCAACGCTCTGTTTGCGCCTGTCGAGAATCGGGTCCGCGCTGACGAATCAATCGAATCCACAGCGCCCGCCTTGTCTGACGACGCGCAGCCGGACGACCAGGCATCCTCGCTGCGGCGTTTGGTTCAAGGTCGGTTTGACAACATGAACTCCGCCCGCCGCTTTGCGCTGATAGCCGCGGAAACGTCCGCCGCCGTTACAGAACAGAATTCAGACGAAGACGATTTTTCAGACAGCCCGCGTTTAAAACTCTACGTTGGATAATAGACGTTGCGAAACAGCTTCTAGCTACTAGCCTCAAGCTAATAGCTAGAAGCTAACAGCTCATAGCTTCTTACTCCAGCCCGTAGAATCCGTATGGTCGAACGCCGCCCATCGATCGGCTTAACGAGCCTTTGGGAATGAATCGCGGTTCGATGGTTAATGTAACGCCGTAGTCGTCACGAGTTGCGTCGACATAGAAGCCGGTGCGGACGATGAGCGATTCTCCGACTCGGGTAATCGCGAAGTTCTGTCCGATGTTGCCCTGTCCGGAGATGTCGAATTCGCTCCCGAAGGAGAAATGCCATTTCGGACTCATCCAGTATTTGGCGTTGACGTATAAAACCGTGTTGCGAACGGGATTGGAAATCCAGTAGACGCCGGCGTTGAGTTCTCCGACGCCGGGTTTGATCAGCCGTCCGCCGACGCTGCAGGAGTGGATTCCATCGTCGAAAAAGTCCCACAGCCCAGCGGACGTAATGGCAAAGCGGTCGCCAAGCTGCCAGGTGAAATCGTAGTTGAGCAGTCCGATTCCTTTGCCGAAATTGTCACGGCTGGCGTTGGGAAAGAGCGTAACGCCGGCGTTGAGCGTTATCCAGTCTACGGGGACGGACGAACGGCGTTTGGTTTGCCAGCGCTGGTTGACGTTGAATCGAATTATATGCAGGTCGTCCAGAATTTCCGCCGCCGGAGAGGTTACGTGGTTTCCCAGCCCGCTTCTCAAAGCGTAGGAGCGTTCGTCAAATCGCCATGGAATCGGTCCGCCAAAGACGGTTTCCTGGAACATGTGTCGATACTGGATGATCGACTGTTCGTCCAGCATGCTGTACATGGGCAGATCCGTCATGTTTCGCGACGAAGAGCCAATATACCATTCCGTTTCAAAGCTGACTTTATGCACCAGTCCGTGGACGTCAAACAAATCGCTGTTGAAACAGGGATTCGCTTTCCACATGGGCAGCGAGGCTCGAACGCCGACTTGTCCGTAAAAGCGGTCTGCGGACGCGGTTTCGCTGGCTCCCCACCATCCGGCTTCGCCCATGACGTACGGAACCAGTTTTACCGCTCCCGCCTGGAACGGCAAATCCAGTTCGTGACGAGTCGTAAATCGACCGCCGAAGTTACCCTGTTCCCAGGCAAGATAATCGAAATACTTCTGATTTTCCGGCGCTTCCGGATACGACGCCGGAGAGAGATTATAAAGCCCGGCTGACGACGCGGAATACCACGTCAGCAGGTCGCCCAAAAGGCTTTCTCCCAGCCAATACGCGTCCAGACGGGGAATTTCCTGAGATTCCGTATAGAACCCGTTGACTTTTCCCTGGACGGCGACGTCCCACGAGAAATTCCCGATCTCCTGTCGAAGCTGAATCCGCGTTTTCGGAGTCGGTTTTGTATACCAGTCGTCGCGATAATATTCTTCCATGAAATCGCGGTCGGAAATCAGCCCGGTTTCGCCGGTAAGCTGAAGCCCGTTATTGAATTCATGGACGAATTTTCCGAACAGCTTGTAACGGTATCGGACTTCCGGAACGACGCTTCGCCGTCCTTCGCCCAGGTTATCTTTGCCCCAGTCGTAAATGCCCCAGAAATCGATATTGCCTTTAACCGGACCGGTAATTAAACCGTTGTCCCAATAGCGGTCAAATTTGAAGTCCGCGCCATGCCCGACGCCTCGATTGGAGAACGGGTCCAAATGCAGCGTCAAGTCCGTTCCTTCCGGCGGATTGATGCAGTTAAACAGCTCGTAAGCGTTCCAGCCGGTAAACATCTGGAACCCGTATACGCTGTCTGATCCGACTCGCAGCGAAGACAAATACGGAGTAGGACGCTCCAGCCGGGTTCGAATGGACGGCCAACGGAATATTGGCGTGTCAGAAACGTAAATGGAGGTGTTTTTCCCGTTAATATACTGTTGATGTTTTGAGACGGGAACCCCGGCGGCGTCCGTCTTTCGAAAACCGGTTGCCGGGTCGATTTCCTCGGTAACCATGTCTTCAATAAACGCGTCGTCCATCTGGATGCGATACGTTGGCTTGCCCATCTGGCTGGAAGTAACATACGCGTTTTTCGCATAGAATTCCCATTGATTGAGCTGATGGACAGTATCGGCGTTGATTCTCAGCAAACCGTCGTAACCCTCAGCCGGCGTGGTAATTTCTGTATGGAGAATCGTCCCCCGATTGTTTTTCAAATCGTAGAACATTCTCTCGGCGCGAACGATTCGGTCTTCCTCCGGTCGAGAGCCTGCAGATCGGGCGCCGTAACGGAAAACGATATTGCCTTCCATATAGAATTCAATCGGCTGGTCGGCAGAATAAGGACGTCTCCCGTTCAGGTCGAGCGCATGCATTCCGGTTGTCCAAATAACCAGTTTATCGGTGGAAATCTCCAGGGATTCCGGACTGTCGCCGCTGTCGATAACAACGATAACCCCGCCTGTAATACAGGCAACCGACTGGTTAGTTTCAGGATAATGTTTCCATGACGTATTGGCGCCGCTGTCGTTTCGAGGCGTAACAGTGATTCTTCTCTGTCCTGATCCTAACGGAAGATTGGAAACGTTGGCGCCCCATTCATCCGGAATCGCCTCCAGATCATAGCCGCCCAAAGAATCTGTAACCGACGCTGCGTTTTGTCCAACGGGATTGTACACAGGCGCGGCTTGCATTTTCTGATCTGAAAGAATCGAGTTGACTCGGGTTGCTGCGCTGAGTTCTTTCTTTTCCTGAAGCTCTCTCCAGCGTTCCGCCCGCCAGTACAAATCCGGCATGGTTCCCGGAGTAGACCGCTTTATGTTGACCGTGATTTGAGGTCTGTTAAACAACAGAAACTCGCCCAGCCAAACAAAATCGTTGGGATCGGAGGATTGAGCGCCGTCTTCTTTTTGATTGATAAATCCTTTACTGAGCGAGGACGCCGCCTTGACCTGACCTTCCATGTAAACTGTCAGACAATAAGAACCGCCAGCGCTGCCGGCAACCGGTCTTTGATCGTATTCAAGCCAAAGCGACATCTCCGCCGCTTCCGCTATCGGACGACCGCCTTGTAACAGCTGACAGTTATTGCGAATAATCCAGATCTCGCGCTTCCCCTGCTGGTACGTAAAAGCGACGTCGCCTTGAACCGTAATTGGTTTCAGCTCTGAAAACTGGGCGATTTCCGCTTTGGCAGCGTCACAGCAAAGAAAACCAAAAGCAAAAAACAGAAGTCCGAATATAAATCCATACGCGCGCAACCAGACGGCAGACTGCTTCGTCGTCGGCGAGAAAATCCCGGCAGCGTTATGGAATTTTAGCATGATTTTAAATTATTACGGACTTCGCCCAACCCGCAAACGACTATATGGGTATACTTGGGCGCTTAATACATGATGAGGGAGTATAGAGATTCTTGAAAAATAAATCAAGAGAGAAATTTAAGAGAATTAGTAATTAGTGCATAGTGCATAGTGCATAGTGCATAGTGCATAGTGAGGCGCTTTGCGCCTAGTGCATAGTGAGAGTAGCGCTTGCGTCCTAAGCACTAGGCACTATGCACTAAATACTACTGCCTACTGCCTTTTCGTACTGCTGAATAATCCAGTCCGCAATTTGCTCGGCAGTTAGAGCGTCTGTATCGACGCTCACAGACGCCGTCTGCTCATACCAGGAATTACGCATATTCAGCATTTTAACTATTTCCTCGCGCGGGTCGCTGTCCGTCAGGGCAGGGCGGCGCGTTGCGGTCGTTTCGTCTGAATACATGCGATTGTAAATCGTTTCTGCGGAAGCCTTAAGCCAAACGACGAACGCAGACTGCTTTAGTCGTTCACGGTTTTCCGGACGAATAACGATTCCGCCGCCGGTTGCAATAATCGTTTGAGGCCGCAAAAGCAGTTCCGCGGTAACGATTGACTCTAAATCGCGAAACCCGGATTCTCCAGACTGCTGAAAAATCTGCGCTATCGTTTTTCCTGCCGCCCGTTCAATTTCGACGTCAGCGTCGACCCAGTTCCAGCCGGGAAGTCGGCTTGCCAGCTCTTTGGCGACCGTCGTTTTTCCAGTGGCGCGATAACCGATTAAAGCAATGTTTTTCATAACGATAGAAACAGATTTATCTGGTTTTTAAAAAAGTAAACTGTCAGGATAAAGCGTTTTTATCCTGACAGCTTACCGTAAAATTCATCAAAAACTATTCATTGTCCGGATTGAGGGAGAACAACGGTTTTCCGTCGCCGCCGCCCAAACCGCCTTTGAGTTCGGTAGCCGGAGTCGGCTTGGCGCTCGGAGCGGCGCCTTCTTCGGCAGCGTCCTGAGCCGCTTCTTCTTCGTTAGACCATTCAACGCGTTTGCGGGAAAGACCGATCTTGCGTTCTTCAATGTCAACGCGAAGAATCTTGACTTCGATTTCTTCGTCAACGTGAACGACTTCTTCCGGATTGTCAACTTTGTGATCCGCCAGTTCGCTGATGTGCAGCAAACCTTCCAGACCGTCTTCCAAACGAACGAAAACGCCAAAGTTGGTAATCTTGGTAACTTTGCCCTTGACCAGCTGACCAGCGGCAAAGCGTTTCGGAATATCGGAAGTCCAAGGATCTTCGGTCATCTGCTTCAGACCCAGGGCGATGCGGCGATTCTTTTCGTCTACCGAGAGAACCTTGCATTCGATAACCTGATCTCTCTTAACCATTTCAGACGGATGGCTGACTTTGCGAGTCCAGGACATGTCGGAAACGTGAAGAAGACCGTCGATGTTTTCGCGAATCTGGATGAACGCGCCGTAGTTGGTGAGGTTGCGAACCGTACCGGTAACGACGGATCCAACCGGGTATTCCTGAGCGACTTCTTTCCACGGATCGGGAGCAGTCTGTTTCATGCCCAAAGAGATTTCCTTCTTCTCTTTGTTGATTCCCAAAACGACAACTTCGACTTCGTCGCCGAGGCTGACCAGCTCGTTGGGATGATTGATCCGTTTCGTCCAGGACATTTCGGAAATGTGGATAAGTCCTTCGATTCCTTCTTCCAGCTTGGCGAACGCGCCGTAATTGGTGATGCTGACAATCGTTCCCTTGACTTTGGCGCCAACGGGATACTTTTCGGCAACCTGTTCCCACGGGCTGGGCTGCTTCTGCTTCAGACCGAGAGAAATCTTTTCCTTTTCGCGGTCGATGGACAGAATCTTGACCTCGATCTGGTCGTCGATTTTGAGCATTTCAGACGGATGGTTAATGCGTCCCCACGACATGTCTGTAATGTGGAGCAAACCGTCGATGCCGCCCAGGTCGACAAACGCGCCGAAGTCGGCGATGTTCTTGACCGTACCCATGCGAAGTTGACCTTCCTGGAGTTCGGAGAGCAGCTTCTGCTTTTGTTCTTTGCGTTCTTCTTCAATCAAAGCGCGGCGGGAGACAACGATGTTGCGGCGCGCTTCGTCAATTTTGAGAACGACGCATTTAATCGGCTTGCCGATGAAATCAGCAATGTCGCTGGGGCGACGGATGTCAACCTGGGAGGCTGGCAGAAAGACGTTGACGCCAATGTCGACCAGCAAACCACCCTTGATTTTGCGGGTAACTTCGCCTTCGACGATGTCGCCCTCGTGAACCTGCTTCATGACGTTTTCCCAAGCTTCGATCTTTTCAGCCTTGCGCTTGGAAAGCATGATCATGTCGCGGCTCTCTTGCGGTTTTTCGGATTCTTCATCTTCTTCGATGAGCGCTTTGACGACCTGACCGACTTGGGGTTCTTCTTCATCTTCGCCCCATTCGTCACGCTTGATTGCGCCTTCGCTCTTTGACCCGATGTCAACCAGGACAAATTCTTTGTCAACGCGAACGATTTTGCCTTCGACGATGCGGTTAGCGCCAAATTCTTCCGGTGTGCGCCACTCTTTACCTGCATCCAGATCCTGATTCTCCAACGCCTGGTTGAGTTCAGTTTCCCAATCCGCAAGACCTGCGGCGACATCCAAATTGTGCTCCAAATTACGATTAACCATTGAAAGTTTACCTATGAAACCGATGACAGGGCGCGTCTGACGGTTTCGACTGATTTATCTTGTGGACGCCCTTCTTTTTCGGCGGGTCGCTCTGACCTGCAAAACGAAAAAGAGCTTTAATATTTTGGCTGCGATTCTATATATTGAGAACTCCTCAATTATATCGCAAATACAAAGTCATCTAAATATACCAGATTTAGCGATTTTCTCAAGGGGGGGGACGACGCTTTGCAAAATTGACAGTCAGCAATTACTAATTGTTTGTGAACAAAGAACTTGCAGAACCACAGACGTACATATAAAAGAAAATGGGCGTGCATGGACTCGAACCATGGACCTCGTCCTTATCAGGGACGCGCTCTAACCAAACTGAGCTACACGCCCGCAAAATCTGGCTGGCTGCGCCAACCCCGGATTTTAACGGCTATTAGAAAAACTTCTCAAAAAAACACTGGGCGTGCATGGACTCGAACCATGGACCTCGTCCTTATCAGGGACGCGCTCTAACCAAACTGAGCTACACGCCCGCAATGTTTCTTTCATGGAAGTTTTTCCCATAAGATTTCAATAAGATAAACTTTTTTGAGAAATTGTCAATGGGGAGGGGAGAAAGATTCGAAAAAGGAATGAAAATAACTGAACTTTTAGACGTAAAACCTTAAATTTTCCGGTCTTTACAGAATCGTTTGATGAAAATTTGATTTTTTTACGTTCTTTGCTCTGTACTTTGTTGGAATTATACGTTATAATTCTAGTTAAGAACAGTCCCCGCGGCGGTGGGGAATTAGCATTATTATCCATAATCAATTGACAATTAACATGTGGTACGATCCGTTTAAATCGATTATTCGTCAAGACGAACCGTTAGCTATGCACACGTGGTTCCAAACCGGCGGCATGGCAGAATTTTACGCTCAACCGGAAACGCAAACTCAGGCGGCAGAACTGGTCGCTGCGGCGTCGGAAGAAGGCATTCCGATTCGATTGTTGGGCGAAGGTTCTAACGTCCTTATTCGCAACGACGGCGTTTCCGGGCTGGTTATCAGTTTGGACAGTCCTGCGTTTAAGGAAATTGCTGTCGAAGGGAACAGTATTAAGGCAGGAGCGGCGGCTCGTCTCGGACGCGTTGTAACTACAGCCGTTCATGCCGGATTGGCGGGGCTGGAAGATTTTATCGGCGTTCCCGGCTCAGTAGGCGGCGCGCTGCACGTTCACGTCGCCGCCAACATGACAAAAATCAGCCGCTGTCTCAAATCAACGCTTGAAATGGACTTTCAAGGAAATACTTTTACCAAAACGGCAGATGAACTTGCTACAACCTATCAGGACAAGTCCCTCAACTCGCTTATTATCCTTGAAACGCTCTTTGAATTGGAACAGGACGATCCCAAAGCGCTGGCTCAACAGATGCAAAAACGCTGGATTTTGAAGAAATCCCAGCAGCCGATGAGCTTTCAATGCTGCGGACGCATTTTCAAAAGCCCCACTGGCGCGTCTGCCGGCGAATTGATTGACCTCGCCGGACTTAAAGGCGCGCGCATCGGCGGAGCCGTCATTTCAGAGCGTCACGCAAACTACATCATTGCTGAACCGGAATGTTCCTCTGAAGACATTATCCGCCTTATTGACCTCGTTCGAGATCAGGTTCATAAACGAACAGACGTTTTATTGGATCTGGATTTGGAAATTTGGTAATGGAGGCATTAGGCAATAGTACTTAGTGCATAGTACGCAAAGCGCTCCCCTCACTATGCACTATGCACTACGCACTATGCACTTTTACTCGCTACTCGCAACTCATTAAATTCATGCGACTATTATTTATTATTCTGCTGACGCTGTCCACCAGCGTAATGGCTCAAGATGCAGCCCCTGACGCTGCTCCGGCGCCCGTTGAAACCGCTCAACAACAGGCGCCAGCCGCGGCGGCTCAACCGGAAGTTCAAACGCAGTCCACTTTCTGGACGATAATCAGCGCAGGCGGAACAATAGGCTTGTTAATTTTCGCGCTGTCGATTGCCGGTCTGACGCTGGCGATTGACCAGCTTCGAAAACTCCGCAAATCTGTATTCATACCAGAAGGTTTGGCTCAGCAGACGCGCGAGCTTATTACTCATGGTCAGCTGTTACAGGCAGACCAGCTTTGTCGTCAGTCTCCATGCTGTTTGTCGTACGTGATTAACGCCGGTTTGACGGAAGCGGACGGAGATTGGACGGACATCGAAAAGGCTCTGGAAGATTCGTTGGCAGAGCAGTCGGCTCAGTACGGACGCAAAATCGAAATCTTGTCGGTAATCGGAAACATCGCCCCGATGCTGGGGTTGTTGGGAACGGTCGTCGGCATGGTTTACGCTTTTAGCGAGCTGGCGAACACGCAGGGAACGCCCAAACCGGCTGAATTGGCTCAAGGCATTTACCTGGCTCTGGTTACAACGGTCGAAGGGCTGATTGTCGCCATTCCCTCTTTGGCGGCGTTCGCCTATTTCCGAAGCCGTCTGGATCAAATCATTACAGAAGTCGCGTTTCAGGCGCAGTACGTCTTCATTCCGTTAAAACGACAGCTTCGAGCTGGTCGTCGTGTAAACGCTTCCGTTCAGGCTCCGCCAAAAAAGAATTGATATCGATAAGAGAACTTCAGAAAAATGATAATCTGAAGTTCTTTTATTGTTGATCGTTCTGCCCAAACAGACGCAGAATATTGCTATAGAACAGCAGAATCAAAAAGGCAACCAAAACAGCAACGCCAAATCCGAGCGGGGAAACCGGCTTGAATCCGCCGCCAACGTAGAGCGTTGGTAAAAGAATCATACTCGTCAGCGCGCCTACGCAGCCTACAAAAATTACCGTCATCAGCCCGATTTGACGGTCGTTAAAAGAAGTAAGAATTTTAGCCGTCAAGCCGATTGACATTATAAAACCAATCCAGACGAAAAGACGGCTCATCATTGGAACGGCGTTGTTGTTCCATTCTTGAAAACCATTTTTGACCTGGTCTGAATCAGCCCCATCTGTTTTCGAAACAGCAAATTCGGAATTGGCAGATTCCAACTCCGAATTCTGAATTTCTGATTCCGAATTTATATTATCTTCACCCAACGCCGCTGATAAAAAGCTGACGGTCAGAAGAATGCAAAAGCATATCAACAATGAGGAGTTGCGAGTTGCGAACTGCAAGCTGCGAGGCGGCGTAACTTCGAGCGTTTCTCTCACTGTGTTACTGCCTGTCGTAAACACCTCACACCTCACTCCCAACTCCTGCCAGCTGTTAACAGCTTAGAGTCTCTTAATCGTTTCTTCTTCCGAGGCTTTCTGCAGCGCAGCGCGTTCATTATACAACGGCTGTTCCGAACCGGCGGGGAAATACTGCGTATCGTCTTCCAGATAGTATGGGCTGGGCAACGTCATGCCGCCGACAGTGGACTGGCAACCGACATTCATAACGCTAAGAAGCGTTACAGTAAGCAGTAAACCGGCAAAATACAGCGTTCTCATGGCAAGACTCCAAAAATATTTAAATGTTTTATTCGTATCGAATTCATTTCCCGGGGAAAAATGATTTATTCAGTGGGATTCGTTCGGCTGGAAATACTATAATTCCACAATAATACCGAAAATCGATACATTCTGTTGTTTTTTTTATCGTCTGATTCAATGCCATTCTTGAGTCTTGCCAGAGAATATTTTTATCGATTTAAAACTTTTTGCGCCCAAATCGCTAATTTTTCTCGGAAAATTTTGGCATTATGACGAATGTCGACCGGAAAAGACGGGTGTACCAAGAACAGAGTTATGTCTTGCGTAAGAGGATTTGTTTTGGCTAGTTCTCGCATTTTGCCTATAAGTTCTTCGGTTCGACTGGCGCTATTGCAAATAGACGGGTCTTTGGGTTCAATTATCATAACTGGGACGCGAACAGGCGAGTCCGCCGGCGCGTTTTCTTCCGGAACGCCAACCAGAGCGGCGCGATTGACCAGTTCCGACTGCAGGAAAATGGCTTCCGTCGGGATGGAAAACCAGGTTTTGTCTTTCCCGACAACGCGATGAGCCATGCGTCCGCAAAACCAGAACCGGTCTTTGTCGTCCAGATAGCCGACGTCGCCCATGCGATGCCAGATGAGAGAAGAGGCAGTAGGCAGTAGGCAGTAGGCAGTAGAGAAGTCTTTACTACTGCCTCTTGCCTCTTGCCTCTTGCCTTCTATAATCTTGCCCGTTGCGTTGGCGTCCAGACGGGTTACGTATTGGGGAGAAATCTGCGGGCCGGTAACGATAAGTTCTCCGATTTCTCCGGGAGGGAGTTCCTCAATCTGGTCAAGAGTGGGAATTGGCCCGTCGACAATTTTGATGACTTTCCATTGGATTGAAGGAAAATGATTTCCGACGCAGACGCCGGCGCCGACTCGGGTTTTCGGAGCGGTTTCTGACAGGATGGTATTGGAATCGTTGGTTGCGGTCGGCAGGGCTTCCGTAGCGCCGTAGGGCGTATGTACGACTCCGCCTTCCTGAATGCAGTTGACCATAGTCCGCATAACGGGTTCCAGAACCGGCGCGCCGGCGGAAAGAATCATCTTGACGGATTCCAGCCGCTGACCGTGTTCGGCGCAGTACTGACCGACTTTCTTCCAGATGGCAGGCGACCCGAACGACTGCGTTACTCCCCAGTCGCGAACCGCTTCGATGATGTTGCGAGGGTCAACGGACGCCGGGCGGGATGCGTCCAAATCCGGCAAAACCGCTGTCGAGCCCATGGCGCAGTTGAACAGTCCAAACATCGGGAACCCCGGCAAGTCAATCTGACCGGGCTTGATCCCGTACTGTCGGGCGATTTCGTCAACCTGCTTTTCAAACGTTTTATGAAGATACAAAACGCCTTTGGACGGACCGGTCGAGCCGGTTGTGAAGATAATCGCCGCCGGGTCGTTCGGTTCGGGTTCAGGAAAAGGCGTATTGGCAACGTCTTGAGCGTTTAGTTTTCTAAACTGCGACAGCGTCTTTCCACCCCAAAACCATCGGCGTCCGACAGTTACGTTATATTTCGCATGAGGAAACCGCCGACGCAGAAAACAGCGAATCGCGTGCACCTTGGAAATGGCGAAGAACCCGTCCGGGTCAGCGTCGGTCAGGCATTTAAGCAAATTCTTTCCGCCCATGCCGGGGTCGATGAGAATCATGACGGCGCCGGATTTGAGCAGTCCGAAAACGCTGGCGACGAAATCAATTCCCGGCGTAACCAGAGCCGCGATTTTATGTCCCGGCTTTACGCCCATGCGAATCAGCCCTGCCGCGATTTTATTGGCGTATTCGTTGAGTTCCCGAAACGTGATTGTCTTATAAACCCGCCCGGAAGGCATGACTTTGCAGGCAAAACAGGAACGAGAGCTTTTAAACTCTGCGCTTTTTTGCTTTACATATTTTCTCGTTGGCTGAGCAACGGCAATAACGTCAGGCTGGGTTTGAGCCAGTTTTTCAAGTCGGTGGGCTACGTTCACGGCGAGGGCTTTCTGTAATCGGTAAAAAAATGAATCGACGTTTATTATCGAAATCAAGTATCAATATACCTTAAATGCCGCAGGTTGTCAATGGTAAGACGGGGGGTGTTGTAAACAAAATAATTTTGTTGTATAATATAGTAAGTTGTGAGACGCTTGCTGCTAATTACGAATTATACATTGTAAACTCTCACTCTTAATTTTTCACTAAATATAATCACATTGTTTCCAATGGAATGATTTAAAAGGAGGTCATATCAGATGAACGAAAGCATGTTTTTATTGGCGCAGGAAATGACCATGACGCCGTGGGTGATGATCGGCGGCGCGGTTTGCTGCGGCGGTTTGGTTTTTTGCGCTATCATCTTCTTTTGGGGCGCTGGCGTTTATAATGGACTTATTTCGCTTCGCAATCAGGTTAAGAACGCCTTTGCTCAGATTGACGTTCAGCTCAAACGTCGTTACGACCTGATTCCCAACCTGGTGGAAACAGTCAAGGGATACATGGCGCATGAAAAAGGCACGTTGGAAGCCGTTATTTCTGCGCGCGCTGCTGCTTTTTCAGCGAACAAAGCCGTTGCTGCCGATCCAACCAATCCGGAAGCGATGAGAAGTTTGTCTGCCGCTGAATCCAATTTGGGCGGAGCGCTTGGACGATTGATGGTTGTTTTTGAAAACTATCCGGAGCTGAAAGCCAATCAAAATGTAATGCAGCTTCAGGAAGAACTCACTTCGACAGAAAACAAGATCGGCTTTGCCCGTCAGGCGTACAACGACGTTGTTATGAAGTACAACACTCAACGTGAGCTTTTCCCCGCTAACCTGGTGGCAGGACTTTGCGGATTCCTGCCGTCTACGGAATTCGTCATTGAAAACCCAACGGAAAAAGAAGCTCCCAAAGTGAAGTTTTAATTAAATAATTGCCGCCATGTCCACGATGGATTTTTTTGAACAACAAGACCGCGCCCGAAGCGCAACCAGACGGTTGTACTTCTTCTATTTTTTAGCGGTCTTGTTTGTGATTGTCGCCTTGAACGTCTGTCTGATAGGGATGTTTACATTCGCACATCAGTCAGTAGATGTTGATTCATCTGGAGATACTTATTCTTCATATGTATCGGCTCATCTTGAAAGTATAACAGAGGCTGCAGCGATTATAACCGGGATTTCCTCTCTGCTCATTTTTAGCGGAGCGGGATTTCGTTCCCTCCAGCTTCGAAGTCTCAATGGAGGACAGGTAGCGGAATCTCTCGGCGGACGACAGGTGTTAGCCGATACTCGCGATCGCAAGGAACGGCAACTGCTCAATATTGTTGAGGAGATGTCGATTGCTTCCAGGGTTCCCATGCCGAAGGTGTATGTATTGGACAACGAAAAATCAATTAATGCGTTTGCCTCTGGTTGGAATACAGACGAAGCGGCGATTGCTGTTACACGCGGTTCTCTTGATTACTTTACCCGAGACGAGCTTCAGGGCGTTATTGGACATGAATTCAGCCATATCCTCAACGGCGATATGACCGTTGACATGCGAATGATAGGTCTTCTGTTTGGCTTGGAACTTATTTTCCTTACTGGTTATTACATTGTACATTATTTATTTGAATGCTTTGCCAGTTCTAACAGTTCCTCAAGCGACGACGATGATAATTCCGGTAAAGGGGCTTTGATTCCAATTTTGATTGCCGGTTTAACCATTATGCTTATCGGTTATATCGGTAAGGTAACGGCTAATCTTATTCGTATGGCGGTTTCTCGTCAAAAAGAATACCTTGCAGACGCCTCGGCAGTTCAGTTTACCAGAAATCCAGAGGGAATTGGATACGCTTTGATTAAAATTGGTCAAATCAATTCCAACAAACCGATTACCAATCCCAACGCGTCAGCTTGTGGGCATTTCTTTTTTGCCAGCATCAATATGTCCAGCCTTTTGGATTCCCATCCTCCGTTGAATAAACGCATCTCACGAATTCTGCCAAAGTATGACGGAAGAGTTCCGCCATGCGTTCTTCGGGATTTAAAAGATCCTCCAGGATTGCGAATTTCAGAAGACGATGACAAGCCCAAGAAGAAAAACAATCCTCTGGACGAAATCCGACAGCGAATCCCGGAACAGATGCGTCACACCCGTATTCCCGGTTTAGGGGGAGTCCTGTGGGGCGGTCTGGGAATAGACGGCGCCGTTCAATCGCCGGATGAATCAGAATCGTTAAACGATTTGATTCACGATCTCTATTCCGTTCACGGGGTGATTTACGCTCTTTTGATGGATTCGACGCCGGAAATTCAAAATTTGCAATGGAACGTTCTTCGCGGCAATCAAAACGAGTATATGCTCAGACTGATTGAGCGGCTTATTCCTCGAGTGGAGTCATTGACATGCGCGGATAAAATTCGCGTTGCAGAATTGAGCGTTTCCGCTTTACGGCAAATGTCAGACGTACAATATCGGACTTTTCGCTCCAATATCGTCGCCTTGACCGAAGTTGACAAAAAGATTGACCTGTTTGAGTTTGCTTTGCGAATGATTCTTACAGGACGATTGGACGTTTCTTTTGGTTTGAGAAAACAAATTGTCAAATTCGATACTGCAAGGAGCCTTGCATCAGAGTTTTGCCTGGCTCTGGGCTATTTAGCCTGGCAGGGAGCGGACGGCGAACAGGACGCTTTTAACGCATTTGGGGCAGCCGCAAAGCTGACTAATTTGCCGATTTCTTTGCCGGACAAGTCAGCGTGTACGATGGGAAAGTTTGCGAGTTCTCTGATCAAGATTCAAAGCGCTTCTGCATCCGTTCGAGAATTGTTTTTCAATGCGTTTGTTGCATGTATTAACTACGATGGGAAAATTACGCCCAAAGAGGCGGATTTGGTCAACGTCATCGGCGCGTGTCTGAATCAGGTTTGCAACGTTTGTTCCGACAATTCCCAAAACGCTGAAAATCCATAATGAGACGCGCTCATGCCATTTCTGACGATCAGACAGTTGATCCCGGCGCTTACAACGAGTCCACGCCGAGAGTTTACGTTCTGGTTGAGAGTTTGAATTACGATAACGCCTTGACGATGAATCTGCAGTCCAAAGGCGTTCTCGTTGACACCTATTTCAGGTGCGAACAGGTTGTAACGTCTTTTGATCGTTCTCGTGCCGGATGCATTCTAGTACTTTTGGAAGAATCCGGCGTTCGATCTGCTAAAGAACTGCTTACCAACCTGAAATCGTCTGTTGAAAAGCTTAGTCTGTCAGCTCCGATTATTGTCTATATGAACTATCCCGATTTGCCAGCGGCTCTGAAATATCTCCGATACGGCGCCAACGACATCATCGGAAAATTCACGCGTGACAAGTCGGAACTGACGACAGTCATTTTAAAATGGCTTGCCAAATCAGAATCCCAAAGAAAACAATTAAACGCCCGACATGAAGCCAAACAGCTCTTCAAACAGCTTTCGGCGCCGGTTCAGGAAACAGCGAAGCTTTTATATCAGGGACTTACAAATAACGATATCGTTGCCGTTTCCGGCAGAAAGCTGCGCACTATAGAAAAACGTCGTTCAATAATCATGAAAACCATGCAGGCGAACAGCTTTGCGGAATTGATACGAAAGCTGGGGCTCGTTCTTATGGAGTGCGACGGCTAGACGTCGCTTTTAAAAGATTAACGTTGAGAATTACCAAAAACGTTTTTCGTGCAAATAGCGTTCGAACAATAATTTCGTTTTAATATAGTTTATTGTTTTTTGCGTTATCTGCACGAATAGGCTTATTTCAGGTTCTCATCGGGTCTGGTAATGATAGCGACGTCAAGCCGTTGCGCTCCATACCTAAGGCAAAATTGGAGCTGGGAAAAAAGTGCTTTCTTCACAAATTCGGGCTTCTTCAATGCGAGCGTCAAACGTGGATTGAAAATATTTCACAACCTGTTCGACAACCGATTCGTGAGCGGACGCCCCGGCAGTAAGCAAGACAACGTCGGCGTCTGTAAAGTCGTCAGAATTGATGTCAGCCGGACTGTCAATAAGAAACGCGGGAATATTCTGCTGTTTGGCGATTTCTGTAAGCCGTATGCTGTTGGAACTGTTAGAGCTGCCCACAACAACCGCTTTAACAACAAGATTCTTCTGGTTAAATTCATTTGCCGCTGTTTTGATTGCATTTTGACGGTTTTGGGTTGCATAGCAAATGTCTTTGACCGTTGGTCCAACGATATTGGGAAATCTGGATTTGAGATATTCGATAATTGCCGCAGATTCGTCTAATGATAACGTTGTTTGAGTGATGTACGCAACCTTGTCTTTGGCTGTTAATGGCAGCGCGTCGATGGATTCTTTCGATTTAACGATGAATATTTTATCTGGAGCTTCTCCCTGAACGCCAACAACCTCGTCATGATGGGGATGTCCAATAAGAACAACTGAATATCCCTGTTGAACAAATCGTCTGGCTTCCCGATGAACTTTTTGAACCAGCGGACATGAGGCGTCAATGTAACGCAAATTTTTTTCTTTAGCCTGTTGTTCTATTTGAGGCGAGACTCCGTGAGCGGAAAATAGAGTAACAGAGCCGTCTGGAATATCGTCAAGCGAATTGACAAACGCTGCGCCCTTTTGCCGAAAATAGTCAACAACCCACTTGTTATGAACAATTTCATGATAGACGTACACCGGCGCGCCGTATTTGTTCAACGCCGCGTCCAAAGCGCTTGTCGCTCGATAGACGCCGGCACAGAAACCGCGAGGAAAAAGCAGTTTGATAATCATAACAGGAAGCAGTCTGAAAAAAGGAAAATGGACAATGAAAAACGCTTGACGCCGTTATTCATTGTCCATTATCATATTTTAACGTTAAGCGTTAAAACACGGTTGTATCTTACTGACGAATGCCTGACAGCTTGACGGTTCCAACTTCGTCGACGCCGTCGCCGTTGAAGTCGCCGGAAATCGGGCTGTCGCCCGCTTCGCCGGATTCAACAACTGCGTCGGATTCGTCCATGACTCCGTTGGCGTTGGTGTCGAGAATGAACTTGCCGTTGCGATAAACGCCGATGTTGGTAACGCCGTCGCCGTTCCAGTCGCCGGTAACGGGGATGTCGCCCGTTGTACCGAAATCGTATCCGCGGTCATAGCTTGTCAAGCGGCCGTTGCCGTCAACGTCCAGATACCAGTTCCCGTTGCTGAACACGCCGATGTTGTCGACGCCGTCGCCGTTCCAGTCGCCCGTAATGGCGCGATCGCCCTGATTTCCAAAGTGGAAGACGTGATCGATGGCTTTTTCATAAATTGCGCCAGTACTGGTAAGCTTGGAGAAGCCGGAAGCTGCAGTCTTGACTGCAACGCGAGGACGCATGTTCTTGTAAACGCCGCGAGTGAGGTTTTCGGCGTCCGGAAGTCCCGGATCGTGTTCCACCAGATCCCAGTCGCCAGCCCAAATCTTGCCGTAAACGCCGATGTCAGCTTTTCCATCGCCGTCCCAGTCGCCGACAACCGGTTGGTCGCCTTTTTCGCCAAGCTGAACCCAAAGGTCGTCAGCGTCCCAAATGCCGTTGCCGTTGATGTCGATGAACCAGACTCCGTCAACGAAGACTGCCAGTTCGTCTTTGCCGTCGCCGTTGAAGTCTCCCGTGAGCGGAATTCCTTCCATGACGCCGTACTCGCCGACAAATGTAACAGTTCCGTCGCGCCAATCCGCCATGTGCCACGCCAGTTCAGGATCCGTTCGACCGTTCCAGTTGATCGGGTCGAAAATCGGCGAGAACAGGTTGACAAGCGTATCCAGACCGTAGCCTTCTTTAATCAGACCGTTGGCAATCAGTCCGCTTGCGGACATCATGTCGGTTGTCAGTCCTTCGCCCTGAAGACCATTGAGAAGGACGCCATCGCCCAAACGTCGCGCCATGCCGGCGTTGAGACTGCACAAATGCCATGCGGAAACGGCTGATCCGCCGCCGCCGTACAGCGCGGAAAGACCGCGGCTCATGTATGATGGGATGTACGCAACAGACTGGAATCCGCCGCCAGACGAGTTCGAAACGTGCGGATAAGACACCTTCGGAATCTTTTCTCCGCCGCCCGGGGTCGGAGTAGGCGTCGGTTCGTCAACAACGTTGACTTCCGCGAAGTTGTTCATCTGGGAGTTCTCGCCGGACTTGACGCTAATGCGAATAATCGCGTCGTTGTTTCTGTCCGTTCCGAACTGCTTGACTGTTACTTCGTACTGAGCGTCGTTCGGGTTAAACGCCCAGCCGCCGCCGGTTCCGGCTGTATCCACGCCGTCGATGTAAGCTTTGGGCTGCGTTTCAATAACGCAGTAAGAACCCGGCATAAGGTGAGTGAACTCATAGTAGCCGTTTTGATCGGTAACCGTGGTCAGCGGTTTGCCTTCCGCGTCGGTAATGGGAACGGTGCCGTCGATGTTGTACAGACCCAGCGTAACGCCCGGGATTGGGACGCTGTCTGCCGTTTTGACGCCGGTGGTAATCTTGTACTGATCCGGAATCGAACCGTCGGGATTGCGGGAAATGGACTGGTTGTCTTCAAAAACGTATCCGCTGATCATGCCGGGCAGGATTTCCCAGAAGTTGTTGGACTCGGAAATGCCGCGTGACGTAATGACAATATCGTAAATGAATCCGGGGTCGTCTTCGGAATCAACATATCCACCCGTCGTACCGGGAATTTCGCCGGAGTGAATGTATTCAGTCGGCCATTTTTCTTCGACGGTGTACAGACCCGGATACAACCCTGTGAATTCGTAGTACCCGTTACTGTCGGTCTTGGTTGTCGCCAGGAACGTTCCGTCTTCGTCATACAGATTGATGGTAACGTCTTTAAGCAGCGTATCGCCAGCATCGTAGAGGTCGTTGAGGTTGGCGTCCAGCCAAACAATGCCGCTGAGCTGTCCAGGCGAGTTCTGACCGAAGTTGTTTTGGATGCTGTCCTGATTGCCCTTGAGGTCAATCTTGTAAATGCAGTTCAAATCGCGAACGGTGGAAACCTGCGTTGTTGAAGGTACGTATCCGGCGTTGGCGCAGACGGCGGTGTAATTGACCGGCTGCGTTTCGAGAACCATATACGTTCCATTGAACAGGTTGGTGAATTCGTAGAACCCGTTTGCGTCGGTCGTTGTCGTCAAACCGGTGGAGACGTAATTCCCCGTTGAATCCAGTTCGTAAAGCGTCAATGTCACGTTCGACAAACGCTCGTCTGCCGAGGTAAGCGTCAGCGAGCCGTCGATGTCGTCATAGACGTAGCCGGAAACCGTGTTGATAACCGGCGTTTGAACGACTGTTCCAAACGCGCCGGCAACGTATTCGTCTGCGGATGTAACGTCTTCCGGGAAGTAAGCGTTTTCCTGAAGGTCAAGCCCATACTTAACCGCGCCGAAGTTGTCGATGTACGTTTTTTCGATCGAAACGTCTTCGTAGTTGTTGGCGCTGAAGTACGCTTTGATTCGGGAGCCTTCAAAGTCGTCGCCGTTGACGGTAACGTTGGAAGACTCTTTGCGGTCGATGATTTCGCCGTCTTCGTCGTAGATGGGACTGACGCCTTTGTAGAAGTCAACGTCGAACCGACAAACCAGTTTGTCGCCGGATTCGAAGTCTTCAAACTCCATGGTCAACAGCTGGTTGTTGTTGGAAATCGTCCATTTGACGTCGCCGGTTTTAATAGTTCCGTTGGCGTCGACGATTTCAAACCGAACGCTGTTATAGGCGCCGTAAGCGGGATCTCCCTGAGCCAAGTGGAAGAACGCCTCGTTGATGTCGACCTGACCGTTGTCGTTTTTATCGAGGTTGATTTCCAGCTTGTCGAGGTTCGTACCCTGAACGCCGCCGTTGTAGGAGATTTCCAGATAGTCGCCGTAGGAGTCGTCGGTGAGCTGGTCGCTGCCGAACGTGCCTTCGATGTACAAGGAACCGACCTGAAGAGCGTCAACGTCTGCCGGCGCTACCGACAGCAGCAGGCGTTCTTCCAACGATTCCACCGTGCACGGATGATTGAACTTGCGATTCTTTTTGTTATTTTTTGACTTGCTCACGGCAAACCTCCCATAAATGGTTGTTTTTGTG
>JAFZAL010000238.1 GCA_017557195.1 Thermoguttaceae bacterium | reverse complement strand
GTTGGCGGAAATGACGTAGATGTTCTTCCCGTCAGAATCGCATCGTGACATTGCAAACGCATGCGTCATGGGCATGCAGCGAACGTAGCTACCCTGTCGGGACGACGCGAAAACGATGTGACCGTCCGGCGTGTAGACCGGGTCGAGGTCGTCGTAATCGCCGCGGGTCAGCTGACGCAAATTGGAGCCGTCAACGTTGACCTTGTACAGGTGGAACGACTTCTCGCCAACGGGTCGGTAACAGAAGAGAATCTCTTTGCCGTCAAAGGACAAATCCTGACGCCAGAACGCGCCCTGCAGTTCCGGGACGACGTCCTTCTTGACCTCGCGGGGGTTCAAGCCGATAACGAGAATCTTGCCGCCGTCGCAGGCCATGAACCCGTTTCTGTGACGCGCTTCGTGTCCCCATTCGTCGGTGGCGTCGCCCGGCTTTCCTTTCGGATACGGGTTCTGAACCATCAGAATGGAATCGAAGTCCAGCAGCGGGTTGGCGAAGAGAATTTCGCGCTTGACTTTACGGACTTCAAAGTACAGTTCTTTGAAATCTTTCTCGCCTTCGGCGTCGAGCTTCTTCTGCAAGTCGTCCAGCTGAGCGATTTGAGCGGAAAAATCCAGGTCTTCTTCCAGGTCCGCAATGCGTTCTGCGGCTTCTTTCGCCCATTTGATTTCGTTGGCGACTTTCGCCGCGTTGAATGCGTTGTCCGCCTGGAACGTCCAGTCGACAATCAGGTCGTTTTGCGCCTCGGGCGACAGTTTGTCAAACGGGATAAATCCCGCGGCGTTGGCAATCGCGCAAACGCCAACGACAACCATCGCGGCAAAGGCTGTAATAATACGTTTCATAGTTACTCCTCCTAACGTAAATATAATTCGTCTATATTATTATATTTCCAATACGTTCTATTATAACCAGTCGAAAATTATTTACAACCCCAAAAAAGAAAAATAAAAATTTTTTTAAAATTTTCATAACATTTTATTTACTCAATCGTATTAACTAAACAATATGAAAGTTCTCATATTGAAAGCTTTCGTAAATTTGATTTCTGTCTTCGTCCATAGTGGGCAAGACGCGTTTACCCTCAATTTCATTTCACTCAAGAAAGGATGCTGAAAAATGAAAAAAGAAAAACTCGTTCCGACTTTCCCCGACACCCTTGGAGCCCAGATTTTTAAATGCAGCGAGTCGTCCGAGGACGTTAAAACCAAAATTGCATTTGTAAACAGACTAATTGAATTTAGCCCGTTTCTCATTGCAACAAAAGAACAATGGGAACTGGATGAAGCAGTTCAATTCCTGGGACAGGCGCTGGATTCAGAGGATAACGACAAGCTTAATCATCTATATACCGTTTTGATGTTTGATATTGTTGAAGCGTTGAATAATCGATACGGCGGATATTCTGGCAGAATTGGCGACGTCATTCAAAACATTTCAACCCAAAGCAAAAATCTAACTTTGGATTGGCTGAATATATTTGAAGCTATAGGCGATAAAACCTGTCTGCGAAAAGTAAAAGAGCTGACCAAAAGCGACGATCCGGAAGTTCAGGAACGGGCGCTGGATGTTTTTTGTAAAATATCCGGAGTTCAGTCGCTGAACAAGGATTCGCTAAAGGCAGCCCGCGACGAGAAAAAAGAACGCAGCCGCGTTGCAAAGCTTGAGCAAATCGCAGCCAAAGAAGCCAAAAGGCTGAAAAACGCGCCTGTCAACACGATTAATGAAGAAACCAAAACGATTGATATTATAGCAAAGGGCGTCTACCCGGCTAACGTCCTGAGCAATTATCATCGGGTCGATCCGCCGTTTATCGTGGATGGCGTGGAATGTTACTCGATGGAAGGGTTCTTCCAGGCGCTAAAGCAAAGCGACGTTGAACTGCAGAAGAAACTGTGTTCGTATAGCGGCGCCTCAGCTCATCACGTTGGAAACCATTCCAAAGGATGCAACGAATGGAAAAAGACGCAAACGCTATGGTGGCAAGGCAAAGAATTCAAACGCGAGTCAGAAGAATACCTGGCTCTGGTCATGAGAGCGTACAAATGCAAATTTGACGCCAGCCAAGAGTTCCGCGACGCTCTGAAGGATTCGCTGGGATACGCTCTGACGCATAGCGTAGGGCACGACGATCCGACGCAAACCGTGCTGACCGAGAAAGAATTCATCGATTGTCTGGAATCGCTGAGAAATCTACTCCGCTAGTAACGGCGTTTGGATGAGATAACAGTTGGGACGACCGCGCATGGCCGTCCCAATTTGTTAATTGTAACGAAATGCAAACGCTCAACCGTGTGCATACGTCAATAATTCCGGGGGCTTACGCACCCCGGCTCGCCTTTATTTCTTCCAAACGCGGATATAGTCAATCTCGAAGACGCTGGGCAGATCGTTCTCGTCGGGAAGTCCAAACCATTTGGGCATCGTTTCCGAGTCAAAGTTAATTGCCAGCGGCTGTTTCCAGTACTCGTTTTTCAGTTCCCGAACGCATTTGCCGTCAACGTACCATTTGATAAATTCCTCCGTCCACTCCAGGGCGTAAACGTGGAAATCGTCTGCCGGATGAAATGAGAGATTCCACGCCTCGTGCTTCTGAATATGCTTTTTAATCGTCGGCGTGTGCATGACGTGTACCGTCATAAGATACTGATCTGCGTATTTCGGATGATTTCCCGACATCTCAAAGACGTCGATTTCCGTCCAGATTTCCGGCGTAACATCGTAGAACCAGAACGCACTGGACGCCTTCGAGTTCATCGGCTTGGCGCGAATCTCGAAGTAGCCGTACAGGACGGTCTGTTTGCTCTTTACCGCCGCGGTTCGGAACGTATGAAAGCCCTTTTGCGCGTCCTGTTCTGAATAGTAGCCCTCCGGCGCGACGTCCGCCCGCAGGCAGAGTTTCCCGTCTTTAAGATAGACGTTCTCTTTACAGAACTTCGCCGGTTTACGGCCAGGCCACCCGGGATTTGTATCAAACCATTTCTCCGCGTCGAGCTTGTCTTGATTGAACTCGTCGCTGAACTGAGGGACAAACTTCCAGCCGTCGCCCAGCGGACAGACCGGCTCCTGCGCGGCAGCGAGATTAAACGTCAAAATTGCGTGTAACGCGATAAGTGTGAGTATTCGATAGTTCATGGCGGTATAAAAAAGTGGTTAGTGGTAAGTGGTTAGTGGTAAGGAAAAACATTCGCCGAAGGCGAACACTACTGCCTACTGCCTACTGCCTCTTGCCTTCCCTTAAATACCTCCACCATCACCGCCGGTCGGTTTGTGGTCATGGTGTCGATTCCGGCGTCGAGAAGGTCGTTGATGAGTTTGGGGTCGTCGATAATCCACGTACTGACGGTGAATCCAGCCGCCTTGAGCAGTTTGACCGTGTTGACGTTTTTCATGTCGCCCCACGCCGGGTTGGCGACTTTGTATGGGCAGTCCTTTTGGCTGTCGATAAACCACTGGACGTACTGTTCGTCCGTCATGCCGTTGCGGGCGCCGCCGTTGCGATAGGCGTAAATTCCCGGGCAGAACTGCTGCATGAGCCGAATGGACTCGTGATTAAACGAGACGATCGCCACTTCCTTAACCATGTCGTGGGCGATAATCGAGTCCGCGATCTGACGTTCCGTTCCAAAGACCTTGATTTCGATAATCGGAATGCAGCCGGATCCCTTGAACAGGTCAAGCGTCTCGTCCAGCGTGGGAACTTGCGTTCCCTTCCATTTGTCGCCCATATAGGCGCCGACGTCCACTTTCCGGACTTCCTCAAAGGTCATGTCGGCGATTTTAGCCGTACTGGCGCCGGCGCTGGCGCGAGCCAAAGTCGCGTCATGACTCAAAACGAGAACGCCGTCTTTCGTCCGCTGGACGTCGAACTCGCAGGAGTCGATTCCCGTTGCAATCGCCAGCTTAAAGCTGGGAATCGTGTTCTCGGGAGCGTTGTGCAAGTCGCCGCGATGCGCCATCGAACGAATTCGACCGGCAATTTCCGGCAGCTGAGCCTGAGCGCAGACCGCGCTGAACGTCAAAATAAACAATACGGCAATGGAGAGGAATAAGCGGTGTTTCATGGGTGGGGGTAGGGTTGGAAGTTGCGAGTTGCGAGTTGCGAGTTGCGAGAAGATTTTGTGAGGCGCTTTGCGTTTCTCGCCACTCGCAACTCTAATGAACACAATTCTATTCCTTTTATTTTTAAAAGTCAAGACCCGGGCTATTGACTTTTGGAAAATGGAATAATATAATCAAAATATAAGCCTGTTCTGAGAAGAGAATCCATTTCCCAGCAAGAGAACGCCATGTTTAAGAAAATTGTACATTGGATTATAAATACAATCGGATACGCATTGATTGCTTTAACGATCGTTGTGATTGCAATGCCAATTCTTATAACGATTCTATTTGCAATAAAGTCATCTGGCGCTCTTAATGCAGATTCATGGGATCCGAAACAAAGAACTCATTATGAAAAGGTTTTCAAGATAACAATTCCAGAATCGGTGGAATGGGTTCGGTTCCGAGAACGGTATAAAATATTTCGCGGCGAACTGTACGCAACGCCAGAGGAATTCGCCCAGCTCTTTCCGCCAGAACGGTTTCCGCTGGAGGATTTGCCGGTAGAAGAAGCCTCGTTTTTTGTGAAGGAATGCGCTATAGAATATAATTACGATATTCCGCATGACAATTGCTCATATAAGTTTTTCCCAAACCCATATAAAGAATATGATCAAAGAATTCGTTGGAAAATCGTCGCGGAATTCCCGCCTGACGAAAACGAACGAATACACGTTTGGTTTGTGTATTTCTAGCGTTATTGTCAGATATTTATTTAATTTATTGGGAGAATTCTGGGATTTTCTGGGAAAAAGAGCAGGGGGTTGGACGTTGAAACTCTCACCAGTTATCGATAAAGTTTACCTATATTCCCTAATCGTTTTCTCGGTTTGATTTTTTCTTATTTTTTTGAAAGTTCTCTTTACAAATCGTAAAAAATAACCTATATAACATCTAGGCGAATGTATCGCGGTATATAATTAGTAGGCGAGCCGGGGTGCGTAAGCCCCCGGATTTTATGGAATAACGCAAACCGTCAAAGATTTAAACACGAAAAACACGAAACAAACGAAAAATATAAACTCTTTCGTCTATTTCGATTCATTCGTGTATTTCGTGTTAAAAAACTGCAACGGACAACGCGCCCAGCCTGCCAAATTTTTTAAAACTTTGCGAACTTTGCGAACTTCGCGTGAGTTTTTTCCGGGGGCTTACGCACCCCGGCTCGCCATCGCTAATCGCAACTTTATCCCAGATGTCCAGAGTTTACGTTTCTGTCGCATTGCTTTTGGTCGCGCTGACGAGCGTCAGCTGCCGGAGCGTCAATTTGACTGTGCCGTGGAAACGGAACAACGTTTCGCAGGCGCCGTCGACCGCGCTGATTCCGCCTAACGCCTCGGCGGCGGATATTATCGCGGCTGTCAACCGTCAGAACGAGCAGATCGACTCGCTCAGCGCGCATTCAGCGTCCGTTTCCATGCCGCGAACGCCTCAGCTGTCGGCGGACATTGTCTATCACAAGCCCAACTATCTGCACATTTCCGCCAAGACGAACATAACCGGCAAGGAATTCGACATGGGCTCGAACCCGGAACTGTTCTGGTTCTGGATTGCCCGCGACGAACGACCGGGGGTGTACTACTGCCGGCACGATCAGTACTCGCAGTCGGCTGCGTCGAGCCAGCTGCCCATCGAGCCGAGCTGGGTTATTGAAGCCCTGGGCGTCAAGCCGCTTGACCCGAATCTGTACTGGCGCGGACCGCGCCCAACCAGCGACGGGCTGTTTTACGAGCTGCGCGCTCAGGAGCAGACCCCGAAGGGCATGATCACCCGCGTCGTCTATGTAGACCGCCGCACTGCCACCATCGCCGCCCAGCGCATTTACGATTCCAACAACTATCTGGTCGTCGACGCCACGACTCGCGCCGTTCGCCGGGACGCCCTCAACGGAATTTACGCCCCGCAGAAAATCGACATCTTCTCACCGCGTGACAATTTCAAGCTCTCAATCGACCTAGGTACGTTCGACCTCAACCGGATTTCGACCGACGCGCTGGCAACCTGGGGCATCCCGCAAAACCTCGGCGCCCCGATGGTCAACCTGGCAGGACCACAATAGGCGGAGAGCCATTCTACTGTCTACTGCCTACTGTCTTCAACCTGATATACTCTGACGTAGTCGACTTCCATGCACGTGCCGTCGATGGCGTCTGAAACCTCGCCCGCCCAGGAGATAATCGCTTCGGACAAGAAAATCGGAGCGGCGATAAAGCAGCAGCGGTTCGGTTCGCGGCGCAGCTCTTTTCCGTCGAAATAGAAGACCAGCTCCTTTTCCGTCCAGAGCAGTCCGTAAACGTGAAATTCCTTCGCCAGGTCGAGCGACGCGTCGGGAACGAACGATTTATGCCACGATCTGTGACGCGTCTTGCCGTTGACGACGTACGTGTCGTTCCAGTTGTGAATGTTCGTATTGACTTCAGACGGGTAATGCCCTTCGTTGACGTCGATTTCAAAATGATGGTCTTTATCGAGCGGTGCGTACCAGTTCTTCCCGGTAACCGGCGCAGTCGTCATGAGCCAGAACGAGTTGTTCGTACCGGTCGCGGCGGCGTATCGATACCGGCATTCAAAGTACCCGTACTGAAACCGCTTTTTGGTCGAAATCGACGCTGACGTCCATTCCTTTCCCCCGCGGTTCTCTTTTTTGTTCATCAGACGCAGCGTCCCGTCCTTGACGACCGCGTTCTCGCGCCATCGGCTGCAGACAATATGCCGCGGCGACCCGTTTTCCGAGTTCCAGTTTTCGTCCAGCTGGCTGTCCGGGTAATCGAACTCGTCCGCCCAAACCAGCTTCATTCCCGCTTTCGGGTCCGGGTTTGAATTGTCAGCAAAACACGCAGCAGCCGACGCTGTTATGCTTATCAACGTAATTACAAACAGGGTTCTTTTCATGATAACGTTGCAAAATGAAGGATTAAAAAATGATTTACAAATAACCAATCGGCGCGAATCTGTTCAATCCGTAAAATCCGTGTGCTGACTGACCTGCAACAGCAGACTGAGCGCTGCTAATCTACAATCTGACAGACTTCCTTGAGCCGGTTTGCCAGCTCGTAGGCGAATTTGCGAATCTCCCACAAGTCGGCGTTCGGGTCGTTTCTGAACGCGGCGATTTTGGCGGTGGGGAGGTCTGACATCGGAACCAGTTCGCACGCCTCAAGCAGGTTGGCGGCGACTTCGCAGGCGTCGAGCAGTTTCTTTTTGTCGCTGCGGCGGTAGTCGAACGCGTCGGACGTGTATTCCGTCAGGGCGTCTTTGATGAGTTTAATCGCCCGATTTGCCTTGCCTTCCCGGTTCGGGTTGGGCGGAACGATGGGCGTATTCTCGCCCCGGTTGCGGAAACAGCCGAACATGGCGGCTATCGTGCCGGCGTCGCGAATCGTGCCGTCGGGATAGAAAATGCCGTGTTCGTCTATGCATCTGCCGTGAATCATCAGGTTGAACAGAATCCAGCCCATGTTGTATTCGTGACAGAATTGCAGAGCCATCTCGTACGAATTGGCGCGCGCCAGACAGCCGGTTTCCGTTTGAATTACCGGTTTGCCGAGCTTCTCCGACCACTGCTTTGCCAGCTCGTAGTTGTTTCGAGCGCGTTCCCGGGAATCGCTGTAGTCGTGAAAGGACAGCACGTCCAACTTCTTCGCCGTCGATTCCTCAATTTCAAACGCGGTCGTGTACCCGACGGTAAACAGACAGTCCGGGGCGAGCTTCTGCGCCAGGTCAATTTCCCGACGCAAAAACGACCATGTCTCCTCCGCCCGCGCGGCGCGCTGATCGCCAGTCGCCTGACCGATATACGAATTGCACAGCGGCTCGTTCATCATGTCGAACATGAGCAAACCGGGCTCGTCCTTCAGCGCGTTGACGACCGCCGTCGTGAACCTGTCCGCCTCCTCGTACGCGTCCGGTTGAATGGTTTTCGGGTTGAGCATGTTCCCGTTAAACAGAATCGGCATGGACTTGTACCCGCAGGAATCGCAGACGCGAACGAACGTTACAATCTGTTGAATGTACTGGTCGCCCTTGCTTTTAAACGCCCCGGGACTGAGCCAGAACCGAACTGTATTCAAACCGACCCGGCTGCCGTACGCCAGCTCTCGTCGCGCCTGCTCTTCCGGCGTCATGTTGTAACAGACGCCGCGAATCTTCGTACAGTCAATTTTCGGCTTCTCCGCCTTGACAACCGACGCCGTCAGCGCCGCCGTTACAAAAACCGCCACAAAAACCGCGGTCAAAATACGGGAAAAATGGTTCATAATGTACTCCTATAAGTTGCGATAGGCGAGCCGGGGTGCGTAAGCCCCCGGACGGCGAGGCGCCGCTCCCGATAAAGGCTCACGCGGAGCTGCGGAGCAGCGGAGGGTGTTCGTGAAGTTTTAAAAAATCCAATGAATCGGTGAAAATCGGTATTTTCCCGGGGGCTAACGCACCCCGGCTCGCCAAAATCCGTGTGCGGGCTGACCTGCGCTAAACCATCGGGGAGCGCTTGCGTCTACTGCCTACTGCCTATTGCCTACTGCCTATTGCCTACTGCCTCCTCTTCTTCCTCCGTCTTCTCCCGACTCTTCGACGTAATCTCGACTTTCGCGTTTTCCGCTTTGACGTCGTCGTGAATGTTTTTGTAAATGTACTTTAACGCCGAGGGGACGAAGCTGTGCAGCTCTTTCGTGCCTTCCGGGTGCGGACTAATCGTAATAATCGGGCCTTTGCCGTAGGTCGTGAACACCATGGCTGGCGAGTTGACCTGAATGCCGGGGGTGGATTCCGAACCGACCGTTTCTGACCGGAACCACGCCAGGACGTCGACTTTCGTTCCGTTGGGGTCAACGTTGATGTTGACGACCGGGCCGTTGTGGTAGCTGCATTTGAGTATGCCGGAAAACTCTTCGCCAAAGACTTTTCGCCCCAGCTCGGTTAGTTCGATATCGAGCTTCGCTCTGCCGCGAACCCAAATCGTGCTGCGCCGTTCGATATTGACGAAATGCTGTTGAATCGGGAAATACGCGCCGGCGCAGATGCCCATATACCCTCTGCCGGACTGGACGAACTGCTTGACCTTTTCGACGCCGTCTTCGCCCATCGACTTCGCTTCGCCCCGTCCGGAACCGCCGGGCAGGACGACAATGTCAAACCCGTCGAGAACGCCGTTGCGAATGTCTTCGCCGTTGACGACTCTGTAGACGAACTCCGGGTTGTCCTGAATTCGCTTGTAAATCAGTTTTGCGCTGCCTTTGCCGACGCCTTCGTCGTCATAGACAGCAACGCGAATCGGTCGTTCCTGCGCGATCGCCAACGACGCGCAAAGGGAAATCAACGCGGCAAACAACAAGGTAGGAATTGATAACGTGAGTTTCATGATTAATTAGGTGGGATTGTTGGGGGATAGCTGGGAATTGCTGGGAGTTTCTGGGAATAGAGTGTTACCCCTATTCCCTATTCCCTACTCCCTATTCCCTATTGTACTCCATCGGCGTAATCGGCAGATAACCGTCTTTGAACAGTTCGTCGTAGGTGAAAGCGTAGTTGACGCGCCAGGACTGATGGTCGCTCTTAAGGGTTCCGGCGGAGTTCAAGCCAGTTTGTTCGGTGGTGTACATAATCTTCTTTTCAGGGTCAACGCTAACGACCATGCGGACGTGTCCGAGCGGCTGACGAACGATGGCGTCGCCGGGCAGGAGCTGGTTGTAACAGGCGAACATGACGTCTTTGCCGTTCTCTTTGCAGGCGTCTGCCGTGTTGGTGAATTTAGGCACGACGTACGATCCGACTTTAAGGAACATCGGTTCCGTCTTGCCGGTTTTGGGGTTGATCAGACAGTTGTCGCCGGGGTTCATGCGCGCCGTTCGCCAAATCGGGCTATACGGAATGGTGCGCTGCCACGCCATCGAGCAGGAGCTGGAACAGTCGCTGCCGCGGTACGACGTCGGATGAATCGGACCGACGTAAATCGGTTTGCCGTCCCGGACTTCAAGCATTTCCTGGAACTGCTCGAGGGTGGTGTAACGCCCCGGCTGGGTGTACGGAAGACCCTTGTACTTTTGACCCGCATGGAATATAACGCCGTCTTTGGGACGCCACCAGACGATGTCCTTTTCAGGAATCCATTCCACTTCCGCCATGGCGGTCATGTAGTCCAGCGTGACTTTTCGGAGCGCTTCGGCGTTGTCTTTGGCAGCGTTTTCGCCTGTGCGGATAATCTCTTCAACCGGCTTGCCGAAACGGGAGTTTTCCGCCAGATGGCGCAGACCAATCAGAATGAGGTCTTGCATCGCCTCCGTTCGTTCCGGATGAACGCCAAAGACAAGGGTCGTTCCCTTTCCATAGGTAGAAAGCATAATCGCCGGCGAGCCAATCTGAACGCTCTCCGGGACGTCGTTTTCGTGGAATTCCGTTGTGTATTTCGCCAGGACTTCAACGTGCGGCTTGCGTTGATCAATATTGAGATTGACGACCATCCCGTTGGTGTAACAGACGTCGTGCTCACCCTTGAACTGCTCGCCAAAGACCGCGCAGCCCAGCTCCGTCGTCTCAATTTTGAGGTCGCCGGAACCGCGTTCCCATTTGGGGCTTATCGTTTGAGCGTTGATTAAATCCGCCCGAATAGTGAAGAAAGCTCCCCCGCCCAAACCCATATAGCATTTGCCGGACTTGATGAACTCCTTGACCTTTCCGATTCCTTCGTATCTCAGGGAATTCACGAGCGCGTCACAGCTGTTCCCGGCGAAAATCAGGATGTCGAACTTGTCCAGAGCGCCGTCGCGAACCTGCTGACCGTCAATTTCGGTAATCTGGAATGCCGGGTCTTTAGCGACGATGGACGTTATCGTCTTGACGTCTTCGCCGCCTGTCTGATTCGTCATCAGCGCGACCTGAACTGGCGCTTTGGCTTCGTCGGGGCTTTGGTTCTCTTCCGCAAAAACGGTTCCGAAAACGGAAAATGCCATTGCTATCAACAGCGTTACAAAAGTAAATGGATGTTTCATGATTGTGTAAAAGGGTTAAGTGATAAATATAAAGTTTGACGACAAGGCGGGGACGTCGTTTTGAATTAAACCTCTCGCAACTCGCTACTCGCAACTTGAAACTTAATTATAGCGCTGTGTTCGGTTTAATACAAGAGGTTGGGGGAGTTTTTTTGTGGAATGGGAAGAATTCTCGCGGTTTTTAAGTTAGAAGTTAGGAGGGAGAAGTGAGGAGTTAAGGTCAGAC
>JAFZAL010000237.1 GCA_017557195.1 Thermoguttaceae bacterium | reverse complement strand
CCGCAGTGGGGTCGACAATGGCAATGCGTCTTCCTGCCAGCCAATTGAACAGACTGGATTTCCCGACGTTCGGTCGACCAACGATAGCAATTTTCGGCGCGCCCATAGTATTTACCTGTGAGTTACTTGATTGTTGGAAATGAATAATGGTTAACGCAAAGCGATTCAGTACAAAGGGATAAGGATGGAAAACCGTTGAACTTTGTCAAAGACAAATCGAATTCTCCCATTGATATGAATACGCTTTTGCAGCCTGCCATTCACAATTTACTTTATATATTATATACTTTTTTTAGATAAATTCCAGTAGGGAGCTAAAAATAGTTGGAAATCAGAAATTCGGGTTGAAAAAAGAGGCTTAATGGAATTGTCAACGGAACGCAGTTCTTCCCTGTTCCAGACCAGTCGAATTTATCGCTGAACGTTTTGCGGAGAGACGTTAAGAGGAATGACGTCTCCCGGAAGCCAATTTAATTTAGTGCGCGGGGCGGGAGCCGCTTCAGCTGCCGCCGGAGCAATTTCGTTATACGACGCTGGAGCGATTTCATCCCAAACGCCGTTTGGTTCAGGCATCGGTTCTGAAACGGTTGAAATATCCTGAATGGCAGACGGCTGCGGCGCCGAGGTTGTGGCAACGGCGTTATATGAAGCCTCGATGACAGCATTGGGGTGAGCCGTAGAAACTGGCGTTCGAAGCAGTAAATTCGGTTCCGGACGCGCCACTCTGGCATACTGTTCGTTTGGTTCAATCGGGGCGTTGACGCTTGCCAAACGAATATCGTCTCGCATCAAATCGTTGTCAATTGCCGGGAATTGATTGGACACCCACGTCAGCCAGACGTTTTGAAACTGCGCCAGATTATCATATCCATAATACTGCTGCAGCGCCTTGCTCCAGTCGTTGGTTTGAATTCCCATTTCGACAAAGGCGATGTATCGTTTGCGTCCGCCGCGGGCGATAAGATATTCCGCCGCCGTATAGCTTTGAGCGTAAAACGGCATAGCGTCTGGAGGATACTCTTTGGCGTTGACCATGGTTCTAAACGCAATGCCTCGGTTGGTTTGAAGGAATTCGACCAGCATTCTGCGATATTTCGTTTTCTCGGAAATATGCTCAACGCTGGTTGCGGCGCCTTCGTCCACCCAACGGGGAACAGGCTGACGGAATCGACACGCAAAAATCGTATGCGTAACCTCATGAGGAATGACGGAGTCGATAATACGTTCTGCCGATCCCTGAATGTTCATGTCCCAATCGTAGACTTCGCCGTTGGAGAAAACAAACGTTGTCGCTCCGCCGGGAGCCAGATTGTCGCCAACTTTTACCTTGACCTGACACGGCTTTGCCCAATCGCGCAGCGGCGCCCCGAGCCAGTCGATAGCCTGCTTTTTGCGCTGGTATTCCGCCGTCAAAGCGAATTCCCGAGCCAGGTCGGGATCTGCCGCGTGAACGACAAAGTTTTTTGTCTTGAAGACGGCTGCTGACGCCTCAAACGAACTTTGAAACGACAAAACAGCAAGAATCGTCAGGAAAAAAGTAAAATGTTTGAAAATCATATCCGGTTGTACCGATTGTTCTAACTGTAACGACAGTATAGACTATTTCTCAAATTCTGAAAAGAGGAATTTTTACAGAAAAATCGATTTTTTCAAAGAATTAAAATGATTTGTCCATACAATTGATACAATCGTTATAATCAATACGATCTGAACTCGTTATTAGGCGTTTGCGAGAAAAGAATTACAGCCTGATGAGCGGAACCGCTCTGAAAGTCGTTTCAGAGGGAAGAGTTCTTTCAAATTTACATTAAAAATACGGAAATTTTAGGAGGGAAATTTCCCGAAAAATAAAATATCTGGTATAATATATATTGGAATATTGCAATACACGTATCTGGATATACGTTAATATAAGTGCAATTTAAGCGTTTTTTCACGAACCGCTTCCCCCCATATCCCTAACTCCCAAGATGTCGCCATGTTAGAGCTAATAAAGAAAAACGGACTTCGATACGGCATATACGCGATTGTTCTTTGTACCGTCGGGTATTTTTTGGTATCGTGGATAGGATCGGCGTTTTCCTCGTCCGGTGGGGAAGACGTCATTGAATACACCGCCACCAGAGAAAAGTTCGTCAACGAAATTACCGAAAAAGGCGAGGTTTCCAGCTCTGAAAATAAAGAAATTCTCTGCGAAGTTCAAGCCAAGTACACCAGCAACATCACGATTTTGAAAATCATTCCGGAAGGAACGATGGTCAAAAAGGGAGACTGGCTTTGCACTCTGGACAGTTCCAAGCTGGAAGATCAGCGGGATTCTCAGGAAATCGCGCTCAACAATGCCGAGTCGGCGGTCGTTCAGGCGGAAAGCAATCTCAAAACCGCCCAAATCGCCAAAAAAGAATACCTGGAAGGGACTTACATTCTTAACGAAACCCAGTATAAGAGTAAAGTTACGGTCGAGGAAGAAGACTTGCGCCGTCTGAAAGAGTATAAGGAATACTCGCAAAAGCTGTACGAACGCGGCTACGTAACGTCGCTTCAGCTGGAATCCGACGTCTTTGCGGTGGAAAGCGCCCAGCTTGACCTCATCTCCGCGCAAACCCAGCTCAAAGTTTATCAGGAGTATTCCAAAGCCAAACAGGTCATTCAACTTGACAGCGACATCGCCTCGGCGGAAGCCAATCTGGCGGCGAAAAAGCGCGCTCTTGAGGTTGACAAGCTCAAAATGGCAGAGATTGAAGACCAAATTGAAAAATGCAATATTACCGCGCCGCAGGACGGGCAGGTCGTGTACGCCAACGAGTCCAGCCGACACGGCACAAACGTCGTTATTGAAGAAGGTTTGGCGCTGCGAGAACGTCAGGCGATTATTCGTCTGCCCAACCCGGAAAAGATGCAGGTCGAATGTCGAATCAACGAAGGCAAAATCTGGATGGTTCGCGTTGGAATGCAGGCAAACATCTTTATTGACTCCATTCCCGACACCGCCATTCCTGCGGAAATTGTTAAGGTCAACGATTACGCCGAGCCGTCCAACTTCTTTACCGGCAATATCAAGGAGTATAAAGTTCGTCTAAGAATTATTGATCCGCCAGCTGGAATTCGTTCCGGGCTCACGGCGCAGTGCAAGATTTTAATCGAAACGCAGGACAACGTTCTGACCGTTCCGGTTCATTGCGTCTTTGAACACGGCGGAAAGCATTATTGCATCACTCATAAAAACGGCGTCTGGGATAAACGCGAGGTAAAAATCGGTTCCTGTAACGACTTGCAAGTCGTTATTTTAGGAGGACTTGAGGAAGGCGAAAAAGTCGTCGCCGGCGCCAATGCGTATAAGAAAAACGTCGATTTGCCCAAGCTGACTGACGCTCTGGAAAGAGCAAAAACCAACTCCGTTGTTTCTCAGCGTGCGACAACGCTTCCAGAAAAGCCGACAACGCCGGCAGCTCAGGATGGCGAACGCCGACCGCCTAGAAACATGCCCAAAATGCCGAGCTGGTGGAAACCTGGCATGTCTCCAGATGATATGACCGACGAACAAAAAGCGGAAATGAAGGCGATCTTCCAGAAAATGGGACCTCCTGGCGGCGGAAAAATGGGACCTCCCAACGGCATGAGACGTCCTCGCAAATCCAAAGACGACCCGTCCTTTGGCGTCATGCTGCCGTCAGAAGAAGGAGAGCAAAAGACCGAGAATCAATTCCCGGACGGCGATTTTCCGCCCCCGCCGGATGGGGGTAACTTCCCGCCGCCTCCGCCTGACGGAGCTGCTCCGCCCCCGCCGCCCTCTGGCGGTGGAGGAGGCCCCGGTCCCGGCGGACCGCCGCCGATGTAATTTATTAGGCAGTAGGCAGTAGCAGAGGCAGTAGACAATAGGCAGTAGGCAGTAGTTTTTTGAGACGCTTGCGTACTCTTGCCTCTTGTCTCTTGCCTAATTTTTCTCGCAACTCGCAACTCGCAACTCGCAACTATCAATGACAGAGTATTCAGCTGAAATCATCGACCTTCACAAGCATTACGAGCTGGGCGGCGAAACCGTCCGCGCTCTTAACGGCGTGTCGTTTAAAATCAAACGAGGCGAATTCGTCGCAATTATGGGCGCCAGCGGGTCGGGAAAGAGTACGCTGTTGAACCTGTTGGGATGTCTGGACAGACCAACGTCGGGCGTTATCAAGCTGGACGGCGAAGACGTTAGCCAACTGTCAGACGACCAGCTTTCCGAGATTCGCGCTAAAAAAATCGGGTTTATTTTCCAGTCGTACAATCTTATTCCTCAGCTGACCGTTTTGGAAAATATCGAAGTCCCGCTGTACTATCAGGGCGTGATAAACGCGGCGTCCAGACAACGCTGTCACGACTTGGCGGTTAAAGTCGGTCTGGGACAGCGGCTCGGACACCGTTCGTTCCAGCTTTCCGGCGGTCAACAGCAGCGCGTCGGCATCGCCCGCAGTCTGATTAACAATCCTGCCTTCCTCCTGGCAGACGAACCGACAGGAAACCTCGACACCGCCACAACGGAAGAGATTCTGGCTCTTCTAAAGGAACTCAACGCCGAGGGCAAAACGATTATCATCGTTACTCACGAACCGGAAGTCGGCAACCAAACCAAGAGAATCATCCGCCTCAAAGACGGCGAAGTTGTCGAAGACACGGGAGCGTAGGCAAGCCGGGGTGCGAGACGCCCGGGCAAATCTCATGCGGAGATGCGGAGGCGCGGAGGAGGTTCGCGAAGTTTTAAAAATTTCTTTGCGATCTTTGTGTTCTTTGCGGCTTAAAATTCTTCGGCGGGCGAACCGGACTCAACGAAGTGCAATTGAAGAAAAAATTTGCGTGCACCCATGGGATCGCGGGCGCAGCCTGCCCCTCTAGTAAAAAATAATAAACTCTGTATAATAAAGAGAGTATTATAGGAGCTAAATTAACTCATAATAACATTTTGGAGTCAAAATCATGTCCGAACCGACAGTTCGCCCAAAACGGGTTATTTTGAAAATCTCAGGCGAGGGATTCTGCAATGCCAAGGCGCGCGGAATTCAAATGGACGCTGTTGTTCATATTGCTGAACAGACTGCCGCAGCAGCCAAAAGCGGAACGCAGATGGCAATCGTTCTCGGCGGCGGGAACATTTTACGAGGCGCTCAGTTCACCTCCGGCGCAACTCACATTCACGAGTCGACTGCTCATTATATGGGTATGATCGCCACCGTTATGAACGGCTTGGCTCTTCAGGACGCTCTGGAATCCTTGGGACAGGAAACCCGCGTCATGACAGCCATCAAAATGGACGGCGTTGCGGAAGCGTACATTCGCCGCCGCGCTTTGCGCCATCTGGAAAAGGGTCGAATTATTATTCTCGTTGCCGGAACAGGCAGCCCGTTTGTTACGACGGACACCGCCGCGGCTCAGCGAGCGCTGGAACTCGACGCCGACATCCTGCTTAAGGCGACTCGCGTAGACGGCGTCTTTACCGCTGACCCGGAAAAGGATCCCAACGCCAAGCTGTACGACAGACTCACCTATACGGAAGTCCGTCAGCAGAACCTTCGCGTCATGGATCAGGAAGCCATCAGCAAGTGCATGGAATACGCCATGCCGATTCGCGTTTTCAACTTCAAGGTTGACGGCAACATCGAACGCGCCGTTGCAGGCGAAGACGTCGGAACGCTGATCACGAAATAGTGATAAGTTTTGAGTGGTAAGTGATTAGGGCGCAAGCGCTGCTCATACTTACCACTTACTACTAACAACTAACCACTTAACCACATACATAAGGAAATTCATCATGTCAGAGGAAATTATTCTCGATGCGGAAGAACGCATGGAAGGTTCGATCGCGCATCTTAAAGAAAACTTGAACGGGATTCGCACCGGCCGCGCCAACCCGGGGCTGGTTGACGGTTTAAGCGTTACCGTCGCTTCTTACGGCGGGTCAGCTATGACGCTCAAATCGCTGGCGACCGTCTCGGTTCCAGAACCGACTCAAATTTTGATTCGTCCTTTTGACGTCGGCACGCTCAAGGACATCGAAAAGGCGATTATCAACTCCAACCTCGGATACGCGCCCAACAACGACGGCCGCGTTATTCGACTGAACATTCCCGCGTTGTCAACGGAAGTTCGCAAAAAGATGTGCACGCGAATCAAGGAATTCTGCGAAGCGTGCAAGGTTGCCATGAGAAACGTTCGCCGAGACGCCAACAAGGCTCTTGATCAGAAGGAAAAGGACAAGCTCATTTCCGAAGACGAACGCGATTCTGCAAAGGAAACGATTCAGAAGTCGCTGAAAAAGTTCGAGGAAAAAGCGGACGAACTCGCCAAGGCGAGAGAAAAAGACGTCATGGAATGATATTCCGTTTTTGACGTGTCAATGCGAAAGTGGCGGAATTGGCAGACGCGCTGGATTTAGGTTCCAGTGGGAAACCGTAGGGGTTCAAGTCCCCTCTTTCGCAATTTGCAGCGCATAGCATTGTCTACGCGCTTTTTTT
>JAFZAL010000236.1 GCA_017557195.1 Thermoguttaceae bacterium | reverse complement strand
ATCAGTTCCGAGTACCGCGCCGGGTTGGTCTGAATGTTCATGTTGTAACGCCAAACGCCGTGTTTCGCCAGCAGCGCGACGCACTCTTCCGACAGGATTCCCAGCGACGCGCAGACCTTCATGCCCGGCAGGGAATTGAGAATCAGGTCGACGGCGTCGAGAACGCGCTGGAACTCGTCGTCCGGCGTCGTCCAGCCGCGCCCGCTTGTCACATATCCGAACGTGCGAACGCCCTGATCGTAGACCTTCTTCGCCGCCTCGAGCGCCGTTTCCGGAGAGACCAATGGGTACGTTTCGATCTGAGTTAAATGACGTCCGCTTTGAGCGCAGAACTTGCAGTCCTGACTGCACCGACCGGATCGGGCGTTGATTATGGAACACGCTGTAAACTCCGGTCCGAACTTCTTCCGAACCTTGTTCGCCAGGGAAATCAGGTCGAGTAAATCGTCCGCGCCGACCGACCGGGTCAGCTCGACGGCTTCGTCACGTGACAGTTCTTTGCCGTCCAGGACTTTATACGCATTTTCAATAGATGGATTTAAATTCATTATTTCATCGTTTCCTTTCAACTTCAAATTATAGGGCAGGGCAGAATATAATCAAGGGGCGCCCCCGCTCCTCATAGGTTGTGAGCAGGTCGTCCGCACACGGATTTGACGGATTAGACAGATTTGCACCGATTGGTTATTGGTAGTTCTTGACTGCTATTTTCTCCCCTTATTAAAGTTTTTTGGAAAGGGGAGTGAGAGGGGAAGAACCTTTTTTTCAAAAAAGGTTTTCCCCTCTTAATTAAACTTGAAAAAACTTCCCTAACAGGGAGCCAGCTTGCTGGCGACCGAAAGTTTTTTCAAGTTGGCGAAACACCGCGAGACTTATTTCGCCGGCAGGAGAATCATTTCGTCTTCCGAGAAGGTCAGCGTGCGTTTTTCTCCCGTCGCCTTGAACTGGATTTCCAGCGTCAGGTTTTTGAACTGTCCCGGGGCGACGTCGCCGAACAGAGCGTTGTATTCGCCGAGGTTCAGACCCCGTTTGCCGGAGAATTTCTCGTTGACCTTTTTCGTAACGTCGACGGTTTTGTCGCCTGCGCCGTAGGTCGCCCGAACGATTTCCACCGGGGCGTCCTGCTGTGACAGCGACACGCGGTTGATCTGATCCTTCGCGCCGTCGACGGTGGCTTTTACCTTGGACTTCTGAACAATCTCCTTGAGCATTTGCGCCAGTTCGGGGGAGTCGCCCTGGAATTTGGCGGCGATGGCGACGACGGCGTCGTAGGCGGGTTCTGCGTACTGCGGGTCGGAGGCGTAGCTGAACGCCTGTTTGGCGCTTTCCACTTCAATAACGCGCTTGAACACCTCAAAAATCAACGTCTTGTCTTCCGGACGCGTCGCGGTTTCAAACGCCGTTTTGCACATGTCGAACTTCTGCTGGCTGGGCATGTAGAACTGTCTCGCCAAACGGATATAGGCGCGAATCGCGCGCACAGCGTACTTGTTCTCTTTGGACTCCTTCGCGACTTTCAGGCAGATAGCCGCGACCGTATTGACGTCCTCCGGCGTACTCCATTTGCCCAGAATCTGCGTCGCCGCGTCGATTGTCTCAGGGTTCTGGCACGCCTGTTCGATATAGTTCAAAGCGGTTTTCCCGCCGATGAGTTTGAGAAGCTGGAACGTTCGGATCTGGTCGTCAGGCGACGTCGCCGCGCCCATCGCTTCGACGATTTTCGCCGCGCACTGTTCCTGCGGCATGCGGGCGCAGGCGTCGCTCAGAACGGCGGTTGACAGCTCGTCGTTGTGTTCTGCCGCCAGAATCGCCGCCAGTTTAGGCAGTTGATCGATTGTAACAATCTGCCCCAGCGCCTTAAGACACTCCGCGCGAAGGTCAGCGCTCACACCCGGCTTTGCAATTAGAGCGGTCAGCTCGTCTGCGGAAACCGGAAGACGGAGTTCTTTAATCGTCCAAACGAGGGACGTCAGATTGACGTCGGAATTTGGTTTATGGAACTGGCTGACAATCGCCTCTTCCACCGCCGGGCAGTCCAGACGGACGAACGCCGCGTTGCGCTCCGCAACAAAATCTTTGAGCTGTTCCGCGTCCGTCGGCAGTGGAATCGACATGAGGAACTCGAACGATTCAACCGCCCGCGATTTGGCGACTTTTCCCAGCCCCTTAATCGCGACGAGCTGCATGGCGGGCGACGACCCGGTCGCGAACTTTTTGAGAACCGGGAACGTCAGCGTTTGCGACGCTTCGTCCTGACGATCGCCCAACGCCCACAAAACGCGGCATTGCATGTCCTGTGACAGACTCGGGAGGAATTCAATCATCGCGCCGACAATCGCCGGGGCGTCTTTGGGTTCAAATTCCCGAATCGTCTTTAACGCGACGTTCACAACCCGTTCGTCCGTTGACTGCAGCTTTTCTTTCAGCAGCGCGACGGCGTCAGACTGCTTTGCCAGCAGTTCATGGTACAGAGCCATGTTCTGAATAAACGCCGGGAACGCCGCGGAACGAATCGCCTCGCAAACGGAAACCGCTTTGTCTTGCTGACCCGCTTTGCAGAACCGTACCGCCAGATTGAGAAGTGCTTCCCCCTGAACGCGCGCCGCCGGAGCGTCCGCATCCGGCTGGCTGGCTTTCGACAGGAGAAACGCCTGAGCGTCGTCCGTCGCAATAACGCTTAAAGCGCGATAAATCGCCGCGCGCACAGCAGGGTCGTTACAGTTTTCAAACCGGGCGATAAGAACCGGGACGGCGGCAGGCAGCTTTTTCACCGCAGCGGAATTGACGCACCCGACGCAGCAAACGCCGTCGAGAGTTTTAATCCCCTCAATCAAAGCGGCGTCCGATTCCGGGCAGGGCATCGCCTCCAACGCAAATCGCGCCGGATGGTTGAGCTTTTCGTCCGCCAGCATTTTCGACAGGGCGGGAACCGACTTCTCCGTCCCGTAAACCGCCAGCCGTTTACAGGCAGACGTCTTGACGTCAATGTCGTCCGGGGCGTTCCCGTCTTTCTGAATCGCTTCGAGAATAAACGATTCGTCGTTGGAATTCAAAATCGAGTCTTTCAGAGCGCTGTCCGCAATGCAGACCGACGCAGCGCTCAGCGCGGCAAGAGCCGCAATTGTAAATAAGGTTTGGTATTTCATGGTTGTTGATTAAGGCAGTAGGCAGTAGGGATGGGGAAAAAATGAAAGGCGGTAATGGAGTTCGCGAAGCGAACGGAATTACGCATTCGCCGTTAGGCGAACAAAACCGGGTTACGTTAGCTCCCGTATATGTCTCACGCAAAGTTCGCAAAGTTCGCAAAGTTTTAAATGCTTTACGTTGCTTTGATTATAGCGCTTCTCGCGGTTGAGTACAATAGGACGAACAGGTTTTTTATAAAAATATTGGGACGATTGGTTGAACCTGTTGCAATTCCCCAATTTTCCAAAAGTCAACTTTATAATTCAGGTCTGGGGAAGGCGTTAATAAACTTGTCAACCCAAAAAGGTTTTGGTCGATCCTTCGGATTTTTATAAATTGGTTCTGATTTTGGGAGAGGTTCAAATCCCAAAAGCTGATATTCAATTGTATAGTTGTTCTGATTTATCGCCTGGCGCAAATCGTCAATTGCATTGCATTCTGTTGGAGGGCTGGAATCTTCTGAATTCTCCTTTGAATAAACCGTTTTTCCTGTTGAATCTTTACAGTAAATCAGTTCCCCGGACGAGTTATAGGCAAACGTCGGGACAGATAAACTGCCGTCTTTTATTGTTATTTCGTGAACTGCTTCAGGACAGAGTTTAATTGCGCTGCTGCCAACAATCGAATCAAATACGGACGCGCCGCAATCGTCTTTGATATTAGCGTCAAATTTATTGCTTGCAATTAAACGCAATCCCTCCTTTATACAGGGCATTGAATTTTCTATTTCATTATGGCGAAGCTTATTTTCAAGAGATTCAATTAGAAGGCGAATCGGCGTCTTTCCTTGATGATTTTGAATATTCATGTCAGAGCCGTTATCTATGAGTATTTGAGAAGGTCTATAGCCGTCAAAATATTTCATTTGCCGATGCAGCGGCGTATTCCCGGCGTTGTCTTGAGCATTAACGTCAGCGCCTTTTCTGATGAGCGTTAAAAGTCGGTCTATATCCTTATCTGAATATGAAAAAAAACTTCTATGCAAATTGGTTGTGCCAAATTCACCGCCAACAAAAAAGGGAGATTCATTTTGGTTATAGTTTATCAAATATACCAGAGAATATAATTGAAACGCAATGAGAAAAAGAAAAGCGATTCTAAAGAATGTATTTAATCTTTTGAAATATATTATATACAGGATTATCGCCAGTGGTCCAAACAGAACGCTCAAAACCAATAATGCGCAAAGTATTATAAAACACCCAATCAAAATGAAAAAAACATTAGTCAGAGACATGGCTTTTACTGGTTGTTATTTTATATTTTAATACGATGGCGTTCAAAAGAACGGAACCTTTGCTAATCATTGATCCTCTAAAATCGGAAACCGAAACTGTAAATAGCCAGGCGGATTCCATGGACCAATTGCATAAATGAAATGGACATACAAAGTAACAACCCCATTTTTGAATTTATCGAGCAGTTGGTTGGTAAATTGCGGGTGGCGAAATCGTACAACGATAACGTCTGTACTGGGAATATTTTTTTCTCGAAAAGCTTTAAGATAGCATTCCCAGACGTCATCGCCGGCATTCTCCTTCAAGGCGCGATCAATCTCGGCATGTTCTGGCAATCGAGGTTTTAAAAGCAAAGCGCTATCGTATTTAACGCCATTTTGATCATACAGATCGTAAACCGCCTCTGCAAGCGTCTTTTTCGAAATCTCTGCCAGGTTATTTGCTTCTTGCTCGTTATCGTTTTCGGCATGGAGCGCTATGCGCGCGCCTTGCTCACAATAAGTTTCATCAAAAGACCTTAAAAGACAATAAGGATTAGAGCCTAGTTGCCGTATGTGAAACTCAAAAAAGAAGTTTTGCTCGTCATTTTTAACAAGATAGGCTTCCACTTGGACTATAATTCCATCATAATAAGAACTCTTTTCTTTATAATTCTTTTCGTAGTACAATGCAACATCCCGTTGAGGATAGTCGTAACCAAACTCCGTGTCATTAATTGGGATTCTATAAACCCGCGTTATCATGTCGATAGACTGACCAAGATAAATCGACCTTTCCGTTTCGGTTTGTTTATCAGAAGAATCGTTCTCTTTCTGTTTAGAATCGTTTGTCAGTTCCTGAGACGTTTGACTTTCAACAGAGGAATTGCTATTCTGTTCCGCGAGTTCATTGCTATCTTTACAGCCCTGTTGACAGATTAATAATAACGCGATAATAACCAGCGTGATTTTAGAGGAAATGCGATTTATCATTTGAGGAATCCTCCGGCTTGAAACTATCTGTTAATTGCGGGTTGGTTATTGATCTCACCCCCACGGGTTTACACCCGTGGCTCGCCTGAATATTTAGCTTCGTTACTGACTTCTATTTCTTTGCGTACTTTGCGTTCTTTGCGGCTTAAAAATTCTTCTGCGGCTGACACAGCCGCGATCCAGCGGGACGGTAGGGCATTCCACGTTCTCAAGCCTTTTTGAAGCTTCCGCCGCAAGCGTTCACCGATTGATTACTTTGCGGACTTCCTCCGCGTCTCCGCGGCTCCGCGGCTCCGCGTGAGATTTCTTTGGCGGACTTCGTCCGCGACCCGGAAAGGTTGTCGGCTGCGTCGAAGGTTGTCAGCGGGTCATTGGACAAGGCGGCGTCAAGCCGCCGCACTCCCCGAGACTCACTCCCCGTCACAGCGTGTATCCTTCCCGCATGGCTCGGGAGCGCATTCGGTTGGCTTCTTCGTCGTTGATAAACTCGTTTTTAACGGGGTCGTAGTTGAGGGTTCTGCCCAGCTGCCAGGCGATATAGGCGCAATGGCAGACGATATGCGACTGGGCGGCGACTTTGGCGTTGGCGGACGGCGTTCGGCGCGACTTGACGCATTCGCAGAACTCGTCAATGTGGTTTTTCGGAGACCAGTTGGCGCCGGAGGACGGGAAGTATTTCAGCTCTTTGCGGAGCGCGTCGGAGGAAACCGCCATGCGTCCGCTGTCGCCGGTTTCGACCCAGCCTTCTTCCCCAACGTACTGTGACGAGCACGACCCCATTCCATGCCAGCCGGTCGAACGCATCACCAGCTTGACGCCGTCTGCGTACCACGCGTAGACCTCGCCGCCTTTCGACCCGTCCGGGAGAAACTGGGGTTCGTACTTGACCGGGGCGGTGTCGTCTTTTTGCGCCGCCCACTGGCACAGGTCGACTGTGTGAGATCCCCATTCCAGAATCCCGCCGCCGTGGAAGTCGTAGAAGTTTCTCCAGTTCCCGTCTACGTACTGGAAGTTATACGGACGCCACGGACACGGACCGAGCCACTTGTCCCAGTCGATTTCCGAGGGAGCCGGCAGGGGCTGCGCCGGCAGCCAGTTGTGATTCGTCGCCGGCCAGAGCGTATTGGCGTGAACTTCGAGCAGCTTTCCGAGCTTTCCTTTTCGAACCAGTTCCGCCGCCAGCTGGAAGTTGCCGATGTTGCGCCGCTGCGTTCCCGCCTGATAGACGATTCCGGAACGCTCAACAGCCACCGCCAACGCTATGCTTTCTGCAATGGTCAGCGACAAGGGCTTTTCGCAATAGACGTCTTTCCCGTACCGTGACGCGGTAATCGACGCCAGCGTGTGCCAGCGGTCGCCGGTGGCGATAAGAACGGCGTCGACGTCGTCGCGGAGAAACAGGTCGTTCATGTCGTTATAGACGGGGAACTTGATGTCGCCGTACATCTGCCGGGCGAGGTTCTGGTTTCGTTCCCGCTGGTCTTTGCGGATATCGCAGTTGGCGACGTACTGAATGTCCTTTCGTTCCAGAAAGATTCCCAAATCGACCCAGCCGCGGCTATGAACGCCCACGGTTCCGAGGTTGATTCGTTCGCTGGGCGCAACCTGACCGTCCAGACCAAGCGCTTTGGCGGGAATGGCAGCCGGCGCGGCAACGACAGCGCCAAGCGCCGCCATGCTCTTAATAAATCGACGACGCGATACGTTAGGCAGGGAAGACGACATACTATTTCTCCTGTTGGTTTTGAATGTAGGTATTAATGGAATAGGGAAATTATCTTTTCCATCGCTTTTATTTTCCGATTATACCAAACAGAAATATTAATTGCAAGACGCGTTTGGGAAAAAAGTTGCGAGTTTCGAGAAGACTGGGAACTTCTGGGAACCGCTGGGAGCTGCTGGGAATTGCTGGGATTTTTCTGCTTCTCCCAGAATTTTCCCAGAATACTCCCAGCTACTCCCAAAATCCTCCCAGTTTTTTTCTTAAATATCATTTTGCGACAATTCCCGTTAGCCCCTCTTTCTTATTTTGGAACTCTCTGGTATAATAACAGCGTAGGGAATGGGGAAGTCCCTACTTACTACTCCCTGTTCCCTACTCCCTATTCCCTTAACTCATATTCATTCAACAGCCATGCAGAATTTTACGTATCAGAACACAGTTAAAATCGTTTTTGGACGCGATACGATCAAGCAGATTGGTCAGGAGGCGTCGGCGTTTGGCAAGAAGGCGCTGCTGGTCTACGGACACGGCTCCGTTAAAAAGAACGGTCTTTACGACGCGGTTGTCGACTCGCTCAAGGCAGCGGGGCTGGAATTCGTCGAATATTCCGGCGTCAGCCCGAACCCGCGCTTGTCGCACGCGCAGGCGGGAGCCGATTTGGCGAAACAGGAAAACGTTGACCTCATCGTCGCGCTGGGCGGCGGAAGCGTTATCGACGAATCCAAGGCGATCGCGCTGGGCGCTCTTTACGACGGCTCTGTTTGGGACTTCTATTCCGGCAAAACGACGGCGGAAAAGGCGCTGCCGATTTGCGACGTTCTGACTGTCGCGGCAACCGGCACGGAAATGAACGGCGGGACGGTTATCACCAACGAAGAAACCCAGCAGAAGTTCGGGCTTATCGTTCCGTGTCTCATGCCGAAGGTGTCCATTCTCGACCCGACTGCGACGTTCTCGCTGGGCGCGAAGTACACGGCGTTCGCCGGCGTCGATATTTTCGCTCATATTGTGGAAGGGTACATAACCAACTCTGACCCGGAAACGCCCATTCAGGACGCCTACGCCGAAGGGCTCATGCGAACGGTTATGGAATACACCGCCCGATGCGTCGCCAACGGAACGGACTACGACGCTCGCGCCAACATGATGTGGGCGTCCACGATGGCGTGGAACGGGCAGCTGCTGGCTGGCGTCGAAAACGCCGTCTATCCCGCTCACCTGATTGGGCATTCGATGTCCTGCCTGTACGACACCGCCCACGGCGCATCGCTGTCGGTTGCGATGCCATGCTGGATGAGAAAAGTCAAAGACCTTTACAAGCGCCGTCTGGTTCAGTTCGCCCGCAACGTCATGGGCGTTACCTACAAAGACGAAGACGTAGCTATCGAGCAGGGCGTCGCCCGGCTGGAAAAGTGGTACGAGAGCATCGGGGCGCCGATCACGTTCACTCAGGCAGACTTGCCGCTCGACGCGTTCGACAAGATCGTCGACAACATCGCGTTCTGCGCTCCGTCCTGGGGCTTGGACATGTACACGCGCGATTTCGTCGCCGATTTGCTCAAACCGGCGGCAAAGTAAAAAGAATGAGCCGTTAGCTATTAGCTTCTAGCCGCTAGCTTTTGATGTTAGGCGCCAGCTTTAAAATTATCCGCATAGAGCTGCTAACGCCCAAGCTAAAAGCTAGGAGCTAGGGGCTAGGAGCTTCAACAGATACACAATTTCCGCGCGGGGCAGAGTCTTACTTTTCCTCTTTAACCTTCCGGATATGCTTTAGCGGGTGCGTGTCGATGGGGTTGGCGTACCATCCGCGAACGTTGTTGCGAACCATCTCCTGTGACGTGTAGAAGTACAGCGGGACGAACGGCATTTCTTTCAGGAGAATTTCTTCCGCCTGCGCGAGTATTTCCATTCGCTTGGCGGGATCCGATTCCGATTCCGACTGTTTGAGAAGTTCGTCGTACTGAGCGTTGCTCCATTTCCCGTTATTAGCTGGCGACGTTGACTGGAAGAGCATTAAAAACGTATACGGGTCAGGATAGTCGCCAATCCAGGAACTGCGGGCGAACTGGAACTGCCCGAGGTTTCGGCGGGTGAGGTAGTCCGCCCATTCCTGATTCTGCAGCCGGGCGTTTATGCCCAGGTTCTTTTTCCATTGGTGCTGAACCAGCAGAGCCAGGTTTTCGTGCGATTCCGCAGTATTGTACAGGATTTCAATCGTCGGGAACCCCTGTCCGCCGGGGTATCCCGCTTCCGCCAGCAAGCGCCGCGCTTCTTCAACGTTGTACTGGTCGCCGTGAACTTCCCGATACTTGCCGGGAATGGACGGCACAATTCTGTCGGCGGGAAGCTGCCCCCCGCGGGTAACCTTTTCTACGAACTCTTTTTTATCCAGAGCCATGTTCAGCGCCCGGCGAACGCGGACGTCCTGAAATACTTTTCGAACTCGTTCGTCCTGAATATTATTGTTTATGTTGAACGTATAGAAATACGTCCCGAAATACGGCTGATTGATAAAGTCCTTTTCCGGACGCTGCGCCAGTTCAGCGGCAATCTCCGGCGGGACGGAGGAAATCCAGTCGACGTCGCCCGCCATATACATGTTCAGCGACGTAACAACCGACTTCACCGCCAGACAGTCAATCGTGTTACACCCGACGTTGTCTTTGTCCCAGTACGTCTCGCTTTTTCGCAGACGAATCCGGTCGCGAATGCGGCGGTATTCTATCACAAACGGACCGTTGCCGACAATGTTTTCCGGCCGCGTCCAGTTGGGAGAACCATACGTCTCGACGCACTTTTGGTTGACCGGGTAAAACGGATAGAACCCCATCAGGTACGGAAAATACGGAACCGGGTGCGAGAGCGTCATTTCCAGCGTCCAGTCGTCCAGAACGCGAACCGGAACGGTGTCGAAATCCGGCAAAAGCCAGACGTACGTTTGGCACGAGGCGTCCGCCGGCTTCTTCTGGAATCGATATGTCTTGCCGTCCGCGCCTGTTACAACGTAAACCGGATTAGGCTGCTCGTTATCGTCAGCTTTCTTCTCGACAAGTCCTTCAATGGAAATGAGGGTTCCTTTAATTGTCTTGCCGGGAGCGTAGGGCAGGGCGCCGGGTTCTTTTTCCGACAGTTCAATTTCGACTTTGTCGCCCGGCTTGACTTTGGACGTGGAATAGTTTTCTGCGTTGGGCAGATACCACAGCTCGTAAGAATATTCGCTTCCGGTTGACGGGTGCAGACATCGGCGGAACGAGTACCAGAAATCGTGAGCCGTTACCGGCGTCCTGTCCGACCATTTGGCGTTGTCACGCAGATGAAACGTGTACGTCAGCCCGTCGGGGGAGACGTCCCAGCTTTTAGCAACGCCCGGTCCCGGCTCGCACGTCTTGGGATCCCAGGCGCAAAGCCCTTCAAACACGCCGCCGAGAATTCGCCCTTCAATATTGCCCGACGCCAAAGCCGGGTCAACGGTGCGGATTTCGTCGTTGTTACAGAAGGTAAAGTCCGCCTTGTCCAAGCGCATTGAAGTGCAAATGAAAACCACCAAAAGAATGGTTGCCAGGGCGACGCCGATTATTGCAATGGAAAAATTATCTCTCATGGGATTGTTGATTGAGTTGTTGGATTAACGCGGGAACGGGACTTGCGTTCAAAGCCCGAAACCCCGTTGTATATTCATCCGTAATTATACACAAAATCCCTTGACAGACAAGGGCGAGAGGATAAAATAATTAGTTAGGAGTTAGGAATGAGGAGTGAGGAGTTCGCAAGCGTTCCTCATTATTCCACAACACGCCTTTTTGTTCTCAAACAAACGCTATGATAGAAACTCACCCGTGGCTGCCGTTTATTCCCCCGAAGGCGAAAATGCTGTTTTTAGGCAGCTTTCCGCCGCCGGAAAAGCGTCATTCGATGCCGTTCTTCTACCCGAACCTGCAAAACGACTTCTGGCGCGTCATGGGGTTGATTTTCTACGATAGCCCGGATGTCTTTCTCGTGCCGGGAGAGAAACGGTTTGACCAGAGGAAAATTGAATCTTTTTTGACGCGGCAGCGCATTGCCATGTACGACGTCGGGCAGAGAGTGGAACGCCTCGACGGGAACGCGTCTGACAACCGATTGAGAATCGTCGAGCCGGTTGACCTGTCCGCGCTGCTGAATCAAATCCCGACTTGCAAGATAGTCGTCGCAACCGGACAAAAGGCTCTCGACGAGATACTTCGTCAGGCGGGGGCGAGCGCCGCGCCGGCAATCGGGGAATCAATACAGATTTCGTTTAACGCCCGACTGTTGACGCTCTTTCGCATGCCGTCCACGTCCCGCGCCTATCCCAAACCGTTGACGTACAAAGCCGACATGTACCGGCGGTGCTTTGAGTCTGAGAAATAAACGGTTAGTCAAGTTGCGAGTTGCGAGTAGCGAGTTGCGAGAAAAATTAAAGCGCCTTGTGGGTTGAATATCATCAGACTCGCTTTGCGTCCTAAGCGCTAACCACTTAAAACTAACCACTTTTACTCTGTCTTTTCCCGTTTTGTCAACAGAATCGTCAGCGCGAAGCCTGTTACAAGAATGGCGGCGGTTCCGCAGACGGTTATCATCAGTTCGTTCAGCGGACAGCGGAACGCGGCAAGGGACTCTGGCCAGATGCCGAATCGGGGCAGGGAAGCGGTCATCCAGAGAATTACGCTCACGCCGACAATGGCGCTGACCAGTGCGATTTTGGACGTCGCCCGGCGGGACAGAAATCCCAGCAGGAACAGCCCAACCATGCCGCCGCTGAAAATGCCCATCAGGTTCCAGTAGGCGTCCAGAACGCCTTTGGCGGAAATCATCAGCAAGGCGCAGCCGATTCCCAAAGCGCCCCAGACGAGCGAACTGAGGTACAAGACCAGCATCTGCTCTTTCTCCCCGGCGGCGGGACGGAAAAAGCGTTTGTAGTAGTCTGTCAGGGTCAGCGTTGACGCGCCGTTGACGCTGGAACTTATCGTACTCATCGCGGCGGCGAGAATGGCGGCGATAAGCAGCCCCGTCATGCCGACCGGCAGCTGATGAACGATGAAATACGGGAATACGCCGTCGCCTTTTCCCGCAGCAACGTCCGCCGCCAGTTGGGGGTCGGTTATCAAGTCGGGCTGAGCCGTATAGAACGCAAACAGTGCCGTCCCGATAAAGAAGAAAAACGCCGAAATCGGCAGATACAGCAGCGCGCCGAGCCAGACGGAGTTCTTCGCCTGACGTTCCGTCGGAGAGGTCAGGTACCGCTGAACGTAGTTCTGGTCAATGCCAAAATTTTGAAGGTTGATCGTCAAGCCGTAAAGCAGCACAACCCAAAACGTGGACGAGCAGAAATCCGTCACAGAAAAACTGCCCAGCGAGAATTTGTCGTTCGCCTGAGCAATCTCAAACAGCTGACGCGGCCCTTCCGGCATCTGGAAGACCAAAATCAGAGCGCACGTCAGCGCCCCGACAATCAAAACGACCGATTGCAGCGCGTCCGTCCAGAGAATCCCGGTTATCCCCCCAATCATGGAATACAGCGCCGCGGAGGCTCCCACGACAATAATAATCCATCGGACGTCCCAGCCCAGCAAATGGTGCAGCGGCAGAGCCAGGAGGAACAACACCGACCCCATTCGCGCGACTTGCGTGAGCAGATAGCATCCGGATGCGTACACCCGCGCCCACGGTCCGAATCGGTCTTCCAGATGAGCGTAGGCGGATATCGACCCAACGCTTCGGTAAAACGGGACGAACCATTTCGTCGCAATCCACGCCGCCAGCGGGATGCTCAAACTCAATCCGTACGCGTTCCAGTTCCCGACAAACGCCTTTCCCGGCAACGCCAGAAAACTAATGCTGCTGACGTAAGTGCCGAAAATCGACAGCCCCACAATAATCCCCGGCGCGCGCCCGTTCGCCGACGTAAACCCTTCCGGCGACCGGCTGGCGAAATAAAACCAGCAGCCAACGCCAACGCTGACGATCATATAAACGACGATAATTGCAATGTCAATCCAGGGGAGCATGGGGAGTAGGGAATGGGGAGTAGGGAATGGGGAGTAGGGGCTTGAATTTCCCCAATATTATTGCGAATTATACCGCAGCGTTTTTTGTCTGTCAAGCTCGACTGAACGTTCTTTTTTCAGTAAGGAAACGACAATCAAATCAAAAATCGAAACACACCCTTTTTCTTGCCTTCCCCCCTTGAATTCGATTTAAGAAAAAGTAATAATAATTTATATTGGAAAATAACCAATAATTTTCCGATTTCCTGGAAAATTATTGTTATTATTGCCCCCGTAAATCGTTATATTAAAAACAGGCGCCAAATCAAAAGATTTGGTTCGCGGTTAGACTGATAATATCGGCGCAATTTTTTGGAGAAACTTCATCAAAATATGCAATTCCCCGATTTCGATTTATAAACCCTCAATCATTTTACAATTATTATGACGAGTGACGATCTTTTTGAAGCTGAAAAAAACGGAAATTTGGAACCGGCTAAAAATCTGGCAGAACAAGGCGCAGACGTCAACGCAAAAGATAAAAAGGGTGAGCTGGTCTTGCATCCTGCCGCCAAGAGGGGAAATCTGGAACTGATTCAAAAGCTGGTAGAACAAGGCGCAGACGTCAACGCAAAAGACAAAAAGGGCAAGCTGGTCTTGTATTATGCTCTTCAAAGTGGCAATCAGGAATTGGTTCAATGGCTGGTAGAACATGGAGCTGACGTCAACGCAAAAGACAAACAGGGATGGACGGTCTTGCATTCTGCCGCCATGAGCGGTAATAAAAAACTGGTTGAGTGGCTCAAAGAGCATGGCGCAGAAGAATAAACGTCTTGTCAATCAGCGGACGGCGAGTAAGAAGTCAATGCCATTTGCATATTTCCCCCGCGAGTTGGGGCGGAACGAGGGAATATCGACAGGGTAACCAGGTGATATTCTGCTCGATTATTCGCAAATTTTGGTTGAATAATCGAAACCAGCGGTTGCGTTGTATCAAAAATAGACTATAATTATAAAAGGAGTTTACTCCAATAACGTCCAAAGAGAAGACGCCTATACGATTGACGCAGGGATTTTACGTCGCGGCAGCGACAGCGGATGTTAGTCCGCTAAAGTCCCGAAGGGACGAAATCTTTGTAACCGGCGGGCGGCGAGGCGCCGCTCCCAAACCGCGCTGCCACGCGAGACGTATTATATCCGCTCCCGTTGGTCGCTTGAATAGTCCCGACGGGACGAAATCTTTGTAACCGGCGGTTTCAACCGCCGGAACAAGGGAAAACGTTCTCTTTTATCGATTTACGCATTTTTCTTCTCCCCCAGCGCCTTTAAGCCCTGGGGGAGAAGAAAAAGGGATTTATCGATTGTTTTATTATGCATCATTCCGGGGGCTAAAGCCACCCGGTTACAAGCGTTGCGTCCCTCCGGGACGCGATTCAGCTTCCCATCGTTATTATTCATCTCAAGACCAATTTGTGTACACCCTAACAAATCCCAGACTTGTCAAACAGTATTGACAATCCCTTTCAACTCATAACCTGAAACAAACTAACGTCCTATGGCTTTCGATAATTCAAACGTACCGACAACTCCCAAAGGCTGCGAATT
>JAFZAL010000235.1 GCA_017557195.1 Thermoguttaceae bacterium | reverse complement strand
GCCGAAATCGTCCGCAAGGCGGATGACACTTGCTGGATCAAGGATCTGGGCAGCAAAAACGGCACAAAGGTCAATCAAGTGCCAGTCAAGAATGTTGAACACATGCTTTGCAATGGTGATGTCATTACCATAGCAGACATAGAGTTCAAGTTTCAGGACCGCACGATTCCTCCGCCCGATCCGATCTTGCGCAAGGTCATTGTCGCCGTCGTAACCATGTCTTTGTGCGGGATGGGGTATTTTGCCTATCAATGGATATTCCCTTCGGCCAAGGTGCTAATCAAGGAGTCCCAGACATACGAGATGAGTGGACAGTTCTCGCTGGCAAGATCTGTCCTCGACAAGGCAGTGACGGCGAGGGGTGGATCGCCTGAATCGCTGCGACATGGTTCTTTGCGGCGCGGCGGAAGCGGCTGTTACTCCGCTGAGCTTTGCCGGATTCTGCGCTATGCGCGCCATGTCAGAACGCAACGACGACCCGCAGCGAGCGTCCCGCCCGTTCGACAAAGACAGAGACGGTTTTCTCATGTCAGACGGCGCCGGAATTCTCGTTTTGGAAGACATGGAAAAGGCGAAAAAACGCGGCGCGAAAATCTATGCGGAAATCGTCGGCTATGCCTCGACAAGCGACGCCAACCACATCACAAGCCCCTTGAGCGACGGACGAGGCGGAGCCATGTCCATGAAATTCGCCTTGCAGGAAGCGAAACTCAATCCGGAACAAATCGGATACATCAACACTCACGGAACCAGCACCCCGTTGGGCGACATTTCAGAAGTCAACGGAATCAAAGCCGTATTTGGAGATTACGCCAAATCGCTGCCTATTTCCAGCACAAAGTCCGAGACCGGGCACCTGTTGGGCGCCAGCGGTTCGGTAGAAGCCATCTTTTCGATGTACGTTCTTAACGAAGGGATTCTTCCACCCACAATTAACGTCGAAAACCAGGACCCGGAATGCGACTTGGACGTCGTTCCCAATGTTGCCCGAGAAAAGAAAGTCGATTACGTCCTGTCCAACAATTTCGGTTTTGGCGGCCATAACGCGACGTTGATTTTCAAACGATTTACGGACTAGATTACAGCCTGTCAATACAAAACAGCAGTTACTGAGCCAAACGTCTCAATAACTGCTGTTTCTTTTTGTAGAATCAGCCTATAATTCCAGACTGTTCTTGTACTTGTTTTCCAGAGATTTAAGCGGCGCTTCCGATTTCTTTAGGTCCGTCGGCTTGTACGCGCCCAAGTTGACGCCTCGAGATTTGAGCAGGCAAAACGCGGCAACGCGAACGCCAAGGGTTTCGTTCCGCAAGTCGGCGATTAAATCGCTCATGTCTTTGTCGGAAAGGTCGCTGTGGTATTTCCAAAGAATGTCGTAAATGCGGTCGCCTTTGTCGTCATAACGCTTTCTCAACTCGTCAAGGGCGCTTTTGGCGTTGGCTTGACTCTTGAAAATCGCGCTCTGAAGAACAATAAATTCGTCCATCCAGACGGCGTAACGGTCTTCCTTGTTAAAATCTTCAACCAGAGTTGAATACTGCCCAACCATCGACAGGGAAATTAAAGCCGTCTGACGCAGTTCCTTGCTGGTTGTTTTGCTGTCGACAATTTCCGACAGCGTAACGCCGATCGGTTTGTCGCCGGATATGCGTTTTTCCAGGTCTGTAGACGGCGGCGTTTCCGTTTTAATCCAGTCCGCTTCCATGCCTTGAGGATTGAGCGCGCCGGATTGACAATCAATAAACGTCGGCGAAACAACAGGACTTTGAGCGCCCTTAAATATTAAATTCGCCTTGCCAAGCGATAATGAAATCGTACCGTAGAAGCGGGCTGGCGTGGAAGCGGGGTTGTCTTCCGGTTTGAGAACGTCGGCTTCAAAAGCGACTTTGACCGACGGTTGATTGATTTCCAGTTCCGTTGGCAGCGCCGCGCATTTAACAACGATTTTTTGAGAAAAATCCTTGCTGGCAACCAGAATCATTCGTCCGTACTCCAGAGTGAGATGAATTTCATCTGGCGTTGATTTTGGCGAGATTGACACTCTGGCTGGACCAACCAAACGAATACGAACGCTGGCGCCCAAAGAGACGTCAGGACGATAATCCGGAAACGCCAATAGCGAGTCGCCAGAACGAACGGCCGCGTTTTCTGACAAACGCTGCCACGTTTCCCCGGCTCCTTTAGCTTTGTACGCCAGCAGCTGCGGTTCAACGCCCTTGCGTTTAACGAACCGACCAACTTCAACCATCTGTTGAGGCGCGTCTTCAAACAGTTCCAGCGAGCTGTCGTTTGTCGCGTCCTCTTCCTCTACGGGTTCCGATTCGTTTGTTACATCAGCAGGCGCTTTGTCTGGAGTGAGATTGTCTTCCGGTTCTGTTGAATCAACAGGAGCGACATCGTCTGAATCAGGCGATTGGTCAGTTTCATTTTCATCAACGGTTTCGTCCAATTCTGAAAGCGAATCGTCGTTGTTTGCGTCCGACGGATTGTCTTCCGTTATTGGAGAAGGAGATTCGTCTGCTTCCAAAGTCGGAAGATCGGTTAACTGATTGTCGTTATTCGATGAATCAGACGGGAGAGTATTGTCTTCTTCGGTATTTGAGGGCGCGTTTTGCGCCTCATCGTTTGAGTTCTGAGCCGATTCAGTTTGCGGCTTTGCGTCTTTTGCTTTGTCGGCGGAATTCTCGGCGCTTGCTTCTTCCGAAACAGCGGTATTGTCGTTATTGGCGACTTCCGTTTTTCCTTTGTTTTTAGGGCCAAGGAACAAAACAACGAACAGAATAATCAACGCCGCCATCGCGCCGAGACTTAAAATCCAGGTCAGAGGGTTGTTTCGCGGCTTTTCCTGCGTTTCCATTTCTGGAGTTATCATTTGCGCGTACTGCTCCAACGCCGCTTGCGGATTGGCAATGTTGGGCTGGTTGTCTGCCGGAGGCGCAACTGGGGGCACCGGAATTGACGGGGATGACGGGGTGGAATATTGAGGCGCTGGTTCCTGCGGCGGCACTGGAATTGGCTCGCTTTTCTCTATCGGAGCAGATGACTTTTTACGGTCAAGATTCAGTTTTAAGCTCTGTCCGCCGCCCAAAATCCCGGAAGCTCCGCTGAGAATTCCCGACAAGCTTGCCATGAATCCGGACGACGCGGGGGCTGGCGCGTCCAGTCCGCCGTCCAGGTCAACGGATTCTTCTTCTGTAACCCGTTCCGGCGCGGTATAAATCTTTTCTCGCCATGCCGGATCGACTTCTGCCGGCTCGATTTGAACGACCGTTAAAATTTGATGACAGGCGCTCACTTCGCTCAATTGGCGATCAGAACTGATGCAAAGACGTTCGTATTCGGGAGATTCTTCAGAGGAAAGAACGTTGTCCAGATACTCCGCTGTAACGTTGGGATCTAAATGAAGACCTTTATCCAAAACGTCTGGCGCCCCCAGTTCCGGACGCGTCATTACAGATTGAATTCGTTTGCAGAGGTTGTTTGCCGCTGCGTTTTCGTTAAGCAGAGCTTCAAATTCTTCTGCGTCGTGAGGCGGCAGCAGGTTGTCTATATACGCCAAAAGAGTGCGAAGGGTCAGTTTCATGTTAGTCGCTAAGGCTAAGTTCCATTTGAAACCGTTTAACGACCAAAGACAACGTTGTCTTTAACCGCGTCGTTATCGGGAAAAAAGATCGTTAAATCGTTTCTAATAATATTAGTGCCGACTTCCGCTCCCTTTCGTACATTTTTTTACAATTTTTAAAATGTCATTTAAAACAGCCATTTCTTATTTAACAGATATGCTTACGGGGTCGAGAGACAGTAGGGAGTAGTTCTAAAATTCGCCGTAGGCGAATTACTATTCCCTATTCCCTGTTCCCTCTCATTATCGCAGACAATGTCCGCTCCCCAGAATGTGGTTATTGGATAGCGCTCTGCGATTCTGACGCTTGAGAATCCGAGCTCGGGGCGTCGTCGTTGGACGCGAATTCCTGCGCCGCGCGAATGGCTGTTTCGATTTGTTTGTCAAGTTCTTCCAAACTGGATAAAATAGCGTCGTGACGAGCGTCCAGTTCCATGAGCGTTTCGATTTCTTTGAATTTTTCGTTTTCCATAGTTATGATTCCTTATAGGGGAATGGGGGTGATAGTTTATGCTGCCGCTACTCGCCAAATATCGGGTATTCCCGACGTATTTGGAGTTGATTTATCGGACCTTCCATGCGAATTCGCATGACGTTTTGGCTTACGCCGCGGAAAATGTCATGAACAACGGGAATGGCGTATTCGCCTTTCCCAACTTGCGTGTAGAAAGACAAATTGACCCGTTTGTTGAAATCCATCTCGCCGCTTCCATACAAGCTGATAGCGTCGCCGCGGAAATTGAGCTTGCTGAAAAACAGCCGTCTTCCTGTTATTACGAACTCGGCTTCCGAGTTGCTGAATGCGTTTTGACTGGGTTCTTTGACGCTCAGTAACTTGAGCATGGAAACGATGGCAGGAAGATGGTAGATATCCGCTTCTTCCAATTGGAAATTGCCTTTTCCGCGCAAAGAGTTAGTATCATCGCTGTTTCCGCTCAATACGAGCGACGAATGGAATTTTCCCAACAGACGTTCTGATTGAGTAACCTCGCCGCATTGTTCCAGTCGGGCGTTTTGCAATAGCATATAGGCGCCAAATCGCGGCTCTTCTCCTGAAACTGTGACGATGTTAGCCGAAAAATTCCCTCCAAACAATCTGGCGGTTAAGGGCTGCTGTTTACCGTCAGCGCCTGAACTGATCGGTTTTTGAAACGTGTTTGGAATATTCGGATACAAGCTTTGTAAAACCGCCGGCGCGCCAGTTCCCAGGAAAAGCTGATTGTTGTTAATCTGATACGGGCCAGTAATGTTGGAAAACTGAATTTTGTTCCACAGCGCGCTTTCTATTGCCAGGCGCCCCTCGGAATAAAAATCGCCATTGACCATGTATCCGGCAGTTGTAATGCCGCCGCAAATGCCGCGAAGTTCGATTCCTTTGTGAATTGACACTTCCTGAACCCCGATTTCGCCATTCCATTGAGCCGATAACGGCGTTTGAATTTTACCGTTGTAATTCAAGTCAATTTCGCCGCGATAATGCAGCGGTCCGTTCAGGTTTAAGGACGTCAGCGATTTTCGCATGGATTCCGGAATCGCTTCGATTAAATCGCGGTCTATTTTCAGACGATCGATAGCGACTTTGGACAGCTTTGCTTTCCAGCCGACGCCTGGAATAACCATGCCGTTGACTTGACAGCATACCAGAGTTTGGTTATGATATCCGGTGAAATCTTTAATGGTAAATCGCCCGTCTTCGTATTCAATTGTTCCGGAAACTTTCTCCAGACGATAGGGAAACGAGTTCGCCCGGAGGCTGAAATCTTTGTCGGTCGGAACGGCGTGAATTTGCAGTTTAGGGTTTTTATCAACGTCTAAACGCATGGCGATGTCAACTTGAGCGTTGACAGAGCCTGTTATTCCCAACTCGTTGATGAGCCTGGCGTTTTGTTCTGGCATGGAAGACGACAAAACTCTGTCGACCGGCAGGTCCGTCATTTTCAAATTGAGGAAAAAGTCGTGCGGCTGATCCGGCTGCAAATTGACTTTTCCAGACCCCGTCATTTTTACCGGCGTTGTATTAACGGTCAGATTATCAAACGTCCATAGATGGTTTTTCATATACAATCTGCCGTTGACGTTGCGAAGCGGGTACGGGAATTGTTCATATCGTCCAGAACAATTGATCAGAGCAATATCAATAACAAAATCTAACGGCGTTTTGTTTCCTTGAACGTCCAGACGAACGTCGACGTTGAAAGTTCCCTTCGGATCAAATTGACGAATCAACTCCTGCGCCTTTTCCGGACAGGCGTTGACGACCTTGTCGGAAATAGAGACGTTTCTGGCTTTGACCTGAAAACAGCCAGTTATCTTTGCAAACGGAGAATTATTTGCATCCATATTGCTGGCAGCGTTGTTCGACTTGACAAACAACTCTGAGGGAATCGCAAATTTGCCGTCCAAAACAATGTTGGAGCTGTCAACAAGGTTTATTTGGAGCGTTTGGTTATTCAGTTCGATCGTTCCCGTAAGATTGGATAACGGATAGGGGAACTTGTCGTACAGCAAAGCCCCGTTTTGACACTGCAATTTGACGTTTGGCGTCCAGGTTCGACCGTCGAATTTTATCCGGGCGTCAGCCGTAATCAGTCCCGACGGCTGAATGGATTTCCATATATCTGCCGTTTTTTCGGGAAGCTGAGGGAATTGTGACAGAAATTGATTGCTTAGCGGTATGCTTTCAACTTTGAACGCAATTTCTTTGGGGGCGTTTTCCTCGTATGTCCATTGTCGGTAGGACATCTGAATTTTGCCTGCTCCCATGTTGGCGGAAAAAGACTCAATATTTGCTTCTTTTTCTGAGACGTCGTATTTGATGCGAATGTTAGTCAATGGTTCAGAGGAAGCGCTCCAGTCCCATCGACCGTTGACGACTTCTCCGACAATTCGATATTTCAGTTTTTGCCCCTGTTGGGCGAAACTGTCGTAGGAAAAATACGCTTTTGACGACATAATTCCTGTAACGTTTTTAATCAATCGAAGTTCTCTCAATTTATGAGCAATTTCGTCTCGCGGCAGCGCTTCCAGAGGCAGTGCGTTATACAATCGATCGGATAGTTCGCATTGCTTGACGTCCGTTTCAAAAAACATCTGCTTTTTGCTCAGATTGATTCGACCGGAATAGACCACAGATCGTGCGTAATCTCCCGTCATAACGCCGATTACGTCGTACTCGTTTTCCGATTTGAGCGTCATTTTCGCCTTGATGTCGCGAAGTTCGTATATGGCTTCTTCGCGGCGATAGTCTCGAATATGACAATCGACGTCGTTGAGTTCCACCTCGCGAAACGGCGCGCGCTTTTTGGCGGCTGTAAAATGAAGATATTGATAGTTCCAGCGTTCTTTATCGACCGGATAGAGTACAATGTCGGCGTTGCGAAGCTGAACCCGTTCTATCGACAGACCGTTCATTAAAAGGTCTTTTATTGACTGCTTTGTTGCAATGTACATTTCTTCCACTGTAACAAAATCGTACAGACCGCTTTTGGAATTCGGTAAAACCAGCTCTGACTCTTTAACCGGATTGGTTTCAGAATTGATAAATGCGCTTTTCGGAAATCGGATTCGCAAGCCGCGAAGACGAACTCCATGTCCGCGAATAAACTCCGCTGATTGCAAATTAACAACGGCGTTGGGAAACTGCTCTTGCAGCTGAGTAAGAGCGTTTGAACGGATAAGTGTATTTATATTCAGTATAAACAGAGGGAGTATAACTAAAGCGCTCAAACCGATTAAAGATATAATCGTTCGAATTGAAAATTTCAGCAGTTTGAGCAATGCTTTAGACATTCGTTATAAGGGGCTTTTGCGGCGCAGGCAGGGCGGAGGCGAATTATTAAATGCGAATTCTATTTACCCAACCGATTGTCTTTTCCAGACGCTAATACGCAAAGCGCCCACATCGCCGGAAGTCGATAACGAATCGACCCGACAAATATCGATTGGATGCCGCAAATATATAGCGCTATCAGGATACATAATAGACAAAAAAAAGTTTTTTGACCAGAGCAGTTTATAGAATAAACAGAGAAAAAACACAAAAGAATGTATGGGATTCCGATAACGACAGAAATTGACAAACTGGAGTAGTTCGATTGATTGGGAAAGGGCGACCACGTCCGCGCCATTTTGACTGCCGCTAAACGCAGAGCCTTGCCGGGATTGGACTTTGCCCAGTCCAACGCAGCGCAGCGGGTGTAATCGTTGACCTGAAGTTCCTGCTCTATGCTGTCAACCTGTCCGTTGGCTTGAGCGCCAAATCGTTCATAAACGGCAGGCATAAACGACATATTGCTCGAACCGTCAGCGTCTGGATTCAAACCGTCCATCAGCGACGGTCCGCCCTGCAGCGTCGTGAAAATCCATCGTCCAGATATACGCTCGTTTCGATACGCCCACGGAGTCAGGACAAGGAACATGACGAAAATCGATACAACTCCTTGTATAAAAAGACGTTTTGACGCCGACTTCTTCCAAAGACGGTAAAGTCCAATAGCCGCCAACGCTCCGGGAGTAAAGAGAATCCAGCCTGGCTTGACCAAAGTCGCCAACCCGGCAAACAGCCCCATCCAAAGCGCGTCTTGCCAGCGAGCAGAGATAAAACATCGAACCCAAAAGTACAACTGCGCCAGCAGAAAAACGGAAAACAGCGTTTCCGACAAGATCATGGGGCTAATCAGAACAAATTCCGGATAAACGGCGGCAATTGCGGCTGAGATTAATCCCGCTTTTTCGCCTTTGAGAAGTCGTGCGATCGCCCATGTCTGCCAAACGCAAAGCGTTCCCAGAACAGCGCCTGCCAGCCGCGCGTAAAGAATTGGCATGGACGTCCCGAAAACAATTTGCAGCGCCGCCAAAAAAATCGGATAGCCCGGCATGCGAAAAATCTGGCGCCCGTAGTACTCGTAAGGGTTTCCAGAAGCGATGTTTTGAGCGAGCGTCCAATAGCCGTCGCTGTCGCCGTAGACAAATCCGCCATGAGCGAAATAAACGTCCCAGCAAACCGCCGCCATGAGACGGACGGTTAATGCGCCCAAAAGAATTAACGCCAGCCAGCGCCTGCTTGAAAAATGAAATTCGCCTGGCGCTTTCTCAGAGCCGCTTTCCACTTCACGCTCTTAGTTTTTTTGCAGAGGTTTATCGCGTCGGTGAATTGGAGCGCACGTTACCAGCAAAGCCAAGCCAATGCAAAGAACGACCAGCATATAAGCTAACATATATGCTGACCAACCCGGCGTTTG
>JAFZAL010000234.1 GCA_017557195.1 Thermoguttaceae bacterium | reverse complement strand
TTTGAGGGATTCCGCCGAGGCGACGAACTCGTGCATGGGGTGTTCCGGGTGCGGAATGGGCAGGAAATCCTTGACGCGCGCCGCCAGGTAGTTCGCCGCCAAGACGGCTCGCTGAGCGGTTTTGCGAATCCCGTCCGCTCCCAAAACACGAATGTATCCGTACATGCGGACAAGGACGCCCACCGATCCGAAGAACATGCGGACTTTCCCGATGCTGTGTTCGTTTCCGAAGTCGAGCTTGTATCCGTCGTCGGTTTTAATGACGCGGGGATGGGGAAGGTAATCTTTGAGGAAATCGGCAACGGCAATCGGACCGGCTCCGGGACCTCCGCCGCCGTGGGGAGCGGCAAACGTTTTGTGCGTGTTGAAGTGCATCATGTCCGCGCCGAAGTCGCCGGGACGGGCGACGCCCATAATCGCGTTCATGTTGGCACCGTCTACGTAAACCAGCGCGCCGGCGTCGTGAACCATCTTCGCGATTTTGGAAATGTTCGGGTCGAACAAGCCCAGCGTGTTCGGGTTGGTAATCATGAACACAGCCGTTTTGTCGGACAGTTTCGATTGCAAGTCGTCCAGATCGACAAGCCCTTCGGGAGAACTCTTGCAAACGACCAGCTTGAATCCAGCCATGGCGGCGGACGCGGGGTTGGTGCCGTGAGCGGCGTCGGGAGTAACGACTTCTTTTCTGTCCGGGTCGTGTTCGCGGAAATACTTCGCCGCCACTTCCAGAGAGTTGAACTCTCCGTGAGCGCCAGCCGCCGCCTGCAGACTCACGTTCGGCAGCCCGGCAATCTCCGCCGTCCATTGCTGAACTTTATACAGCAGTTCCAGAACGCCCTGAACGGTCGATTCCGGCTGGTACGGATGGAGGTCGCAAAAGCCTTCCATGGTCGACCATTTATCGCAGCATTTCGGGTTGTACTTCATCGTACAGGAACCGAGCGGATAGAAGTTGGCGTCGACGTTGTAGTTTTTGGACGACAGGTTGACAAAATGACGAACGACGTCAATTTCAGCCAGTTCTGGCAGGCGGGGCGTCGATTCCGCCAGTTGGTTTGCCGGGAATTTCTGAGCGAAATCCACGGCGGGAACGTCCAGTTTCGGGAACCGCAGCGCGCGCGCTCCAGCATGGGACGTTTCCGAAAGCAGTTGTACGGGAAAATCTTTCATAACAAATACTTGAAAAAAATGTACGTCTGGCGAGAGGGCTTGGTAATTTGGATAAATGATTCTTTTGGGTTGTTCAAGCGAATTAAAATTAAAAAACGGTCGCTTGACGTTTGCCTCTCGCTAATAATTATTCTACTATTTTTCAGAAATAATTCAAGTATGCGCTATCTCTTTAAAAAGCAAAGATGAGCGCTTTGCGTTAATTACGCATTCCGCATTACAAATAGTCCCGCCCCCTTGCTTTTATCTCTTTTATATATATAATTGAATTAAGTGGTCGACACAAGCAGGAAGCAATTATCGACATCTGACCGCCAGAATTTTACCAACTTATAAAACCATGAGCAATCGACGCATACAACATCTATTGGGCGAAACCAGTCTTGAGGTTAAATGTATGGGGATGTTTGCCATCAGTATGGTTGTAGTAATCGCGCTGACGTTCACGCCGATTTGGTTTGCGGCGGAAAAGCTCATTGCCAAGCAAAATCCTCAGACGGGGCGTTTGCTGGTTGACGAAGTTGTATTGATTAAACATTGGGAAGCCTTTGAAGCAAACGAAAGCTACCAGCTCGTTCGCAAGGTTGTTCAATCTCAGCTGACGCAGCAGAATTTTGAATACCAGGTTCTCAAGCCGGGCGCTCCCAACGAGAATCTGGACGATTTTGGCCGCGAAGCTATTGAGCGTTTTGCGTCCGTTATTCCAGACCGATTCAAGGAAAAGCCTGATTTAACAACAGAGTCAACTCAAAACAAAACTGTTAAATCGAATTCTGAAACCGGTTCTGAGTCCTCGGACGCAGCGACTGAGCAAAAGAAAAAGAAAGAACTGTTTGTAGATCAGGCGATAGAGCCGGACTACGTCGGTCGGCTCAATAACGAAAACTACGAGTACTATCAAGCCGTTCGGGCGCAGCGTTCCTGCGTTGCAGGTTTTTGTCACCCGGAACTTCAGCCGCAAAGTATGACGGCTCTTCCCGGAGCGATAATTCCCGGAGCGTCTCCGATTTCGTCAACGCCGTTGGACTCTGCCGATTCGAGCGATTCTCCAGACGGAAAACTTATGGCGGTTGTTCAGGTCAACATTCCGCAGCAGTCCACGCAAAAGCTGATTCGTCAATCGTTCAATTCGCTGCTTGGAATGGGAATATTTGCCGTATTTTTGGGGCTGATTGCCTTTTCCATGACAATTCGGGCAATCATTATTAAACCTCTGACGTATCTGCGTGAAGTTACCGACGGCGTCTTTCATGGCAACACGTCTTTGCGTGTGGAACTTAACACCAGAGATGAATTCGCAGCTCTCGGCTCTGCGTTCAACCGAATGCTTAGACGTCTGATGACAAGTCAGGAAGATCTGCGAAACGCCAATGACGTATTAGATGAAAAGAACGAAGAACTGGCTCACATGAACATGCAATTGTTCGAAATAAACCGCGTTAAAAGCGATTTTCTGTCGACAATGAGCCATGAACTTCGCACCCCGCTTAATTCCATTTTGGGATTCAGCGAAGTGCTTGGAGGAATCGAGCAGCTTGACGCAAAACAAAAACGTTACGTCGCCAATATTCAGTCGTCTGGAAAGCTGCTGCTTGCCATGATTAACGATATTCTCGACCTTGCCAAAATGGACAGCGGGAAGATGAATGTTAATGTGACGGAATTTCCGATCGAACGAATTGTTTCCGCTCAGTGCGACATGGCGCGTCCTCTGGCGGAAAAGAAAAATATTGCTCTGGTGGAAGACGTTCCAGAAGGACTGCCGCCGCTGAAGCAGGATCAAAACCGTCTCCAGCAGACGCTTAACAATTTGCTTTCCAACGCCATCAAATTCACCCCGGAAGGCGGAACGGTAAAAGTTGTTGTTAAACGGGATGAAAAAGACAACATGCTCATTATGTCTGTCTCTGATACAGGGATTGGCATTTCCGAAGAGGATCAGAAAAAGATATTCGAAAAATTCAGACAAGGCTCGTCCGCCATTACCGATTCCGTTATGACTCGTGAGTATACCGGAACCGGATTGGGCTTGTCAATTGTCAAAGAAATATGTAAACTGTTGCAAGGAGATATTACCGTCGAAAGCCAGTTGGCTGTCGGGAGCGTTTTTACGGTTCGCGTTCCCTGGATACTGGAAAAAGTTCCTCAAAAAGACGAATCGCCGCTCAATTCAGAATTGGAAGCGTTCAGTAAATATCCTTTTGATCGTTCTGGGAAAAAAGATTCCGGAAACAATCAATAATAAAATGCGTTCGGTTTGCAAAACGCTGCAATATCCGAGCATCGTATAATTTGGGCATCAAACCATAACGTTATTATAATATCCATGACAAAAATAGCAATTATTCAACTTAACCCGATACCGGGTGATTTCGATAAGTCGGGAGCGAAGATTCTCGATGCGTTCAACAAGATTCCCGATTTGGATTCCTGGACGGAAGACGATTGGATTGTCTTTCCGTTTGGGGCGTTGAGCGGTTTTCCGCTGGACGACCTTCGATTCAATCCGGGGTTCGTTCGCGCCTATAAACAGGCGTGGGAAAAAGTCTCGAAAAAGCTCCCTCTGTGCAAAGCCAACCTGATTTTCCGCCATCCAGGCTCGCCGATTGACCATCGCGTTTTGGAATACGGCAAATTCAGAAAGGAAAACGACGCGGTTGATTATAAAATTCTTATCGAAACCAATCCCGTTTCGTTTAACATCAACCCGAATCAGCTGATTTACACAGAATTCAAAAACCTTTGCGCCGAGCGCGGCAAGCCGGGCGTTTTCTGCAACCTTGTTGGAGGACAGGATTCGCTCATGTTTGAGGGCGGTTCGTTCGTCTGCAATGAAAAAGGACAGGTTATCGCTTCCGCCAAACGTTGGGAAGAAGACATTGTTATTTGTTCGCTGGACGACGCTCCGATTCAGGTTGACGTTGGAGCTTCTGCGATTCCGTCTCCGGAAGACAAACGTTTGGAAGACATATACCACGCTTTGACGATGGGAATTAAAGACTACGTCGAAAAGAACAGGTTCGACGGCGCCGTTATTGGTCTGTCGGGTGGAATTGACTCTGCTCTGGTTGCCGCATTGGCAACAGCCGCCTTGGGACCCAATCGGGTCACTGCTGTTACAATGCCAAGTCAGCATACGTCGTATGAAACGCTTCGCGACGCCAAACTGCTGGCAGTCAACCTGGGCTTGAAGCTTCATTCCCTGCCCATTAAAGAGCCGTACGACGCTTTTAACAACGTCCTTGCTCCGGTTTTGAAACAGTTTGATTCGCAGCGCGACCCTCAAAACCTGACGGATCAAAATCTTCAGGCGCGGATTCGAGGCGTTTATCTGATGGCGCTGAGCAATCGAACGGGACGCATCGTTCTCAATACGTCCAATAAGTCGGAAGGCTCCGTTGGCTACGGCACGCTGTACGGCGACCTGGTTGGAGGGCTGAGCGTTCTGATTGACCTTTGGAAAACCGACGTTTGGGCGTTGTCGCGCTGGATTAACAAGCACGCTGGGAAAGAGATTATTCCCGTATCCACTATTGACCGCGTCCCGTCTGCGGAACTGCGTCCTCATCAGGAAGACCGTCATTCCATTCCCGATTATCCGGTTCTCGACCCGATTATGAAAATGTTTGTTGAGGATGAGAAATCGCTCGAAGAAATCGTTGCCGCCGGATACAATCGTTCCGCGGTGGAATTGGCTCTGAAGCTTTACAACCGCAACGAGTTCAAACGCCGTCAATGCCCGCCGGGTTTGTATTTGACGTCGCGTCCGCTGGCGCAAAAACAGCGTCCCATGACAAGCCGGTTCACGGAATAATCAGTAATTAGCGAATAATTCCTTTTTATAATTCTCGCAACTCGTAACTCGCAACTAAAATGACGCAACCAACCAAGTACCAAAAGATCGGCGCGTTAGAAAACGTTGAACAGTTCAAAAACTACTGCGCTGAACTCGGAATTGACCTTCCCTGCGACGACGAAATCCTTTCGGAAGAGCAGGGGTCGCCCATGGCGCAGCCGCTGGCGATTGGAAGCAAAATCGTCGGCAACCGCTGGGCAATTCATCCCATGGAAGGCTGGGACGCCAACCCGGACGGCAGCCCGTCTGAAACCGTGCTGCGTCGATGGAGCAATTTCGGCAAATCCGGCGCCAAGGTCATTTTTGGCGGCGAGGCGTTTGCTGTGCGTCCAGACGGGCGCGCCAATCCGCGTCAGCTGTACTACAATCCAGACAACGTCGATAAATCGCTGGAATTGCTGCGTCAGACGGTTGTAACCGCTCACGAAAACGCTTTTGGCGCCGGTTCGTCTTCCGATTTGCTTTTGGGTTTGCAGCTGACCCATTCCGGTCGTCAGTCCATCCCGACAACGGCTGGCCCCGAGCCGAGAATTGCGTATCATCACCCGGTTTTGGATAAACGCAAGGGGATCGACCCGAACGACGATTCCAGGATTCTCACCGATGAAGAGCTTTACGAGTTGACAGACTGTTACGTCGAAACGGCAAAAGCGGCGCAAAGAGCGGGCTTTGACTTTGTCGACGTCAAACATTGTCACGGATACCTCGGTCACGAACTGCTTTCTGCGTTTGATCGCCCCGGCGACTTCGGCGGTTCGCTGGAAAATCGAACCCGGTTCATGCGTATTATTATCGACAAAATTCGGGCTGCATGTCCGGGACTGATGATTGGCGTTCGCATGTCGCTGTTCGACATGGTTCCCTATCAGCCGGATCCGAACGATGCGGAACCCGGCAAGCTGGGTAGAGGCGTTCCGGTAGAATACACGCTTCCGTATTCCGGTTTCGGCTTGAATCGAAACAACCCGATGGAAATCGACCTGACGGAGCCGATTAAACTCATTGAGATGGTAACCGCCCAGCCGACAGCCGACAGCCCCAAGCCGACGGCGCATATTGATTTGCTCAACCTGACAGCGTGCTCGCCGTACTACACGCCGCACGCGTCGCGTCCAACGTTCTTCCCTGCCTCCGACGCCTATCAGCCGCCGGAAGACCCGCTTTTAGGCGCGTTCCGCATGTTAAACGAGGTGCGAAAAGTCAAAGAGCGATTCCCGTCTCTCCCGATTATCGGAACCGGATACACGTATTTTCAGGATTTCCTGCCGCAGGTGGCGCAGGCGGTCGTTCGCGCCGGCTGGACGGACATGGCGGGCATCGGACGCATGGTTTTGTGCTATCCCGATATTATCGCCGACTCACTGGCAGGCAGACCGCTTGACAAACGCCGCATTTGCCGCACGTTCAGCGATTGCACAACCGCGCCGCGCAACGGCTTAATCAGCGGCTGTTTCCCTCTGGATGAGTTCTATCGCAACCGGGAAGAAAGCGCTGTCTTGCGTGACAAAAAAGCGCAGATCAGAAAAAAGCTCGGTGGAAAATAAACTGTAGGGGTGAGGAGTTGACGCAGAGTGTAAATCCGAATTCTCCGGACGAGTGGCTGGTTTCAGACGAAGGTCTGGAAACGCTTAAGCTCTGGCGTCAACGAATCGCCGATTATCCGGATTCTTTCAAGCTGGACGCTGCGATCAGAAAAGAACTCCCCTTTGACCGCGCCATTGCGGTTTCCAGTCAGCTGTCGCTGAGCGAGAAGGTTAAGCGCAAGTTTCCGGATTTACCCTTCTTGCTTGTAACAGATAAAGGATTTCAGCAGGCGACTGATTCTTTAATTGCTCAATACAAACGCGACGCCGCGCTAAAGGAATTGTCGTCTGAAGACGTTCGTTTTGCCGACCTCTGCTGCGGCATCGGCGGGGATTTAATCGCGTTCGCAAAAGCCGTTCCGTCTGTTGGGGTTGATATTGACCCGACAACGGCGCTGTTCGCTCAAACCAACTGCCGACTGGCGGGAACAGACGCTGAAGTTTGTTGCTGTTCGGCGGAAGAATTCGATTTGTCAAACTGTAACCTCGTCCATATTGACCCGGACAGACGCCCCGGCGGGAGAAGAACGACCAATGCGGACTTCTTTCAGCCGCCCCGCGAGTTCATCGACCAACTTGTCAGCCGCGTTGGGAGAGTTATTGTCAAGTCTGCGCCCGGCGCGAGTATTCCAGAACTGTGGCGTCAAAACGCTCAATGGGAATGGATTGAGCATAACGGCGAATGTAAACAAGCCGTCGGCTGGTTCGGATTTAAAAGCCGCCCAGGCGACGCGATTCGCGCAACGATTGTCTCGGAAACGGGGACAGAATCCTTTTCCGCGCCAGCGCCGAAACGATCAGGCGTGTTGTCGTTTCAATCGCAAAAGACGATTCCGCTGAGCGGCTGCAAGTATATTTACGCGCCTGCGCCGTCGCTGTCAACGTCGGGACTGATTCCAGCATTCTGTCAGCGCTTTGGTTTATCGGAGCTGTCTCCCGGCGGATATTTGGGGTCAAACGAATTACTGGCGTCTCCGTTTGTAACAGCGTTTGAGATTCTGGATGTTTTCCCGCTCAACGCGAAAAAAGTCAAACAGGGCTTGAAACAAAAAGGCGTTGACCGTATAATAGTTAAAAAACGGGGAGCCGTTCCCGAACCGGAGGAATTCCTCAAAAAGCTGGGATTCCCCAATTCCGCCCCGCCGGACGCGCCGACGCTGCTGCTGTTCGACAAATACGCGATTTTAGGGATTAGACAATAGACATTAGTTATATAGCATTAGCGCTACTGACTATTCCCTATTTCCTACTCCCTATTCCCTAAATTATGAATACAACCGAAATCGAACCTGACATGCGCCATAAAAGAAATCTTTTTATCGCCATTATTGCATTTACCGGAATTGTTGTTGCTGCAGCAATCGCAGCCGCGCAGTTTTCCTGGTTCTCCGGGCGCAAGCCGCTCACGCCGAAATACCAAAGTAAACTCCGGCTGTCGGATATCCCGTTTAACGGTCAGCAGGCGATGGAACATCTTAAAGCGCTAACCGATATCGGACCTCGCTGTACCGGGTCGGAGGGCATGAAGCGTCAGCAAGAGTATATAATCAACTACTTCAATCAGTTTGACTGCAAAGTTGAACGCCAGCTTTTCGACTATCCGCACCCGTTGACGAAAGAGAAAACGCGAGGCTGTAATATTATCGTTCGATGGCGTCCGGAACGAACGGAACGCATTTTGCTGTGTACGCATTACGACACGCTCCCGTACCCGATGAACGACAAACGCAACCCCAAGGGACGTTTCGTCGGGGCGAACGACGGAGGCAGCGGAACCGCGATTTTAATGGAACTGGCGACGTGGATGGAAAAAGGGCAAACCGCCATCAATCCCAAATTCGGCGTCGATTTCGTTTTCCTGGACGCGGAAGAATTTCTGTTTTCCCGAACCGGACGCTTTTTCGTCGGGTCAGAGTTTTTTGCGTCACAGTACGCCGCCAATCCTCAGCGGGGATACAAATACGTCAAAGGCGTTTTGCTGGATATGGTCGGCGACGCCGATTTGCAGATTTATTACGAGCGCGTTTCGATGTCGTGGCGCGACAGTTCGCCCATCGCTCGAGAGATCTGGCGAGTTGCCGCCCGGCTCAAAGTCAAAGAGTTTATTCCAACGACAAAATACGAAATCAGCGACGACCATTTAATGCTTCACAGCCGCGGCGGCATCCCCTGTATTGACATTATCGATTTCGATTATCCGTACTGGCACACCATGGAAGACGTCCCGTCAAACTGCTCAGCGCTGTCGCTGGCAAAAGTCGGATGGGTGATTGCCGAATGGCTTAAGGAAACCAAATAGACGTTTATCCAATCTTCAACGCCTGAGCGGATTCAGCAAGCGCTTTTGCCTCGTCCTCAAAGGCGGCTTTTTCTTCCGGCATTGCGAGATTCGACCAGCCGCGTTTTCCCGCCTGCGGGGATTCTCGGGACAGCTCTACGTACACGCCGTAGCTGTAATCCGCCTCGTGCAAGGCGGCAAGGGCTTCGCTGACGTCGACGTCGCCTTGACCGAAGGGCAGATGTTTATGCTCGCCTCGTTTCATGTCTTCCAGATGAATGTTGACAAGACGGTCTTTCCATTGCAGAATCGTTTCTCGAACGGGTTCGCCGTTACAAACCAGATGTCCGACGTCGATTGTCAGCTTCAGCCGGTTGTCGCCGTCGAGATATTCTAACAGCGTCTGAAATTCCTGCATGTTGGAAATGAACATGCCCGGCTCCGGCTCAAAGGCGACGCTGACGCCCTTTTCCGCCGCGTAGTCCAGCGTCTGAGTCAACCCGTCAATAAGATGCCAGAACAGAAACGCGCCGGGAGCGTCAATCGTCGATGCCGTTCTGCCAGAGCCGTCCGGACAGCGGCCAGACCAGATCGATACGCAGTCCGCCCCGATTAGCGCCGCTATGTCGATAACGCGTTTATAGAACTCGACCCGCTGAAACCGCTCGACAACCGACGGGGAAATGAGCGTCGGTTCGTGCTTGACTTCCGGGTTGAGCAGGAACCGCGCCCCGGTTTCCAGAACGAATCGGAATCCCCGCTCCGCCTTCCATTTTCGCAGCGTCTGAATCTGTTCTGCGGTCTCCGCTGCGCCGGGCTGAAGCAGTCCGTAATCGACCGTCAGTCCCAGACCGGCAAACCCGTTTTGCGCTGCCAGTTCCAGCGACTCTTCCAGTGAATGTTTCGGCAGTCCGTTAGTATTGTATCCGATGTAAAACATACTTTAATTATACATCAATTTTAGACTAAAGCAAGGCTCTCACTGCTTGTTCTTCCCTTACTAAAGTTTTTTGGAAAGGGGAGTTTGAGGGGAAGAACCTTTTTTTCAAAAAAGGTTTTCCCCTCTCATAAGAATTGAAAAAACTTCCCTAAACAGGGAGCCAGCTTGCTGGCGACCGAAAGTTTTTTCAATTCTGCCGACAGGGTCGGCTCCCAGTCCGCGCTGCCGCGCGAGACGTATTACTACCGCTCCCGTTGGTCGCTTTGCGTTTCTCGCAACTCGCAACTCGCAACTAAAATTTCCCTCTTGCTTGAATTATCAAAAAACGCTAATATAGGGTATTGTAATAGACTAAACAGATTCCCGAGCAGAGGCGCGTTGCGCTCTGTGCCTATATTTACCTACAGGTTTAATCATGTCCCTGACTCGCCGACAATTTGCTGCTGCGTTATTTTGCGCCGTTCTGGCTGGAACCGGTCGCTTTGATTCTGTATGCTCCGCTCAACAGAGATACTTGGACGCAGACGTTTACAAAGCGGAACTGTACGCTCTGACAGACGAACAAAAAAACTTTATTGACGACGTTATTGCCTTGGCGGAAAAACAGATTATCCCTCCGTCGATTGTTGAAAAATGCTTCTTGTACGCCAGGAAGAAAGCGGACCAGCATCGCCGATATTATTATTTCAAGAAAGCTCTTAACTTCGCTCTGAAAGAGAAGGGATACGACTTGGAAAAGCTGCTGTCGAAATAGATGGATTTGAGCTTTTGAGTATCAGGAAAAGTCTGTAAACATGAACATTCCTGATAACGGAAATAAATTCTGTTATGAAATCTGTTGCGATAAAAAGCGGTTGCATCGTTATAGCGGTTGTTCTGGGATACCTGCAGCCGCAGTTCGCGCCGCCGAAATTTTATGTCGAAGAAAAGATAGAGCAGACGGCGGAGACAGACGAGACGTCGTATTCCCCCGGGTTTGTCGACGTCTCGACGCCAAGTGTGCATGCGTCGACGATTACCGAGCTTCCTGACGGGCGGTTTATGCTGGCGTGGTTCGGCGGATCGAAAGAGGGCGCACCGGACGTGAATATCTATTCCTGCGAAATGGATTGGAACGGGAATTTTACTCAGCCCAAAGTTTTGCTCGATAGACAGACGCTGCAAAGTCAGACGGGACGGTATATTCGCAAGCTGGGAAACCCTTTGCTGTACTGGCAGAACGGTCGGCTGCATTTTTTCGTCGTCAGCGTCAGCGTTGGCGGCTGGTCTGGCAGTTCGATAAACTACGCCTGTTCGGACGACCGGGGCGAAACGTGGACGCCGCTGCGCCGGCTGCAGCTGTCGCCGCTGTTTAATGTCAGCGCGCTGGTTCGCTGTCCGCCGGTTCCCATGACAAACGATTACATCGGGCTGCCGATTTATCATGAGTTCATCTGCAAGTACGGGGAGTTCGTCGTTCTGGACTCGCATGGCCGTATCTTCCAAAAGACAAAAGGGCATTTTGATCTGCGCACCCTTCAGCCGTGCAACGCGGTCATCAGTCCAACGGAAGCTGTGGTCGCGTTTAGAAACGGTCACGAAAACGGCGGGGCGGTTAAGGCGGCTGTTACGTCTGACGCGGGACAATCCTGGACGCCGATTTCAGACCTGCCAATCGAGAACCCGGATTCCTGTCTGGCTCTGCTGTTGACAGACGACGGGACGCTGCTGCTGGTTGGGAATCCGAAAGAAGGACGCGGGACGCTCAACCTTTGGAAATCCCGCATGGACGATTTACAGAACTGGACGCTGTGCGCGGCGCTGGAAAACGAGCCGGGATGCGAGTTCTCGTATCCGACGCTACTGAAGGATTCCGCCGGGCGGGTTCATCTGATTTATACGTGGAAACGAAAATCCATCTGCCATCGCATTCTCTCTCCAGAGTTATGGAACGCAGAGCAGGATAAAGACGCAGGGCAATCAGGAGGAAGGGAAGAATGAACATGAACGCTTCCGACTGGTTCGGTTTGCTGACGACGGCTTTCGCGATCGGCGCTCTTGTTGGCTCGCTGTTTAGAAACTCGTCTGTTAAACTGCGATTGACATTAGCGGTGATTGTTACATTGGCGTCGATGATTCCGCTGCCGTTTGACACGCGTCCCAGCCTGGCGATGAGCGTCTACGCTTTGACCGGTTTATTGTCAGTTACGACGCTGACGATTTTGACGTGCTGTCTGTTTCAGTTCAGCGTCCCCAATCGACGCAAACGAGTTGCGACCGCCGCGTTTGTAACAGGCGTTTTTCTCTACGGCGGAGAGATCGGCGCGATCCCCTTTGACCTGTTTCAGTACGGATACCTGCCGCAGTACGCGCTGGCGTTTGCGATTGTTGGAATTGTTCTTTCAGACTCGGTCGGAGCTGTTACAATATTTGCCGGATACGTTCTGTATGTATTTGGAATCTACGATAATTATTTTACGTCGATGATAGATCCGATACTGTGGGTTGCAGCAACTGCGTTTTTAGTGAGAAGGTTTTTGTTACATCTTAAAAACAAAAACGCGACGCCGTCTTCCGTTCCGGCGTCGCGCTAAACATCGGTCTGGTTTTTATTGATTTCTATGCTTCCGTTCTTAATCAAACGAACCAACGACCAATGATTTTTAAGTATTATTTTTTGAATATCTGAATTGCTTGCTGAGCAGTTTAACAAACGTTTTATTTACTCTTGAATCGTTATTGATTATGCTTCTATCCTATCAATAATTTAGTTTCCGTCAACCCCCTCGACAAGGAAAAAACAGGGGAACTTCTAAAAAAATTTTTTTATTATTTTCTCGCATTTTTTTAGCTTTTTGCGGTAAGAAAAAATAAAATTGAAACGGTTGAGCCCTTATCGCTTGTCTATTAAAATATACTGTTTATAAACATCGGCGAAGACGATCTTCCAGACTCTGAATTGCGGTGGAAATTTCCAGCGACTTGTTGTTCATGTCGATTACAAATCGATGAGTAATCCATTCGTCAACTTTTTTCTGAGCGGAAATAACCGTTGAGTGCGAACGGTTTCCGAAGTAGTCTCCAATTTCGCTTAACGCCTTGCGAGTGTACTTTCTGGCCAGCCACATTGCCAGCATCCGCGGGTACGAATACTGACGCGTTCTGTTGTTGGACTTGAGGTCTGCATCGTGGAGATCAAACGCCTGGCAAACCGTCTTTTCAATCTTGGCTAAAGAAACCATAAAGTTGGTATCTCGAACCCATTCGTCGAGAATCTCTTGAACTTTAATTGCAGTAAGGGATTGCGCGTTGACTGTCGGATCTGCAATAAGACTGATTTCCAACCGGTTGAGAACGCCGATAATCTCTCGAACGTTGCCGGAGCATTGAGAAGCAATTTGACGAATTGATTCCAGCGGCAGATTAATCCCTCTTGCAGAAATCATTCGGCGGACGATTTCCAGACGCGTTTCAAATTCCGATTGCTGTAAAGGAGAAATCAACCCGCCGTCAAAGAGGCTTTGCAGAGACTTTTCCAATCCCGTTAAATTGCGGGGATGTTCCGTCGATGCGAAAACCACCTGAGCGCCGTTGGCTAACAGGTCGGAAACGATTGTATGAAGCTCGCGCTGCGTGCTGACTTTGCCCTGAAGGAAATCGAGGTTGTCGAGCATGAGGAAACGGAGCTTTTGAAATTTCGCTCTGTTGGAAGAACACGTGTTGTTTCGCAGAGCGTCCATGTACTCTGTAATAAACTGCTCGGCGGTGCAGTACATAGCACGAATTTTTCGTCGAAAGCATTCTGTATAAATACCTTGAAGCAAATGCGTTTTTCCCAGTCCGGAAGCTCCGTAGAAAAGCAGCGGGCTGTACTGACCCGGCATGTCGAGAATGCTGTAGGCAACGTTGAGACTGACAACGTTCTTCTTCCCCGCGACAAAATCTTCCAAAGTCGCAAACCTGCCAACGCGAGCCGGCTTGGGCTGCTCTGAAGTCGCTGGCGTTTTCGCCGCTGCCGCGCTTTTGACGCTGCGGCGCGCGTCTGCGTTTGAAGGTAAAGAATCAAACGTTTGCGCCAGTCGAGCCGCTGCTGCGTTGAGCTTGTCAAACGGCGTGGCTAAAGTTTCTGCGCCGTCTGCGGGTGAATCCGAACTGTTTTGCTCTAAAGGAACGTTGGAACGATTGCTCCTTACGAACAAAGAGTCGATATCCGTATCGTGATTATGCACGTCCTGCCTCGAAAATATATCTAACAGTTTTCATTTGCACTTAGCATGAGGATACTCTCTGACAAGGATACAAATTTACACTGCTTCCGTTTCAAATTTTATCTATTTTACCCATAGAATCCATTCTACTAAAAAGACGCATTCATCCTTAAAATTACGGCTAATTCGTTTATCCGCTGACGTCTTCAACTTTGATAAAAAGCATTGTAACCGCAAATCGTTTTTGTGTCAAATGGGCGCTACAAGATTTCTTAAAAATTTTTTAAAAATCGTTTGAAAGAATGATGGAAATACCGAAAATATAAAGCAAACCATTCTTTCAAACTTGATAAAAAAACTTTTCTAAATCGGGTTGATGGACTGAAATAAAATGTGGATAACCTGTTTATAAAATGACGTACAAATTAACTGTCAAAATTCTAATAGCAACAAAATTATAGGGTTACAGCAGCTCTTTGGGATAGACGCCAATGTCGATTACGGAAATCGTTCCAACGAGGGAAGAATCGGCTTGGATTAAACCAGTTTTAATTGCTCCCATACTGCCGGTGAGGGTTGCTCTTATACAAGATGTTGTATGAGAACCGTCGTCGCCGTTGAGTCCGCTGGGAAGATCAACAGCTAAAACATTTTTATTTGTTTTATTGATTAAATTAATAACGGAGTCGAACGGTGCGCGAGGCTGTCCTTTGGCGCCGGTTCCCAGCAAAGCGTCGACAATCCAGTCCGCTTTTTCCAGCGCAGAGGCGAGATCTTCCAGACTGGACTCGTTTTCCGCAATGAATTGAACGTTTATTCCCAGTTTGAGAAGAATGTTGAGATTGACTAACGCGTTGCCTTTGTATTGCTCCGCCGAACCGACAGCGAAGACGTCGACGGGAATGTCACGCAAATCCAAATGTCGAGCGATTACAAAACCGTCGCCGCCGTTGTTGCCTTTTCCGCAGCAGACAACGACTCGTTTAGGGTTTTGTTTGCAGAGCAAATCCGTCAGACCGCGCCCGGCGTTTTCCATTAAAACGATTGAAGGAACGCCGTATTTTTCAACGGCTAACGAGTCGAACTGTCGCGCCTGAGCGCAGGTGATGGTATGCATGATAGTTGCGAGTTGCGAGTTACGAGTTGCGAGAAAAAAGCTCCTCACTCCTCACTCCTAATTCCTAACTAACTTTATCTATTGATCGCTTTTCTTATTGTTTCTACAATGTCCGGTCGCTCGTTGTTTTTGGGCGTCGTTTCGCCGGGATCGTCTGTCAAGTCGTACAGTTCCCAGTCGATGGCTTTTATTACGTACGGAGCGGGAACGCCCGGCGCTGCGTTTTCTGTTTGGGATACGGATTTGTATTCCTGCGGACAGTACAGTTTCCATTTATCCGCTCTGACGGCGATAATCTTTCCGTCGGCAGAGAAATAGGCGAAGGATTTATAAACCGGTTTCGTCTGTCCGTCGAGGACGCTGACAAGCGATTTCCCCTCGCGTTTGCCGAGTTCTTCTTCTGTTACATTCCAAAGTTGGGCGACGGTGGGAAGAACGTCCAGCTGATTGGCGAAGCAGTTGTAAACCCCGGGCGAAACTTTTTCTGAATAGCGGACAATGCAGGGAACGCGAATCGTCCCTTCAAATCCGACGTCGGCGCGGTACGGACCCGTCGACCCGGCTTGAGCGCCCCAGGCGCGATTCGGTCCACAGGAGGACAGGAAAACGATCAGCGTTTTGTTTGTAACGCCCGCAGCGTCGACAGCGTCAACGATTTCTCCGACGGCTTTGTCGAGCCTGGCGACTGCTGCGCTGTACGCATCCGGCACCCGACTTGTCAGCGGTCTGAACGACGGGAAAAAGACGCAGACAAAAAAGGGATCGTTGGGCGCTTTTTTGATAAACTTCGCCGCCCGGGCGGAAATCTGTCTGTTATACGTTTCCGGATTGAGATTGTATCCGACAACGGCGCTGTTGTCCCAAACCTTTAACGGCGCGTTGAGTTCTCCCGCAACCGGATGGAAGGGCCATTTGTCCGCCGTCGCCGTCGTTCCCCAAAAGACGTCAAAACCGCAGTCGGTTGGCAGCGCTGCGTTGTCGGTTCCTAAAAGCCACTGGCCGAAAAACGCCGTTCGGTAACTATGCTTTTTAGCGATTGCGCCCAATCCGGTCGTTTCGACGTTTTTGCCAAATCGTCTGCCTGTTACAATCGCTCGCTGAGCTGACAGACTGTCCGGCGCGGACGCGGAGAAGTCGGTAAACTTCAACCCTTCGCTTGCCAGCTGACAGATTCGCGGAGTCTTGTTTTGATCGCCGAAATAACAGCCGACGTCTCCTAACCCCAGTTCGTCTGCGACAATCAAAACCACGTTGGGCGATTCCGCCGACGCGACAGAGCTGCGAGTTGCGAGTTGCAAGTTGTGAGCTTCGTTTTCCTGTATTGGATCGTCCGGCGTTACAGGTTCTGGATCAGCTGTTTCCGGAGGAGGGACGATTTTCAAATTTTCCTCGTTTTCCTCTGGAACGGTAAGTTGCGAGTTGCGAGTTGCGAGTTGCGAGTCGGTTTCCTCGACGTTGTCGTCCTGTGGCAGAGCTTCTTCCTGAACCGGCTTTTGTGCGTCGTTTTCAGATGCGGGAGCCTGTTCGACCTCGTCGACGGATTCCAGTTCCGGTCCGTCTTGATAATCCGGTTCCTGCTGAGCAAACAGAAGGGAAACGGAGAGTATCGTCAATAAAAAAAATACGGGCGTTTTCATGCCCGTATTATATCGACTTGAATTGAGCTTGTAAAGATGGATTATTGCAATCTTTGAAGCGTAAAGGTTGCGGCATCCGGCGTGTCGCCTGGGGCTTGGCTGGGAATTAGCATCGTTCCAGACGTTGTCGCGCCGGCAAGCAAACCGCTGAACGGAACGGCGCATTCTGTTTTGTACTGGTCGTTGACGGTAAACAGCGCCGTCTGAACGCCGTTGACCATCGAAACAAGCCCTTGAACGGAACGCGTGTATTTTGTTCCAGCAGGATTAAAATACCCGCCAATCTTGCCATTCTGAGGATTATAGTAAATTAACAGACTTCCGCTGCGATTTCCGTAGCTGTCGTAGACGCTAAACAATCCCAACTGTTGAATATTGGGATAGTTCGGAATGACGTTGACGTTCGCGTTGATCAAAATCGGCAGCCCGTTATAAATGAATCCCGGCCAATAGGAAGGCGGCGGCGGGAATCCCGGCGGTGGCGGCGGATAGGCTGGCAGCGCAGGATAGTATGTATTGGGATGGTACGGATAATACGGTCGCGGCGGATCATACGGTCTGGGCGGCGGGGGATTGTGTCCCGGATGACCGCCGGGAATATGTCCCGGACCAGGTCCCATGCCGGGGCGGTCAAAAGTTCCCGGCTGAGTCGTCCGATGAATGGGCGACGTATTGCCGAACCGTTCGTCTTTGATAACTTTTCCCGTCAGTGTGTTGGTCGTAACCCTTCTGACGACTCGTCCGCCGTTATTGCCGTTAGGCTGTCCTCCCTGCCTGGGCTGAGAGTTTATTTGCCCTCCGTTCGGACGAGGCGATGATTGTCGAGGAGGAGCGGCGTTATGTCGTTGGGGAGAACCACTGGGACGTGTCGAAGATCCACCTGGACGTGAAGGAGCGCCGCTTGGACGCGAATGGTTGCCCGACGGCGGCGGGGGAGCGCCGATGCAGTCCGAAACGTCTGAAATCAGAGCCGCTGTCAGGAACGCGGCGCCGAGAACGGTCAAATAAAAGGTCTGTTTCATAGCGGGACTCCTGTATAGGGGAGGGAGTAGGGAATAGGGAGTAGGGAGTAGGGAGTAGGGAGTAGGGAGTAGGGAGTAGGGAATAGGGAGTAGGGAATAGGGAGTAGTTTTAAATTCGCCGAAGGCGAAACTCTATTCCCCATTCCCTATTCCCTCGAATTACACTTCCAGCATCCTTTTTAACGCTGCGCGAGCGGCGAGGGCGGTTTGGACGTCAACGCGAACCTGGTTGGTCGGCTTTCCGGCGTCAAGACTTTCCAAAACCTGAGCGATTTTCGGCAGCGTGCTTTTCGCCATGTTGGAACAGACGGACGGGTACTGTCCCAGCCAGATAAACGTCTTGTCCGGATTCTGTTTGCGAAGTCGTTCAACCAGCTTCCATTCCGTTCCGATTGCCAGCGTTGACCCGGCGGGGGCGTCGTTGACAACCTGAATGAGCTTCGTCGTTGACCCGGCGCCGTCACACAGCTTGACAATCTCCTGTGGACATTCCGGGTGAACCCAAATAATGGCGTCTGGATGTTCTTCCCGGACTTTTTTGACGATGTCGACGGAAAAGCGCTGATGAATCGGACAGCAGCCTTTCCAGAGGATGACTTGAGCGTTTTGAATCTGCTGAGGCGTATTGCCGCCCAGACTTGGCTGAAGCGGATCCCAAAGGACGATTTTGTTCTGGTCTACGCCGCGCTTGATGGCGGTGTTGCGTCCGAGGTGCTGGTCTGGCAGGAAAAGGATTTTAGACGTTCGTTCAAACGCCCAATTCATGATTTTGTCGGCGTTGGCAGACGTGCAGACAATCCCGTTGTTATTGGCGACAAACGCTTTGGTCGCCGCCGAGGAATTGATGTACGTAATCGGGGTAACGTCGCTGAAATCGATGTACTCTGACAGCTGCTCTTTGCAGGTTTTGGCGTCTTCTTCTGACGCCATGTCTGCCATCGGGCAGCCAGCGCCGATATCCGGCATGAGAACCGGGATTTCTTTCTCGTTGCGCTGGTTTGAACCCTCTGTATAGTTGACGAGGATGTCGGCGGTTTCCGCCATAAAATAGACGCCGCAGAACAGAATTGCTTCTGTTTCCGTCGACGCGGCGGCTTTCTGCGACAGTCCTAACGAGTCGCCGGAGAAGTCCGCCAGGGCAACGACGTCGTCCTGACAGTAATAATGCGCCAAAATCGTCAGTCGGGAACCCCAGCGGCGTTTGACGTCCTGTATTTGCTGAATCAATTTTTCTGTTTCGATAGTCATTGATGGAAATACTCCTGGCTGCAAAAATACAATCAATTATATTCAATCTGCTATTATTATATCAAAAATATTGTTCTTGTGGAAGCGGGTACTTGACAGACAGAGAAAAAAATGTAGAATGTTTTCCATAAATCGGTTGAAAAGCCGAAGCAATGGGCCTGTAGCTCAGTTGGGAGAGCGCAACGTTCGCAATGTTGAGGTCAGGGGTTCGAGCCTCCTCAGGTCCATTTCAGAACGTTTTGCAAGGATGGCTTGCAAGACGTTTTTTTATATCTTAGGCGTAAGTGGTAAGTGGTAAGGACGCAAAGCGTTCATCATACTAACCACTAACCACTTAAAACTACTGCCTATTGCCTATTGCCTAATGCCTTTTTCCCACGCATGACAACTTTTTATATCGAAACGGTCGGGTGCCAAATGAACGTTCTGGACAGCGAGCTGGTTGCCGGTTTGCTGGTTCAGCATGGCTATACGCCCGCTGCCGACCCGAAAAAAGCGGACATTCTGTTGTTCAATACGTGTTCCGTTCGCGCTCATGCGGAAGACAAAATCTATTCCGCCCTCGGGCGTCTGAAAAACGTCAAGGATTTTCATCCGGAACGGATTTACGGCGTGATGGGGTGTATGGCTCAAAAAGACGCTCAGCAAATTATTAAACGCTGTCCGCACGTTGACCTCGTTGTCGGACCGGGGAAAATCGCACATATTCCCGATTTAATCGAAAAAATCAAATCAGGACAGACGCCGCAGATTCTTATCTCCGAAGATCGCCGTGGGAAAGATCAGCATGAAGTCGCCGCAACGTTTGAGCAGTACGACCCGCAGCGCATTGCCGGGCTGGACGAAGTTCATTCGCCGGACGCTGATCCCGTTCCCCGATTTCAGGCGATGCTGAGAATCATGCTCGGCTGTGACAATTTCTGTACGTACTGTATTGTACCGTACGTTCGCGGACCGCAGCAAAGCCGACCGATTGGCAAAATTCTGGACGAAGCCAAACAGCTTCTCGACAACGGCGTGAAAGAGATCATGCTTCTCGGACAGCGCGTCAATGCGTACAAGTACGAAGAAAACGGCAAGACGTATCAGTTGGCGGACGTCCTCTATGCGATGGCGGACTTGCCCGGCTTGCAGCGGTTGCGATTCGTAACCGGCAGCCCCAGTCACGTCGATACCCGGTTGCTGGAAACCGTTCGCGACATCCCGATTGTGTGTCCGCATTTCCATATTCCGGCGCAGAGCGGGTCAAACGCCATGCTCAAAAAGATGAACCGCGGATATACGGTTGAGCAGTATCGAGACATGGTCAGCGCGATCTATTCTATCGTTCCCGGCTCGTCAATTACCAGCGATTTTATTGTCGGCTTTTGCGGCGAAACGGAAGACGATTTCCAGCAAACGGCAGACCTGGTTCGCTGGGCGCGGTTCAAAAACAGCTATATTTTCAAGTACTCACCCCGCGAGGGGACGGTTTCTGCCAAATCGTGGGCGGACGACATCCCGGACGAAGTCAAACGGCGTCGCAACAACGAACTGCTCGCCATTCAAAACGAAATCAGCTTGGCGGACAACCAAAAATTCGTTGGAAAGACGGTTGAACTGCTCGTCGAAGGTCCCAGCAAAACTGCACTGAAACTGATTGCGCCAGACGGAGAGAATCAGCAAATCCAGATGTCTGGCAGAACGCCCTGCGACCGCATCGGCGTCTTTAACGGACCGGAATCCCTTGCCGGTCAGATTGTCAGAATCGAAGTCGACCGCGCAAGCAATTTTACGCTCTTTGGAAAGCTGGTCTGATAATAGCGCGAAATTCAAGCTGTTTCAGCCCTGTCAGCGTATATACCACAATCTACGATGTCCATTTCAGATTTGACAATTCGACCTGCCGTTTGCGACGACGCCGAAGCAATCGCGGCGATTTACGCGCCGTACGTAACTCAGACGGCGGTTTCTTTTGAATATGTCGCCCCGACGGCAGAGGAAATCCAGCGTCGGATGGAAAAGACGCTCAAGCAGTATCCGTATTTTGTCGCGACGGTCAATAACCGCTTGATTGGATATGCCTACGCCGGGCCGTTCCATCCCCGCGCCGCCTTCTTTCGTTCAGCAGAGACGTCAATTTACGTAGAGCGGGGGTTTCATCAGCGCGGAATCGGTCGAGCGCTGTACGAGCGTCTGGAATCCGCCCTCAAACAGCAGGGAATTCTGAACCTCAACGCCTGCATCGCCTATCCCGACCCGGAAGACGAATACCTGACTCTGGATAGCGTTCGGTTCCACGAACGGCTCGGATACGTCAAAGTCGCCCATTTCCATAAATGCGGCTGGAAGTTCAACCGCTGGTACGATATGATCTGGATGGAAAAGATAATTGGGGAGCACAAGTAGACCGGCGAGTCGGGGTGCGTAAGCCCCCGGAAAATCTCACGCAAAGTACGCAAAGTTTTAAAGATAGCTATGCGATCTTTGCGTTCTTTGCGGCTTAAAATTCTTCGGCGAGCTTCGCTCGCGCCCCGAGAAGGTTTTCTGTATAACTTCTTGACAATTAAATATCTATTTGTTATAATTTTTGTTGTTGGTTGACGTCGCCAAACGCCAAAGACATGTTATTTCGTTCCATTTTTTCAGGACTTCGCGTCCTTTTTCGCATTCATGAAACGTTCAATTAATCGCCGCGCGTTCCTTCAAGCCGCCGCTGTTTCCGCGCCGTTGGTTCTCGCGTCCCGCGTACTGGGGGCGGACGGCCATGTTTCGCCCAACGAGAAAATCGTTCTGGGAATGATCGGGCAGGGGAATCAGGGTCGGCTGGACACGTCCTCGTTTTTGATGCTTCCCCAATGCCATATCGCGGCGGTTTGCGACGTCATGGAAAGTCACGCCGCCCGAGCGAAGCAGATGGTCGACGAAGCGTACGGGAACGGCGACTGCAAGCAGTTCCAACACTCCGAGGAGATTTCTCACGCCGACGGGTACGACGCTGTGTATATCGGGACGCCGGAACACTGGCATCCGTGGCTGGCGATTGACGCGATGCGTCACGGAAAGGACGTTTACTGCGAGAAGCCCGAAACGTGCACCGTCCGCGACGGTCAGCTTATGCGTCAGACCGCCATCGAGACCGGGCGCGTTTTCTCCGGCGGCTCTCAGCGCGTCTGGAACGACTACCACAAATTCCACAAAATCGCCCGCGCCGGATACCTCGGCGAGATCCGTGAGGGCTGGGCGAATCCGGGGCTTCCGCACTTTACCGACCGCGCGCTCAAAGCCGAGCCGATTCCCGAGGGTCTGGACTGGGACCGCTGGCTCGGACCGGCGCCGTGGCGTCCGTTTAATCGGGCGTATCTGACTTGCGGCCGCGGGAACGGCTGGTTCGACTTCACCGGCTCGACCAACGGTTGGGGTTCTCACTGTTTCGGCGGGTTGATGTTCGCCATGGAGCTGGACTATACCGGCCCGACCGAGATCATTCCCGCCAGTCTGGACGAAAGCGGTCTTCTGACGTACCGGTTCGCCAACGGCTGCGTCATGCATACGTGCGGAACGTGGGGCACGGTTCCCGGATTTCGAAACGGTCTGCGAGACGGGGGCGGCGGTGAAATCTGCCTGCGCGGAGAGGACGGCAAACTCTGCGAAGAAGACATCGTCAACGGCAAATACCCGGTTCCAGACATCCCGATTCCGCATTACAAGGGAGAGGTTTTCCATCGTCCGTCTATGAACCTCGACCTGGACTCGCCGATGTTCGCCGCAGAAGGCGAAACGTGCATTATGGGCGATTTCCTTCACTGCGTTCGCACAAGGGAGATCCCGTTCCGAAACATTGAGCGGTGTCACAGAGTCTGCTCAATCGGTCATTTAGGACGCATCGCCCAGCTTCTCAACCGCCCGATTCATTTTGACCCGGAGACGGAAAACATCCTCAATGACCCGGTCGCTCAGGCTATGCTCGACCGCCCTCGCCGCGCACCGTGGACGCTATAAGAATGGTTCATCCGACAAGCCCGTATCTGAGAAACCTCTAGCTATTAGCTACTAGCTTTTAGCTTGTACAATTGAAGTTCTAAGCTGATAGCTTTAAAGTCAGAGGCTAATATCAAAAGCTAGTAGCTAGATGCTAGAAGCTAATAGCTCTCTCACAGCTACAGCGTAAAATTCAGCCCTTGCGCGACTGCGCCGCCTTGGTCCAGGAACCGCAGCGAGAACGGGCAGGCAACTCCCTGCGACTGGAATTCAATGTAAACCGGATTCTTGCCTTTATTAATTGTAACAGGAACGACGAACGGTTTGTCTCCGCCGGTTTTACTCTCGAAAATAACCTTTCCGTTGAGCCAGAACCGAACGGGAACCGGCGAGGTCAGTTCCGCGTTGAGCTTGACGTCCGTTTCCGACTCTATGATGTTTCGCAAGTAGAGGAAAGAGCCTTTTGGGAAATGGCGCGTCGTTGCCAGCTCCCATCCCAAAACCGTCTGACCCGCTATCAGCGGCGACCACTTTTCAGCAGGAAACGCCGCGGGGTTGTCGTCCTGCGTTTCCTGCGCCTGAGTTGCAAGCCACATGAAAACGCCCCCTTGCCGGATGTCGATTTGACGCAACACCGCCAAGGCGCGCAGGCGAACGTCTTCGTTTTTGCAGTTCTGTTCAACGTCGGTTAGAATCTCTCTAACCTCGTTTTGCATGGAAAACCGTTTTACGTTTCCAATTCGGACGGCAGCCAGAGCCGCGTTGGCGGAGGTTCTGGAATCGCGCTTCATCTCCTGGGCGGCAAACCGCATGCACTCCACCTTTCGGCTGTAACGACCCATCAAGTCCCAGACCTGTTTCTGCGTTGTAACGTCTGGGGAGGTGAGAAGTTTTTTGTACCATTCCAGCGGCGAGGGCGCGCGTTCAATAGACGTTCCCATTTTTTCAAGAAGTTCCAGCCGCTTTTGAGCGTCGGCGCACGCCAGGACCGCGGCGGTTTCCGATTCCAGCCGGGCGGCAAGCTGAGCGTCCGTTTCAGGGGTGAAGTCGTTCCGATAGAACTCGCCGTGACGGTACGGGGCGGTGAACGTCTCGTCTTTGGGAACGGTCGAGTCGTGATTCTTTTTCACGAAAGAAACAAGCATCTGGGCGATTTTAGCTGTTTCGCCGTTGTTTGCGTCGGACGTCAAAAACGGGGTGAGGGCTTCGACCGTCGCAGTACCGGCGATGGGGTAGAGAATTCGCCCGATGGTTCGCTGACCGTCGAGCGTTGCGGTCGGAAACGCCGCAAGAAGCATTCTCTCCGTCTCAAGCATTTCCTCACTGCCGGGCTTCATCTGAAAAATCGCGTACTCCATGGGAGCGATCGCGCCGTTATTCACGCCAGCCTCGTAGGTTGGGAAAATCTTGCACGCAGCAGCGACTTTCTCCAGCGGAGTCTGCGCGAAAAGGGGAGATGCGAAGGCAACAAGGAAAAGCAAAAACGGGGTGAAAGTCTTCATGGCGTAAAATCAATTTCAAATGGGTTTTGTAATGATGGGACCGTCCTGACGTTTAGGAAATCTCACTGTTCCTTCGAGGAATCTTCTTGAAGAATCTCCGCCAGAGTTTTCATGACGTTTCGACCCAGTTCGCGACCGGTTACCGGCGTGATCGTTGCGTTGCCGCACAGGGAATAGCCGAATTCCATGCAGTTCGCGAAGTAGACGTTGGGACGGCTTTGAATCCAAACTCTTGAGGAGGACAGGTTGCCGTCTTTCCCGGTGAACGTACTGATCGAATTGTATTTGCCGTCACTGCGGCCTGGAATGTCACGCTTGGGCTCGTATTTCAGCGTTCCGTCTTTTTGGTTTTCAGCCAGTTTATCGCGGAAGCGGTTCCAGATCGGGTTCATTTTTTCCATCTCAATGGGACCGTGGGAGTAGTAGAATTCGTTGTTGCCCCCGCGGATATTGGGAGCGTGGAGATCCATAAAAACGAGCGGAATCCCTTCGGATTCTTTTACGATGAGCGCCTTAAACGCCTTGACGGACGGGTACAGTTCCTGAACGTAGTCTCGGTTATGGTCGTGCGGGCTGCGGTTTTTGCCCTGATCTCCGTCCTCAACGCCGTCTTTATCCATGAACGGGATGAAGACAATTTCCGCGTTTTGACGAAGCCATTGCGCCTCCGGGGCGTCGGAAAGACAGAACGAAATCATGCCTTCCATGACCGGGCTGGCGGAGGACTCGCAGGCGTGATGGCGCGCGGTAAACGCGAGGTAAAACCGGGGTTTCCCCTGCCCGAGATACGGAACGCGGAAGAGTTCCACGTCGCGTTTGTCCAATCGCGAGCGGCAGAGGGTTTCAAAACGGACGTCCTCCCGGGCGCGGTACTGAGCCATGAATTCGTCCCAGTTCGACTGCGTGTACGGCGTACCGAACGCAAACCGGACGTCCGAGTCGTTGGGGCCGAACGTCCACGTAAACTCGTGCTGGTCGGCGGGGAATTTTGTCCCGGAGGCATAATAATCCTTTTCGCCGAGATAATGCCACGTCTTTCCGCCGTCGACGCTCACGTTCGGACCGACTGCGCCGAAATTCGTGGACTTTTCCGGGAACTTGAATGTAACAGTTTGATTTTCCGCTCCGGTAACCCGGAAGTAAAAATAGAAATAGTTTCTCGGCGTATCGCGCAGGTCAGGTCGGACGCAAACCACGTTCGCGTCCTGGTCGATAGACTCGACCTTGACGTTTCCGCCGGGGAAATCAGCGTCGACGCGAATTTCCGCCTGAACCGGGAGAGATGAAAGAATTGCAATGAGTAAAAACAGGAAATCTCTTTTCAGTTTCATGATTTCAGGAAGGGTTTGAGGGTTATTGGGGTACGTTATGTTATTGAGCTTCTAGCTCCTAGCTTTTAGCTTTGTGATTTTAGCTTCCAGCTTTAAAATTTAACGCTGAGAACCACAAATACCCAAGCTAACAACTAGCAGCTAATAGCTAGTAGCTTCATTTTAGCATAAGAAAAAGTCAATGTCAAGGAGTTTAGCAAGAGGAGTAGGTGTAATCAATCTTAGATTGCAAAAATAGATGTTTTTTAAACGCTGAGGACGCGAACTCCTCGCAGACAACGCAGAAACAAACGTTGTCCGCGCAGGAGCGATGACGGAATGGCGTTTATTCTTTAGCGCCATGCTTCGTCAGCCATTGAACCAGGCTGCTATTACTTGCGATGGCGCGATCCAGGATCGTCTCACCCCATTTGTTTTTGGCGTTGACGTCTGCGCCATGTTCAACCAGCCATTGAATAAACTCCCATTTTCCCGAATCGGCGGCGTAATCCATGACAGTTTTACCCCATCTGGTTTTTGTATTAACGTCCGCGCCATGTTTAACCAAGCGTTTAACCAGTTCGGAATTCCCGCATTCGGCGGCGCTAAGCAGAACGGTCATACCGTTTTTGTCTTTAGCGTTGAAGTCCGCGCCAAGTTTAGCAAGGCATTTAACCATGATCCTGTCTTCATGTTTGACGGCATAATGCAAGACAGTCCAACCTTTGTTGTCTTTTGCATTAACGTCTGCGCCATGTTCAACCAGCCATTGAAGCGTTTTCAAACTTCTGTTTTGGGAGGCAATAAACAAGACGGAGCGCCCCTTATTGTCTTTCGCGTTGACGTCCGCGCCATGAGTAATAAGCCATTGAAACGCTTGCACATTATCGCTTTGAGCGGCAAAATGCAATAACGTTTTACCGTCTTTGACTGTTGTGTTGACGTCAACGCCTTGTTTAACCAAGCGTTGAATATAATCCCATCGTATATTTTGGATTGCATTAAACGAATCCATCTGGTCGCGATTGCCATTTTTATTGACGTCAGCGTCGCGTTCAACAATGATATCGCTTTGAAAGGCGCAATACAATATTGCCAAAACGTCGTCGTCTTTTTGGTTGACGTTTGCGCCCTGTTTAATCAGCCATTGAACCATTTCCAGATACCCGTTCAAGACGGCAAAACGCAGAACGGTCTTGCCGTTGTCGTCTGTTGCGCAGACGTCTGCGCCTTGATCAACCAATTGTTGAACCAGCTCCAGATTTCCGCTGTCAACAGCGTAATGCAAGACCGACTTTCCAGCGCCGTCTTTTGCGTTGACGTCTGCGTCTTGTTCAACAAACCAATCAACAAGTTCCAAATTTCCGCTTTTTGCGGCGCAATGCAAGACAGTTCTGCCGTCCTTGTCTTTGGCGTTGATATCAGCGCCCTGTTTCAGGAGTTCTTCAACCAGTTCCAGATTGTCGTTTTCCACTGCATCAAAAAGAGATTCCGTAGTCATAATTTAATAATTAAAAAAAGTAGATAGTTTAAAAACCAATACGTATAACTGCATATATTGGAGCCGTTCCCCAAGTATGAGTTGATTTAATCTTTTTTGCAGTAAAGAGAATCTGTAGATTTAACGATTGTTTCCATTTATTACGGATAATGACGTCTTGATGTGAATAATTTTTTCAAAAAAACTGCTAAAACAGCGATTTATTAGCTCAAGGGGAAGCCTTTAGAAACCGAGTTTGGGCGTTTTAGCTGTTAAATCCATATATGAATGGCTTACTTTTAAACTACGATCAGCGCGAAGCGTCAACTCCTCCCTCCTCACTCCTCACTTCTAACTATTTCACCCTCTTATCCCTCCACCCCAAACTATTCCCTACTCCCTATTCCCTATTCCCCAATTTGTGGTATAATAATCTTTAATAATATTAACGTTATCAATAAACCCTTTTTTCATTTCATAACCTTAAGGAGATATAATGAGCAGAGCGATTAAAAAGATTACAGCTCGCGAAATCATCGATTCCCGCGGCAATCCTACAGTTGAAGTTGACGTTGTTCTGGAAGACGGCACGCTGGGACGCGCCGCTGTTCCGTCTGGCGCCTCTACCGGCGTTAACGAAGCGTTGGAACTGCGCGACGGCGACAAGAGCCGTTACCTCGGCAAAGGCGTTTCCAAAGCTGTTGATAACGTCAACAAAGTCATTGCTCCCGAATTGATTGGCAAATGCGCTTGCGATCAGCGCGGCATCGACAAGCTGATGATTGCCCTCGACGGAACCCCGACCAAATCCAAGCTCGGCGCCAACGCTATTCTCGGCGTTTCTCTGGCTGTCGCCAAAGCGGCTGCTGCGTCGTTCGGTCTTCCGCTGTACCGCTACATCGGCGGAACGAACACCTACACGCTGCCCGTCCCGATGATGAACATCATCAACGGCGGCGCGCACTCTGACGCCCCGATCGCGTTCCAGGAATTCATGATTCGTCCCGTTGGAGCGCCCACGTTCAAAGAAGGTCTCCGCATGGGAGCTGAAACGTTCCACAACCTGAAGAAGGTTCTCAAGGCTCGCGGTCTGTCGACGGCTGTCGGCGACGAAGGCGGTTTCGCCCCGGCTCTGGACTCCATCGAAGACGCTCTGAACTGCATCATCGAAGCCATCAAGTTGGCTGGATACGAACCCGGCAAAGACGTTACCATCGCTCTGGACTGCGCTGCCAGCGAATTCTACAAGGAAGGTCTTTACGACTACACCTGGAAAGAAGAAAATGGCGCTAAACGCACTTCCGCCGAACAGGTTGAATACCTCAAAGGCCTGGTTGAAAAGTACCCGATCGACTCCATCGAAGACGGTATGGCTGAAGACGACTGGGACGGCTGGGTAGCTCTGACCGCTGCCATCGGCAGCAAATGCCAGCTCGTTGGCGACGACCTGTTCGTTACCAACGTCAAGTATCTGGAAAAGGGCATTCAGCTCGGCGCCGCCAACTCCATTTTGATCAAGGTCAACCAGATTGGTTCGCTGTCCGAAACGCTCGACGCCATCGAAATGGCTCACCGCGCCGGATACACCTCCGTTACCTCGCACCGTTCGGGCGAAACCGAAGACGCGACCATCGCGGACATCGCCGTTGCCACCAACTCCGGACAGATCAAGACCGGTTCCATGAGCCGAACTGACCGTATCGCCAAGTACAACCAGCTTCTCCGCATTGAAGAACAGCTCGGAGAAAAAGCGGTTTACGGCTGCAAATTCAAGGTTAAATAAGGCAGTTTAATCAGGAATAGGAATAAGTTATTAGTGGTTAGTATTTAGTGGTTAGTACGCAAGCGTTCATCTAACTAACCACTTACCACTTCCTATTCCCTACTCCCTAATGCCTGTTACACGTAAAGAACGCGGAGACTGGCAGACCCCGTCAGAATTGGCTGATGCGGTCTGCCGTCTTGCGCGAAAGTTCATCGACCCTGACGCGATTCTCGAACCGAATTGCGGTCAGGGTTCTTTTGTTCTTGCCGCCGCCAAGGCGTTTCCCAACGCCAAACGCATCTGGGCGGGCGACGTCAACGCTCAATACGTTCAAAACGTTAAGAAAATCAACGACAGCCGCGTTGTCGTTCAAAAGGCGAACTTTTTTTCCGGTCGCTGGAAACAGGTCTTGAATTCTCAGAGCGGGTCGGTTTTGATTATCGGCAATCCGCCATGGGTTACGAATTCAGAACTCGCCCGGTTGAACTCTGGCAACGTCCCCCGAAAGGAGAACGCAGAAAATCTTGCCGGCATAGACGCTCTGACGGGGAAAAGCAACTTCGACGTTTCCGAATGGATGATGGTTGAAGAGGTCAAAGCGTTACAAGGGCGCTGCGGCGTTTTAGCCATGCTCTGCAAGACGACTGTCGCCAGAAAAGTTCTTCGGCATATCTGGAAAAACGCGCTGACGTACGCCTCCGCCAGCATTTACAAAATCGACGCTAAACGCTTTTTTGACGTTACCGTCGAGGCGTGTTTGCTGTTGATTCAATTCCAGCCGGGAACGAACGCGACCCTTGCGCCTTGCCCGGTTTACGATTCTTTGGAAAGCGCTCAGCCCAGTCAGACCGTCTCGCTGAGAAACGGAACGCTGATTAACGACGCGGCGTTTACAGACGCGTTCCCGGAACTGTTTCAGCCGGATGTGACGCAGCTGCAATGGCGTTCCGGCGTCAAACACGACTGCTCCAAGGTTTTGGAATTGACCCGGATTGACGACAACGTTTATCTCAACAAGCTGGGAGAGCAGACGACTCTGGAACCGCTGTGCGTCTATCCGCTGCTGAAAAGTTCAGACGTTGCCAACGGGCGCGTTGAGCCGATTCGCCGGTTTCTGCTCGTTCCCCAAACGCGAGTCGGTCAGAGTGTTGATCGTCTTCAGCATGACGCCCCGCTGACGTGGACGTATTTGCAGAATCACCTCGACTATTTCCAGAACCGGAAAAGCGCTGTCTATAGCAAACAGACGCCGTTTTCCATTTTTGGCGTTGGGGATTACGCCTTTGCATCGTGGAAGGTTGCGATTTCCGGGCTGTACCGGACGCTGTCTTTTCAGATTGTCAAACCGCAAGAAGGACGCCCCGTCGTCTTTGACGACACGTGTTACTTCCTGCCGTGTCAGACGAAACGTCAGGCACAGTTGATTAAGCGGATTCTGGATTCCCCGATTGCCGTCCAGGCGATTAACGCTCTGGTTTTCTGGGATTCTAAACGACCGATTAAATGCGAAGCGTTAAATCGGCTCAATCTGTTGGAACTGGCGAAACGGTTGGATTTGGAAAAAGAATATCAATCGGCGTTCCGTTTGAAAGACCACGACTAAACGAAAGACAGCAATTAACCCTAATTTTTCAAAAAGGAGATTCTCATGAAAGGCTTTTGCAACCCATTCAAGGCGAGCGCTCTGCTGGCGATTGTTTTTGCAAGCGTTCTGTTCGCACCGGCGAGGTCTCACAGCGACAACGCCAAAGAGGTTGTCATTCCTCAAAAGACGCTTGACGCCATTCCGGAGTTTATCAAAAGCCGAAACATGGGAACGACGGGAATGGTTATTCTCGTTCACGGCAAAACCGTCTTTACGTATGGGGACGTAACCGAGGTTTCCTATATCGCGTCATGCCGAAAGAGCATTCTTTCCATGATGTACGGAGCATATGTGGAAAACGGGACAATTGACCTGTCGCAGACCATTGGGAAGCTGGGAATTGACGACGTCGGAGGTTTGGAACCGATCGAGAAAACCGCGACGGTTTTGGATTTGATTTCCGCCCGATCCGGGGTCTATCATGAGGCGTCCAACGCCGGTGGAATCCCGGAAGGGAAAGCGCCTCAGCGCGGCAAAACGAAGCCAGGAACCCGGTTTATTTACAATAACTGGGATTTCAACGTCGCTGGAACGGTTTTTGAAATGAAGACCGGGAAGAACGTCTACGACGCGTTTGAGGAGTCGTTTGCCAAACCGCTGGAATTAAAAGACTGGAACCGATCCATTCACAAGCGTTCCGGCGATGCCAGCAAGTCCGTACATCTGGCGTACCATTTCCATTTCTCCACCCGGGACATGGCAACCCTCGGTCAGCTGGCTCTTCAAAAAGGGAACTGGAACGGCAAACAGATCGTTCCAGAAAAATGGATGGAAGAATCGACTCAGCCTGTTACAAAGTTCGACGACTCGCGCCGAGGCTTGGGCTACGGTTATATGTGGTGGATCGAGCCGTTTGGCAAAGACGCCATTGGCGGAAAAGGCTCTTTCTCCGCCTGCGGAATGTACGGTCAGTACATAACCGTCATACCGGAACTGGACATGGTTGTCGCTCATAAATCGTCCGGCAACCAAAAACATCCTACAAAATCCTCAGACTACTGGGACTTGTTACAAAAGATTTGCTCTGAAACCGTCCGCTGATTCCGGCTCCGCTACCCTTTCCAGAACCCTGGATGCAGGAACACGAGGAGAGTGAAAATCTCCAGACGTCCCATGAGCATCAGGACGATAAACAGTATTTTCGCCGGGGCGTGGAAGAGTCCGAAATTCCCGGAGGCGGTTATTCCAAACGATGGCCCAACGCAGTTAAACGACGTTGCGACCGCGGTAATGCTGTCGAACATCTGATCGTTGGCGCTGTAATCGTTATTTGTCCAGGTCGACGCCGGTTCAATAGCCAGCAGAAGGGCGCAGGCGGCGACAAAGATCATGGCGTACAAGGCGAAATACGTCAAAACGCTGCGGCGCATTTCGTCTGAGTCCTCAACCGGCTTTCCCTGAATCTGAAGGACGCGGACAATTTTGGGGCGAAAGACGCGTTCAATTTCAATCCGAAGCGTTTTCCACAGGACGATAAGTCGCATGAATTTCAAACCGCAAGTCGTACTGCCGACGCACCCGCCGGTAAATATCAACGCTAACAGAATTCCGCGGGAGAAATCGTTCCAGACGTCGTAATTCTCTAATCCAAATCCGGTTGACGAAATAATCGTCATGACCTGAAATCCGCCATAGCGAAAGCTGTCACACAATGACGACCAGCTCAAGTTGTTTTCCTGTCCTTTCGGAAGGAAATCGCCATGAAGCCAGCACGACCCGGAAACCAGAATAATTGCAATAACGGCTACGCAAAAGAATACGCGGAATTCCGTATTGCTGAGAAGTTTGGAAATGCCGAACTCGTATTTAAATCGTTCTTTTTCGCCGGGCGCGGTCATTTCGATTTTTTTCGTGTCAATTCTTCCTGCAAAATAAAGCAGCGTAAAGTTGCACGACGAAATAAACATGAAAATAACCAGCGTCAGCTCAATCCAGCCGCAATGAAAACTGGCGACGGATTCGTTTCGGGAACTGAATCCGCCAGTCGCGACGCAGGAAAACGAATGACACAGGGCGTCGTAAAAGGGCATGCCCTCAATACGAAGCAAAAACATCAGTATCAGGTTCAGTGATAGGTATACGCCCAACAATGCCATGGCGGTTTTGCGAGCTTGAGCGTAGGGAGAATCGCTGGACGAGCGCGGCATTTCCGTCAGCATGAGCGACTTTCCAGACGAACGTCCGCCCAGAATCGCGACGAACAAAACCATAATTCCCAAGCCTCCTAAAAAGTGGAGTTCGCAGCGCCAAAACTGGATCGCTTTGGGAATGAAGGAAGGGTCTTCTACGTTGTTAAGAACCGAAGCGCCGAAGCCTGTTACGCCGGAAAAGGATTCAAAAAGACAGTCGACGACAGACATCGGAATCAGAGCGCCGGATTCGTCTTGATCTCGAATGACCCTGGAAAATATAAATGGGAATGCGGTCAGTATTCCCGCCAGAATCCAGCTTAGACCAACAATCGCAATTGATTCCCGGCGAGGCAAGCGCCCCGTCGTCACGTCGGGATCCCGTTCCTGGCGAACGTAAAGATCGTCTGGATTATATGGACGATCCACCGCGTTGTCTTTTTGCGAATTGGCGTCTGGTAAAACCGTTTTGCGTCCGAAAAAACGAAGGATTCCGCCAATTGCAGCGCAGACGAGCATGGACTCCGTCAGCGCAAAAAAGCTGCGGGAGTCAAAAGTTTTTGTCTGTCCCATAAACGGAAACGCCCAGGGAAGAGCCAATATCATGGCTGCGCCAAGTATAAAGGACAAATTACTCAAAAAACGGCAGATTCGGGGAAAGGACATGGGGGTAAGGCAGTAGGCAGTAGGCAAGAGGCAGTAGTTTAGGGAGTGGGGAGTAGGGAGTAGGGAGTAGTAGTTAATATCGCCGAAGGCGAATACTATTCCCCATTCCCTATTCCCTATTCCCTAACTTTAAATACTCAATAATCTGTTGTTCAGTAACGCCTGAAACCAGCTCGCCGGAACCAATTTTATCCGGCAGGACAAAATTGATGTGTCCGTTGGCTGTCTTTTTATCGTGAAGCATGATTTGAACGGTTTTCTCCGGGGTCAGGTCTTTTAACCAGGCAATATCCATTCCCAGAGCTTCAAGCAGACGATTTTGGCGATCAACCGTTTCCTCGTCAATGCGTCCAAGATATTGGGCGAATTTTGCCGCTGCCGCCATGCCGACGGCAACTGCTTCGCCGTGAAGCTTGCCTTCAAAGCGTTCGAAGGTTTCGATTGCGTGTCCAAAGGTGTGCCCGTAATTGAGCAACGCGCGGCGGCCGGAAAGCTCTTTCTCGTCCTGAGAAACAACGTCCGCTTTGATCAGACAGCATCGGTAGACGATTTCCGCCAGGACGTTGACGTCGCGCTGTAAAATGGCGTCGACGTGAGATTCCAGATACCGGAAAAAGGACTCGTCCAGAATAACGCCGTATTTGACGACTTCTGCCATTCCCGCCAGATACTGACGCTTGTCCAGCGTTCGGAGCGTGTCGATGTCAATCACAACGCCTTGGGGCTGATAGAACGTCCCGACGACGTTTTTGCCGTATTCCAAATCGATGGCGGTTTTGCCGCCGACGGAGCTGTCGACCTGAGCCAAAAGCGTGGTCGGGAACTGCCAGAATCGAACGCCTCGCATGTACGTAGACGCGACAAATCCCGCCAAGTCGCCGACAACGCCCCCGCCGATAGCGCAGACTGCCGTCTTCCGATCGCAGCCGCCTTCCAGCATCCGGCTCCAAATCTGTTCTGCCATTTCAAGGCATTTGCTGTCCTCGCCGGCGGGAATGACTGCCAGTTCCGTTTCCCACTCTTGAGCCAGCGTTTCCGCCAGCGCGTCTCCGTAGAGCGTTTCGACGTTGTCGTCGGTTACAACAAAGACCTGAGACGGCGCGCCGTTTTGACGAATATACTCTACAGCGTTTGGCAGCAATCCCGTCCCGATAAAAATCGGATACGATCGCTCCCCCAGTTCAACAGTAAGAGTTTTAATTTCTTGCATAATATTAATATTATACACAGAAACGGGGAATAGGGGAGGGGGAGGTGAGAAGGCAGTAGGCAGTAGGCAAGAGGCAGTAGTTTAAAATCCCTACTGCCTACTGCCTATTGCCTACTCCCTAATCTAATCTCTTCCCACGCCCAGGTTTTTCTCGATCTCCCGACTTTTGCTGGACAGCCCGGAGTATTCGCTGTCGGAGTCGCTCTGACGCAGTTTAGAAAACATTCCCTCCTCCGCTTTCTCTTTTGGGTCGTCTTTCGCCGATTTAGCAGAAAAGGTTTTACATCCAGAAAACAAAGACGCAGTTAAAGCAAATGCGGCGGCAAAGGCGGTTCGACGATTCATGATAAATTAGCAATTAGCAATGAGCAATTTACAATTAGCGCAAAGCGCTGATCAGGGTGGGATTGGTAATCGCATTTTAATGCGACGTCATTGAATTTTTACAATAATATAGCAAAAAAATCCCCAAAATGCAATATCAATTTAGAAGAGGCAAAACAAAAAAACGGCGCAAAGTTGCGCCGTTTAATTGCTAATTGCTCATTGCAAATTGCTAATTTGACTTACTCTCGGCTTTCAATCGGAATAACAGATCGGGTTTTTTCGCCGACGTACAATTGTCGCGGGCGGTGAATCTTGTTCTTTTCCGTATTGTGCATTTCTCGGAAATGAGCGATCCAGCCGGGCAGACGTCCCAAGGCGAACAGCACCGTAAACATGTTCTTCGGAATACCCATCAGGGAGTAAATGATGCCAGAGTAGAAGTCGACGTTCGGGTACAGTTTGCGTTCGATGAAGTAGGAATCCTTGAGCGCGTACTCTTCCAGTTCCTGCGCCAGGTCAAACAGCGGGTCTGATCCTTTGTACTCTTTGATGAGCTTGTCGGCGATGTTCTTCAGCACGACAGCGCGCGGGTCGTAGCTCTTGTAAATGCGGTGTCCGAAGCCCATGAGGCGGAACGGGTCGTTGGGGTCTTTCGCCTTGTCGATGTACTTGCCCAGATCGCGGTTGTCGTTGAGGATGTTTTCCAGCATGACGATGCACGCCTCGTTCGCTCCGCCGTGGAATTCGCCCCACAGAGCGTTAATGCCGGCGGACAGGGCTGAAAACATGTTGACGTTACTCGACCCGACCATGCGGACGGCGGACGTCGAGCAGTTTTGACCGTGGTCTGCATGCAGAATCAACAGCGTGTTGAGCGCCTTGACGTACATGGGGTTCATGACGTAGTCTTCCGACGGGACGGCGAACATCATGTACAGGAAGTTCTCAGCAAACGAGAGCGCATTTTTCGGGTAGATGAACGGCTGACCGATGCTCTGCTTGTGGCTGAACGCGGCAATGGTGGGGACTTTGCCCAAGGCGCGATAGGTCGTCAGTTCCAAGGCTTCCGGGTCGTTCGGGTCGAGGTAGTCGATAATAAACGCAGGCATAGCCGCCATAATCGACGCCATAATCGCCATCGGGTGCGAGTGTTCCGGGAACCCCTTGAAAATCTGCTTCATGTTTTCATGAAGAAGCGTGTGATGGCAGATCCCGTGCTGGAATTTTTCCAGCTGTTCTTTGGTCGGCAGCTCGCCGTAGATGAGCAGATAGACGACTTCCAGATACTGGCAGCTTACCGCCAGTTCTTCAATCGGATAGCCGCGATAACGGAGTTTGCCTTTGTCCCCCTCGATGTACGTAATCTGGCTAATTACAGACCCTGTGTTGGCAAACCCCTGATCCATTGTAATCAACCCGGTTTGAGCGAACAGCTTGGAAATATCCAAAGCGCGGTTTCCTTCCGACCCCTGCAGGACGTCGAAATCCCAGCTTTGATCTCCGATGGTCAATTTCGCCTGTTCGATAACTTTGGCTTCTCCCATGAGTGTCTCCTGTTGTAGTTATGAGCTTTTAGCTCCTAGCTTCTAGCCTTTAGCTTTTTGATTTTGACTTCCAGCTTTAAAAAACAACGCTGAGAACTACAAACTCCCAAGCTAACAGCTAGCAGCTAATAGCTAGCGGCTTCCAGTACAAAAAAATCCCTCATAGCCAACACTACAAGGGATAATAGCTACATATTTCAAGCGCTCTCAGACAGAAAATCGTCCGTCTGAATATAATTTAGACATTAGTCGCCAGGTATAAGGCAATTAAACTATTGCCTACTGCCTATTGCCTACTGCCTTCAAAAAGCTCATTCGCCAACGAACGGCAGAAGAGCCATGAAACGAGCGCGCTTGACAGCCTGCTGAACGGCGTTTTGGCTAATGGCGCAGCAGCCATTCTTGCGGCGGCTGAGGATTTTGCCCTGACGGTTGGTCAGTTTTTTGAGCAGTTCAACGTCTTTGTAGTCAACAAACATCGGGCGCGGAAGTTTACCATCGACCAAAATGGGGTCTTTCTTCTTAATGTGAACTTTCGGTTTACGATGTCGATTGTTGGCGGCGGCGTTCTTTTTGTTAGCAAATCGCGGCATGTTTTAATCCTTGGGTTAATAAAACGGTTTTTATAGAGGCAGTAGGCAGTAGGCAGTAGGCAGTAGGAAAAATTAACTACTGTCCCTTGCCTATAGTCTCTTGCCTTCTCCTGCTACTTTCAATTGAGAATGGAATTTTAACCATTTTTACGGATATTGCAAGGGGGGGCGGGAGAAAAAGGCAGTAGGCAGTAGGCAATAGGCATTAGTGAGGAGTAGATGCGAAGCGTTCCACGACAAGAATAAGGGGTTTCCAGCTATTTTGAACTTGAATAAATCCGAAACTCTGATATAATATAAGGGAAATGTTTTATTGAGGCGCTTTGCGTCCTATTGCTCCGTGGGTTAAAACCCACGGCTACTGATATTGAACCGCTGACGCGGTTCTAGCAGAACGCTGTCGCGTCTGTTTAAAAACTACTGCCTACTGCCTATTGCCTACTGCCTTATATCCCCATGCTTCACGCAATAATTATGGCTGGCGGGAGCGGTTCTCGTCTCTGGCCGGAAAGCCGGGCGAACCATCCCAAACAACTGCTGAAAATCGGAGCGGATACGCCGCTGATTCGTCAGAGCGTTGACCGCATTCAGACTTTGATCCCTCCTGAACGGATTTATCTGTCAACCAACGCCCGGCTGGCGCAGCCGCTGTTGGACGCTGTCGAGGTTCTTCCGCCGGAATCCGCTATTATAGAACCGGCTGGGCGAAACACAGCCGCCTGTATTGCCTTGGCGGCGGTCTATTGCTTGAAAAAAGACCCGGACGCGACGATGGTTATTCTCACCTCCGACCACCGAATCGCCCCGGAATCGGAATTTCAAAACTGCGTCAAGGCGGCGGCGGAACTCGTCGAGCAAGACCCGACCCGGCTGATTACCTTCGGAATTGTCCCGCGATGGCCGTCGGAATCTTACGGATACATTCACCGCTGTTCCGGCTCGGGGGAAGTCGTCAACGGCGTGAACGTCTATCCGGTTAAAGAGTTCAAAGAAAAACCGTCCCGCGACGTGGCGGAGTCGTTCCTCAAAGACGGACATTATTTCTGGAATTCCGGCATGTTCGTCTGGAAAGCTCAAACGATTCTGGACAATATCGCTCAATATGAACCGGAACTGGGCGCCGCGTTTGACGCTATCGCCAAAGCGTGGGATTCAGACCCCGAAACGCGGCAGAAGGTTTTGGCGCAGCAGTTTGCCGCCATGAAAAGCATCTCCATCGACTACGCTGTCATGGAACGTTCTCCCAACGTCAGCGTCGTGGAGGCGTCGTTTGACTGGGACGATATCGGCTCCTGGACGTCGCTGGAACGGCTTTCCAAGCAGGACGAGCAGGGAAACACGATTCAGTGCAAGCGTTACGTCTGCGTCGATACGGAAGGGACGATCGTCCGTTGCAGCGATCCTAATCATCTTATTGCCACCGTCGGCGTCCGAGATCTGGCGATTATCGAAACCCCGTCCGCGACGCTGGTCATCAACAAAAAGAACGAAGAAGCCGTCCGAAAAGCCGTCGAGCAGATTAAGGAAAACGACTGGACGCAGTGGCTTTGAGGAGGCATTAGGCAGTAGGCAGTAGGCAATAGTTTTTGAGGCGCTTGCGTCCTACTGCCTACTGCCTCTTGCCTACTGCCTCATTCTCCCTGGTTGACCGCAAGTATATGATTCTACCGTTAGTTGGCAGGCGTCTGATAAATCAACGCTCGTTGTTCCTCTCGTTCGGCGCCTTGCCAACTTCGTTGTCGATTATTCAACCGAAAACCAAGGAGATGAAATATGACTTGCACAATTTACAATCCCGCTCTTAACCGGGAAATGGATCGTCTGTTTGACAACCTTCTGGAACGAACCGGTCTGATTCAGGGAGACCGTTACGCTTCCATTCCCGTTTGCATTTGGGAAGAACCGGACAGATACTGTATTGAACTGGACTTGCCGGGCGTTAAAAAAGAAGATATTCAGGTGTCCGTTCAGAAGGGTATGCTTCGCATTATTGCAGAACGTCATTCAGAAGAAGTCGAAAACCGCAAATGCTGGCGTGACGAACGTCTTTACGAGAAATTCGAACGCACGTTTACACTGCCGGAATCCGTCGAAACAGACAACGTCGACGCAGAATTCGTCAACGGCGTCCTGATTCTCTATCTGAAGAAAAAACCGGAATCGAATCCGACCCCGGTGCAGATTAAATAGGCATTAGGCAATAGGCAGTAGGCAGTAGGGATTTTTAAACTACTGCCTCTTGCCTACTGCCTACTGCCTCAACCTCTTAATCAAAGAGATAATTATACTTGCCCGGCGTCATGAGGTCAAACTTGACCTGACGAACGAATTCTTTGCATCCGGCTTGACGCTGGATTTCGATCAGCGCGCCGATCTGTTCCTGAGATACGTAAGCTGCGATGCCAGCGAGCTTCTTTTCCAGCAGTTCTTCCGAAACGGTCGTACGCATGTCGGGCGGGGTAAGGAAATCGCTATAGGTGGCGTACTCGTACAGAACGGGGAAGTCTTCCAGCGGAGCGCCCAGTTCCGGCCAGATGTTACCCGTCGCGTGGAAGACGCTGATAATCATCTCGTTGTGAGCGGTGCGGTGATCCGGGTGAATGTCGGTGCAAGACGGCAGGAAGATTCTCGTCGGTCGAACCAGACGGAGCAGGGCGGTGTAGGAGTTCTGCAAGCCGGTTGCGCCGCTGATAACCGTCGGACCGGGCTGGTCAGTAAAGAAATGCCCGGTGAACTGATCGACGCCGCTGTCGTGGAATCCGAGGAAGTGCAGATGATCCTGTTCCAAGCCCATCGCAGAGAACGACGCTTCCGCTTCCTGTTGACGAATGGCGGCAATGCAGTTGCGGTGTTCCGGACGGCAATATCCGCTTTCGCCGTTGGTGGTAATGGCGGCGTGAACGTTGATTCCGTCGTTGAGAGCCGCAAGGAACGTCAGCCCGGCGCCGAGAATGATGTCGTCGTCATGCGGAGCGAGGAAAAGCCACGTTTCCTTGCCGTCTTTCCAGTCAACCCAGACGTCTGCCGGGTTTTCGGATGTAATAATCTGTTTGTCTTCTGTGAGTCGTTGGTAAATAGTCATGGTAGTTAAGTGGTTAGTGGTTACAAGTGCATAGTGCATAGTGCATAGTGCATAGGGAGAGGAGCGCTTTGCGTCCTAAGTACTATGCACTAAGTACTGAGCGCTCATTTCAATATTCTAAACGGCTTCAAGGCTCTTTTAAACAGCCCCAGGCAATACGCGATTGTCATGCCGTAGTTGGTAATCGGGACGTTTTGACGTTTACAGTGCAAAATTCGTGACAAAACCGCCTTGCGGTTAGTCATGCACGCTCCGCAATGAATAACCAGTTTATAGGCGGACAAATCCTCCGGGAAATCCGCGCCCTGAACGTGATCAAAAACGAGATCGCCGCCAACGCGTTTGCGAATTAAGTTTGGTATTTTGACGCGTCCGATGTCGTCGCCGATGGGGTGGTGCGAACAGCTTTCAGCAATCAGAATTCTGTCGCCTGGCTTGAGCGTTTCGATTGTTTTCGCGCCGTCGGCAAATGCCTCTAAATCCCCTTTAAATCGGGCGAAAAGAACCGAAAAACCGGTCATCGGGACGTCTTCCGGAACGAGTTTGGATACGGACGCAAACGCCTGTGAGTCTGTTACAACCAGTTTCGGCTTGACCTTTAAATTATTGAGCGCAAACTCCAGCTGCGATTCTTTGACCACGACGCAGCAGCAGGCGTTATCCAGCAAATCGCGAATCGTCTGCACCTGTGGGAGAATGATTCTGCCCTTGGGCGCTTCCTTGTCAATCGGGACGACCAGGACGACGACGTCGTTTGGCTCAACCATGTCGCCCAGCAGGGACGGCGTGTTGATCCATTCCTCCGGGGCAGCAGCGAGAATCGCCTGACGAACGGTTGTCAGCGAAGTCGCAAGCGTTTCCTGAACCAGCGTCGTTTCGACAACCTGCCGAACCATCGGAACGGACTCAAGGCGAGAAACCAGCTCAGCGTTCGGCGCGGCGACGTCGCATTTATTAAATACAACGACAATCGGCGTGTTGCGGCGGGAGAACTCGTCGACAAGCGACTGCTCGAAGTCCGTCCATTCGCCGGCGGCAGCAACAATAATTGCCAGTTCCGTTCTGTCGAACAGCTTGCGAGTCTTTTCGATTCGCATCTGCCCCAACGCCCCCTGGTCGTCTACCCCGGCGGTGTCAATAAACACGACCGGACCCAGCGGCAGGAACTCCATGGTCTTTTCGACCGGGTCTGTCGTTGTGCCTGCAACGGGCGAGACAATCGAGACGTCCTGACGCGTCATGCAGTTGAGCAAACTGCTCTTGCCGGCGTTGCGGCGTCCGAAAATCCCAATATGAAGGCGCAAAGACTTAACCGTAAGCAACTGCTGGCTTTGCGAAAGGGCAGCGTCTCCCGGTTTGTCTATATTATTGTTAGCGTCTTGAGGCAAATTCTCGCTGTTCATATCGGACTCCTGACTGCTAAACGCGCGCTGAGTTTGTTATTCTGGAATGAAATCGACTTTCGGGGCGGCTGCCCAGAGTTCTTCCAGACGGAAATGCTCGCGGGCTTCGTCGACAAACAGATGGACGACGACGTCGCCGTAATCCAGCAGAATCCAGCGGCTGTCCTGATAGCCCTCGATTCCAAGGCGTCTGTCGTTCATTTCCTTCTCGAAAACGCGGTCGATTTCCTCCGACATGGCGTGAAGCTGACGTCGGCTGGAGCCGGACGCAATAACAAAGTAGTCAAACGCCGTTGACAACGTTCGCATATCCAAAATTACGACATCGCGGCCGCGGTTGTCGGAGCAAATCTGAGCCGCCATTTTCGCTCTGTCCAAAGCAGTCGCATCTCTAGGAAGAATTCTCTGTTCCGGGTTCAAAACGTCTTCAGACGGGTTCTCTTGGTTGTTAACTTGTTCTTCTGACATATTTTTTATTCCTGTTGGGACAAACAAAGTAGTAAAAATATTCCAACTTTTCTATTATAACGCATTAAACAAGAAAATAAAAGGGCAAAAACCGGGCAGATTGTGCCGAATTTTAGGAAAATAACGAGTTTTAGGTAAAATTTAAAGTGTTTTTTTGTGGAAAGCCCTTTATTTTTTATTAAATTTGATTATGATTAAGCTATAATGTTTGTGATTCGTAAAAGAATCGCCGGATACAACAAACACAAATATCTATATAATCTGTACGGAGAAAGAAAATGTTTCAGCGAAATGTATGGGCGAGCATTACAGCGATGTGCGTCTGCTCATTGGCGCTTTGCTTTTCTCAGGCAAACGCTCAAGACAAAGTGTTAAAACAATACTACGGTAATGGCGTTCACGCCTATTACTCAGGAGATTTTAAAGAAGCGTACGATTTGCTCAGCAAACCAATTGACGCCAAAATCGAAGACCCTCGTCCGTATTATTTCCGCGGCTTTGCTTTGATGGAACTTGGACGTCCTGAACAAGCGGAAAAGGACTTCAAAGCTGGGGCAGAACTTGAACTCAAAGACACAACCGGTCGATTCCCCGTTAACTTCGCTCTGGAACGCTGCCAGGGGAAAGCTCGCATTGCTCTGGAAAACGCTCGCAACGAAGTTCAATTAGCGGCATTCAAACGTCGCGCCAAGTACAGCGACACGATTTACAACAGCCGTTTGGAAGATCAAAAAGCAACTCTCATTCCAGAAGACCTTGATCTGTCTGGCAGCTCTCTCGATCTCGATACTGAAGACGGCGGTTCTCTTATCGACGACGAGGATAAAGACGGTTCACCGTTGGATACCGGCGTTGACGTTGATGGCGACGAAGAAACCCCCGACCCCTTTGCAGGCAATGACGACGCCAATAAACCAGCAGACAATGACGACGTCTTTGGAGACAATGACGACGATGCCGCTGACAAACCGGCCGACAATGACGACGTCTTTGGAGATAATGACGACGATGCCGCCGATAAACCGACCGACAATGACGACGTCTTTGGAGACAATGACGACGATGCTGCGGACAAACCGGCTGACGACGACCCCTTTGGAGGCAATGACGACGCCGCTGATACACCGGCAGACAATGACGACAGCGATCCGTTCGGAAACGAAGCCGCGGACAATGATTCTTCTCCGTTAGACGTTGACGACGATGCCGCCGCTGATGATGCCGCAGACGATGCTGCTGACGATGCAGCGGATGAACCCAAAGACGACGCCGCGGATGAATCTGATCCGTTTACGGAAGAAACTCCAGAAGAAACCAAAGACGCAGAACCGCTGAAGAATGCGAATCTGGACGTTGACGACGATGCCGCCGCCGATGACGATGCTGCAGATGACGCTGCTGATGATGCAGCCGCAGACGATGCTGCAGCCGATGACGCTGACGCTGCCGCTGATGACGACGCTGCCGCAGATGATGCCGACAACGCTGATGATGCAGACGCTGCGGACGCAGCAGACGACAAAGCTGATGAAGCTGAAGAAGACGATTTCTTTGACTTCTGATTTTTGAGAAGTCAAGAATGACTTCGCAATAGCTAACTGATATATCGCTGAAATTAAAGACGCTGTTATTACAACAGCGTCTTTTTTATTTACGGTTCAATTCAACGATAACGCGAGTTCCCTCTCTGGGATTAGACTCAATAGCTATTTTGGCGCTGTGCATTTGCGCGATTTTTTGAGCCTTGCAAAGACCAAACCCCAGACCGCGATTTGCCTGTCGGGCGGAATAATACGGATCAAAGGCGTGTTCTTTTTCTTCGTCTGTCATGCCGGGACCGTTGTCTGATACAATCGTTTTAACAACATTCCCGACAAGTTCAACCGAGACCTCAATTCGTTTGTCAAATTCGCGGCTGTCGTTTTCCAAAGCTTCCATCGAGTTTCGAATCAAAGCGGAAAACAGAACGTTCATCTGGCTGTAGTCCGCCTTGACAATCAGCCTGGAAAGAGACGGAGAGAATTCCAGGCGAATGTTTTTTTCAGCGCATAATTGGGAATAAGAATTGACAACATTCTGCAACAATTCTGTAATATTGACGCTGTCTAAAACCGGAACGGGCGGACAAGCGTAAAGACGGATATCGGCAATCAAATCGCCTGCCCTTTTCACCTCAGAATAGATATCCGACAAATCGCGTCGAAGGCGTTCGTCTGACGTTGTCTTCATTAAAAGCTGAACCCGTCCGCCAATGCTGGCTAACGGGTTGTTTAGCTCATGACCTATTCCTGCTGCAAATTCCGCCATTTTGCGTTCCAGATAAACCGCTTGATCAGAATTCAAAGAAACGGAACTGGCGTTTACCTTTTGCATTTTCAAGCAACAAATCAGCTGGGAATATTAAATAATCGCGTTTAATCAGTTTTGCACGTCAATATTTAACTTGCCGCAGACGTTGTGGAGCAGATCGTCAATATCAAACGGCTTTCGCATGAAGTCGTCTGCTCCCGCCTGACGAAGTTCGTCAATGCGGCTTTCTTCTACCATGCCGGAGATGCAAATAATTCTGCAATCGTCCATGGATTTGTCTGAACGAACGCGCTGGCAGACTTCTTTGCCATTGATATCCGGAAGCATGACGTCCAAAATCATAACTTCGGGATGAAAATCCTTAACCATCATACCAGCAGCGAAACCGTTATTGACGGAACGAATCTCAAAACGACCGTCGCGCATAAATACGTCAGTCATCAAATCGACCAAGTTTGCATCGTCGTCAACGATAAGCAGCTTGTGTTTGCCAGTATCTAACGAATCAGTCGGAATGCCGTTTTCACGCATGAACGCTAAAAGGCAATCGTGTGGAATTCGTCGAAATTTACTGCCAGGGACGCGGAATCCTTTCAGCTGCCCAGAGTCAAAACAACGAATAATCGTTTGCTGACTGACCTTGCAGATTTTCGCGGCTTCGCCGGTTGTGTAAACTGTTTTT
>JAFZAL010000233.1 GCA_017557195.1 Thermoguttaceae bacterium | reverse complement strand
TCATTTTACCTATATTCGCAATCCCAAATTTATCGCCCTGCACGCGCACTTGGTTGAGCCCGGTTCGCGGGCGTCTTCGCCCGCCGAAGCCTCTTAGCCCCGCACGCGCACTGCGTCGAAGCTGAAAATCTTACCGGGTCGCGGACGAAGTCCGCCGAAGAAATTTTGCGAGCTTCGCTCGCGATCCGTGAAGGTTTCTGGCTACGAAAGAGGATTGTCAGCGGGGCTTTTTTCCTGAAGCGGGCGAAGACGCCCGCGAACCAGTTGCACAAACTGTTTTCCACGTTCAAATGTCTTTCGTAGCTTCCGCCGCAAAGCGCCTAATTACGCATTACGCATTACGAATTACGAATTGAAAAAATACTTTCTTTTCCTCGCTAAAAAGACTTCTTTTTCCCCCATTCTCCCTTGCAGAAAATCGCTAAAACGCTATAATATTAATGCGTAATTCGTAATTCGTAATTAATTTAACAAAGAACCACTATTATTACGATTTACGAATTAAATAATTACGCATTACGCATTCCGAATTACGAATTATTTAAATTATGTCCAACGAACTCCCCCCTGATAACAACAACACGCCCGATGGTCAGACGCCAGCTAACGCCGATATGTACGTTCCCGGCCCCAATGCGCTGGCAAACTTCAAAGACGGAACAACGCTCATTCGTCAGTCTATTACAGACGAACTCAAGCAAAGCTATTTGACGTACTCCATGTCGGTTATCGTCAGCCGCGCTCTGCCAGACGTCCGCGACGGGTTAAAACCCTCTCAGCGTCGAATTCTGGTTGCGATGAACGACCTCAATCTGACCCCCGGTTCCAGCAGAATCAAATGCGCTAAAATCTCGGGCGATACGTCGGGCAACTATCACCCCCATGGCGAAACCGTCATCTACCCGACGCTGGTTCGTATGGCTCAGGAATGGGTTATGCGCTACGTTCTGGTAGACAAACAGGGGAACTTCGGCTCGATCGCCGGGCTTCCGCCTGCCGCTATGCGATATACAGAAGCGCGCATGTCCCGCTTCGCCCAGTTGATGCTGGAAGACATCAACCTCGGGACCGTCGACTTCATGCCCACGTACGACGGCCGCGGAATGGAACCGACGGTTTTGCCGTCCAAGTTCCCCAACCTGCTGGTCAACGGCACCAACGGCATCGCCGTCGGCATGGCAACCAGCATTCCGCCGCACAACCTGGGCGAAATCTGCGACTGTCTCGTCAAGCTCATTGACGATCCAGGCGTGTCCATTGACGAACTGCTGGAACTGTGCCCGGGACCGGACTTCCCCACTGGCAGCATTATTTGCGGTCGCAGCGGAATCCGAAAAGGATACCACACCGGTCGAAGCACGATCCTCATTCGCGCCACAGCGAAAATTGAGGAGATGAAAAACAACCGCCATCGAATCGTCGTTACCGACATTCCCTATCAGACCACTCGCGACAACGTCGAAGAGCGCATTGCCGACATGGTCAATCAGGGCAAAATCGAGGGCATCAGCAACATCCGCAACGAGTCCGACCTCAAAGAACCGGTTCGTCTGGTTTTGGAACTCAAGCGAGACGCCGACCCGGACGTCGTTCTCAATCAGCTTTACGAATACACCCCGCTGCAAAGCTCGTTCTCGATTAACTTTGTCGCTCTGGTAGACGGCAAGCCGCGAACGCTGACGTTCAAAGAAATTCTGGAAGAGTTCCTGCGGCACCGCATGAACGTTATTCGCCGCCGAACAATCTTCCTGCTGGAAAAAGCGCGGGCGCGCAAACACATCGTCGAAGGGCTTATGCTCGCTCACGCCAATATCGACGAGGTTATCAAGGTCATTCGCACCAGCTCCACTCAGCAGGAAGCCAAAGCGCGCTTGATGGCGGAAATTCAATGTCCGCGCGTGCTGATTGAACGCGCTCTGGGCGAAGACGGGTTCAAGGAATACGCCGAAGATCACGGCATTAAAGACGAATACTCGCTCACCCCGGTTCAGGCGGACGCCATTCTCCACATGACCTTGGGACAATTGGTCAACCTGGAACAGGAAAAGCTCATCGAGGAATTCCGCAGCCTCATGGCGGACATTCACTCGTACTTGACGATTCTTTCCGACGACGCCAACATTCTGGCGATTGTCCGCAGCGATACGCTCGACATCAAACGCAAGTTTGGCGACAAGCGCCGCACGGAAATTTCCGGTCAGGACATCGGCGACATCGACCTGGAAGACCTCATCGAGGAAGAAACCATGGTCGTTTCGATTTCCTCCAACGGGTACATCAAACGCACTCCGGCTGACGAATACAAAGCTCAGCGCCGCGGCGGCAAAGGCATCAAAGGCGCCAAGGTCGAAGACGAAGACCCGATTCAGCACCTGTTTGTCGCGTCCACGCACGCCTATTTGATGTTCTTTACGAACTTCGGGAAATGCTACTGGAAGAAGATCTACGACCTGCCGCAGGCGGCTCGAGACGCAAAAGGACGCGCCATCGTCAACCTGCTCAATCTGGACAAAGACGAAGTCATTGCCGACTGTCTGGCGGTTCGAGATTACGACTTGCCGGAACATTACATGACCTTCGCCACCGCCAACGGCTTGGTGAAGAGGACGGCTCTGTCCGCCTATAAACGGCCATGGAAAGCCGGCTTGAAAGCGATTAAACTCCGCGAGGGAGACGAACTGGTCGACGTTGCCGTTACGTCCCAAACAGACGAGCTGGTTCTGTCGACGCAGACCGGCATGGCGATTCGATTCCAGGCGGCAACCGTTCGCGCCTCCGGGCGAGACTCCTCCGGCGTTAAAGGCATTCGCCTTGTCGGAACTGACCGCGTTGTCGGCATGGTCGTTGCAGACCCGACCGCATCGCTGCTGACCGTTTGCGAAAACGGATTCGGTAAAAAGACCCCGTTCGGACCCGGTTCAACGACAATCATCGGCGGAGAAGACTCTGACGACTCCGACGCTCCGGAATCTGCCGAAGCTGAAACCGTCGCGGAAACCGAAGCTCCCGAAACCGATGCGCCGGAAACCGACGATTCCGCCGCCGATTCCAACGCTCCCAACAGTTCCCGCTGCTATCGAACGCAAGGGCGCGGAGGAAAAGGAATTCGCGACATTCGCACGACCGAACGCAATGGCAAGGTTATCGGCATCGCTCGAATTTATTCCGGCGACGAAGTCCTGATGATGACCGCCCGCGGCAAACTGCAGCGCATTTCGCTGGACGAAGTTCGCGACACCGGCCGCAACACTCAGGGCGTTCGATTGATGAAACTCGACGCCAACGACAAACTCGTCGCCGTCAAACGCATTCCTCGAGACGACAGCGACAGTTCGACGGAAACTGACGAAACAAATAATACTGACTTATAAACTGAGTTCCCATGGAAAGTAAAAGCAAATACGCAAAAGAAGTCGGCGGATACAAAGACCGGTTCTGGTATCCCAGAATCTGGAACGGCATGACGCTGTATCCGTTTACAAAACTGTTGATCCGCAATAAATTCTGGATCGCGCCGTCCCGCTGGTGCATGGCGTTAATCAATTACGGCTGTTCGTTTTTGGACTCGACCCTGTTGGGGCTTCAAAGCCTGACCGTTGGCGGGAAAATCAAACGGACGGAAATCGACAAGCCGCCAGTATTCATCGTTGGGCATTGGCGCAGCGGAACGACGTTCCTTCACGAACTGTTCGTCAAAGACCCGCGGCACGCGTTTCCAAACTGCTACGAATGTTTCAGCCCAAACCATTTCGTTCTTTCAGAAGGCATTATTCCCAAGGTGGTTTATCTGCCCAGCAAGCGCCCGATGGACAACGTCGAAATGAGCTGGACGTCGCCGCAGGAAGACGAATTCGCCCTGTGCAATTTGGGCGTTCCGTCGCCGTATATCAACATGGCGTTTCCGAACAATACCAAAAAAGATATTGAATATTTGACTTTGAAAACCGTTTCCGAAGCGGGCAGAGAAAACTGGAAGAAAAAGCTCCACTGGTTCATGCAGGCTCTGACGTACAAGTACGAAGGAAAACGCCTTGTTCTCAAGTCGCCTACGCATACCGCCAGAATCGCCCTGCTGCGAGAGCTTTATCCAGACGCCAAGTTCGTTCACATTCATCGAGACCCGCTGACGCTTTTCCCGTCGACGGTCAACCTCTGGCAGCGACTGTCGGTAGACAACGGATTTCAGCACCCCGTCAAAGACTGGGACGAATACGTCTTCCAGCTTTTTGACCTCATGTACGAGTCCTTCTGGGAAGATTCCGCAAATCTGCCGGAAAACCAATTTGTCAACATTTCGTTCAAGGAACTCACAGGCTCGCCGGTAGAAACGATGGAACGCTTGTATTCTCAGCTTGAACTGGGCGAC
>JAFZAL010000232.1 GCA_017557195.1 Thermoguttaceae bacterium | reverse complement strand
GGGCGGATTCGTTTTCCGGGGGCGAGAAGGGAATAGTCCATCGCCTGACGGAGCAAGTCCGGACAGCGTTCGTCCAGCTTGAGATATTCTCTAAGCTGCGAATTGACCTGTTCGACGCTCGTCTTGAAAAAATCGCTTAGCGCTGAGTTGGGGGACATATCTATAGTTTGAATCTCTGTTTTGAATTCAATATTTGAGGGCGGGAATTCTGGAACGGACGCGTTGAGCCGCGGGCGGAGGATTCTCCACTTTTCCAAAATTCCCTTCTCATTATACTATAGAATAGATTTTTTACCAGAGACGGGGGCAAAAAGATTTTAAGTTTTTTCTCTAAAAGAGTTTAAGAAAAATAACTTTTCCGACAAACGCTTGATTTTTGGTTGCATTAAAGTTTTTAAAGAGAACGCAGAGATCGCAGACTCCTCGCAGAGAGCGCAGAAGTAAGCGTCCATGTGTCATCTACGCCCGTTGGGCTATGACACGATGTCCGCTTGCTAATTTAAAAAATAAAAATTCGGGCGGGAATTGTGGCGTAGCCAATGCAATTGGCGTCGTCGCCACATTCCCAGCCCGTCTCTGCGTATTCTGCGGATAGTCTGCGTACTCTGCGTTCAAAAAAATATCACAATCCCAAATTGATTACACAGTCTATTTTGTTTGAATCTCGTCGATGCCGAACATCGTATCGAGCGAATCTCGCGTCTTGCCGACGATGCGGACGGTAATCGTGTGTTTACCGATGGTTGCCTGCTCTTTGTTGAGCGGAATTTCAACGAACTGATGGCGCACGCCCTGTTCGCGGGGAACGTATAAATCGTAGAATCCGCCGATCTTCTTGCCGTCCCAGAAGAACTCGACGACAGCGTAGTCAACCGCCTGCGTCAGACCGAGTACAAGCGTCGAAGCGTTCTCCTGTTTGAGGTCGTATTCGATCTCAAGCTGGTCGCCTGGCTTGTTTTTATACCACCAAAGCTGCTGATCGTTCTTCCATTTGCCTAGCGGGAAGTTTTTCATGTTTTGAACGCCCGCCGTTCCGCCTGTTGGCAGGTTGAGAGCGCTGAAGGAACCGAAATCCAGACGAACGCGGGTTTTGTACTCAACCGGCGCGGCGGCTTCTTCCATGCGGGTTTTCAAATCCGGCAGGGAAACGGACTTCGCGCCCGGCGCGCCGTACCAGAACGTTGTTACAGCGTAGTCGACAGTCGTCGCTTTCCAGTGCCAGATTTCAATGTCGAACTTGAATGACTTGGTAAACGGAATCGCGTCCAGAGAGCGGAACCGCAAGTTTGTTACGTTGCCGAAACTGCCGGGACCTTCCGCCCGGGGCTGAGCGCGCCACGGACTTTGGAAATACTCCGGACATCCCCAGGAATAGCCGTAATAATCTTCAGAACCCGTTCCGAAATGAGAGGGGAACGTCTCGCCGTCGACGTAGATATGCTCATCACCTTCGCCCCACCAGTCGTGAACGCGGTTGACCAGCGACAAACAGTCGCCGACAAAAACGCCTTTGCCGGAAATCGTGTTGTAGTTCCAGTCCATTGTCCCGTTGCCGCCGACGGTTTGAATTCCGCGATCCTGCCGCCAGTCCGCGTGGAAGTACATGGAATTCTCTTTCCAGACGTATTCGGAAACGGCGAAACTGGCGCGAATGTCAGGCTTGGCGCCGGAGAGCGTCTCAAACTCCACAACCGCTGATTCGCGATACGGCATAGGCCAATAGCAAATCATCTCCGCTACGTTTCGGTCGTTGGAACCTTCAACGAGCGTGAAAATCGTTTTGTACTTATTGACGCCGACGCCGGAACCGAAGAAGTCGCCCAGCGGCGCCCAAACGGTTTCAACGCCGTCGAAGGTCATCTTGACAACCGTATTTCGCAGCGAGCTGGCGATGTCTTTCGATTCCACGCGAACCTGAAACGCGTCGATTCTGTAACAGCCTTTGGGCAGCTCCGGCGAGTAGTTGAGTTCGTGCTTATAGAACTTCGACTGCGTCTTTTCGATAAACGCCGTCATGTTTTTGTACTCTTCCATGGAAAACGACTCGACCTGAGCGGATTCCTCGTACAATCGATAATTGATCTGATAATAAAAAGACGGCTGTTCCATCGCCTTGTCGACTGTTACTTTTATCGACTTCGCAAACGGAATGGGCAAATACAGGTTTCGCCCGGTTGCGGTAACTTGGGAAAACTCGCCGTCGACGAGAGCCTTCCCGCCGACGATGTCGTCAATCTTCCCGGAAATCGCCGGTTCAGCCGCCCCGTCAATATAGATATAAAGGTTGCTGGTAAACTGCCCGCCGGCAATCCAGAATCGAACGATCGCACCAGCTCCCTGAACGTCCATCAAGACATATTCTTCCCGGTTGTCCGCCGCCGGGTTCTTTTCAACGCGAATGAAGTTTTTGGCGTCGTTATTGGCAAACCAGTTCGGCTGGTCAGGCGCGACGGCCCCGCGGTCGAAACTGCTGACTTGCTTGCATACGTACGCCGGCGCCGGATACTCACACAACGCCGACCGCGCCACAGTCTGTTTAACGAGATCCTCAAGCGTTACGACCTTGTTTTCCGCGGACGCTAAATTCGTCCACAATAGTAGCGTTACAACAACAGACGTCAGAAAGGGGATGGAGTGTTTCATGGGAGAGTTAAGGGTGTTAGGTGGATTAAATAGTGGTTGAGTTGCAAACAACTGGATTATTGACTTGATTATAACATAAATTAATTCTTTTTACAAGCCAGCCGGAGAGAATGAGCAAAAAAATGAAAGGCGGTTGGCGAGCCGGGTTGCGTAAGCCCCCGGAAAAAACTCACGCGGAGCCGCGGAGACGCGGAGGAATGGGGCGGTTGGCGAGCCGGGTTGCGTAGAGCTGCCCGGAAAAAACCTCACGCGGAGCCGCGGAGACGCGGAGCGTTTTTAACGTGAAAAGCTGGAACGTTCATCGCGTCCGAAAGGACGCCATTTCTATAACCGTCGACTTTAGTCTACGGGCAGCGACAGCTTACCCCGCCTCCCTAATCGAGTCATTTCTTTTCTTTCCCTCCCTCACGCCAGGCGTGAGGGAGGGAAAGAAAAGGGTATTTTTCGATTGTTTGTTTTGTTGTCGTCTTTTCCTCCGGAGGTTGAAAACCGCCGGTTATAGAAATGTAACCCCATTCGGGGTTAGAATGAACGCTTC
>JAFZAL010000027.1 GCA_017557195.1 Thermoguttaceae bacterium | reverse complement strand
GCCTCGTTAAGACGTATTTGAACCATTCGTTTGGGCGTTATTCTTTTTTTCTTTGCCATGATATTACATTCTTAGGCATTCTCCGAGTATACAAATGCCTGCTATTCCTCTTTCCCGTCGTTTTCGATGTCTTCAAGCGTAACGGGAATGTCGTCGTCCTCTTCTTCGTCGCTGCGGCGGAAGGATTCGACTGTGTATTCTTCGTTAAACCAGCGGTTTAAGTCAATCCATCGGCAGCGGGACGAGCAAAACGGGAACGCGTTGGTTTCGGATTCCAGAAACTTCTTTCGGCAAATCGGACAGGTAAACTGCAGGGGCTGGGTCATAGTGGTGTTGAGGGAAATATTAATCGTCAGCGCCTAGTGCATAGTGCATAGGACGCAAGCGCTGCTCCCTATTCCCTTCTTTTTAATTAAAAATCATAAGAAGTTCGCGACGTTCGGAAAGTTTGAAAGATAACTTTGCGGACTTTGCGAACTTTGCGTGAGGTTAAACTACTCCCTATTCCCTCCGATACCATGAAAACCCGCATTGCATTTACATCTGTTTCCCTTTTTGTTCTCGCTTTGTGTGCCAACTTCGCGTTGGCTGACAACCTGTTTACGCCGCAGGCGATTGTTGACCTGGCAAACTCGGACGCTGTTCCGCAGAATGTTACAGAAAACATCGTTTGTACGGAACAGGCGACGGCGAGAATTGTCATTTACAAAGTCGGCGTGGACTGGAACGACAAGTCTGCTGAGGTCTGGAGCTGGAGGGCGTCTGATTCCCCGGAAATTAAAAAGGAGCATTATGGCTGGTTCAGCAACCCGGACGAAGCCAAGCCGGTTCTCGGCGCGACGCATTTGCTCATGACAGCGTCCGGCGGGGGCGTAGCGCTGGTGCGACTGTCGGATAAAAAGACGCTGTTCTATACGCGAGTCGGCGGCAACCCGCATTCCGCCGCTCTGCTGCCGGACGGCAACATTGCGTCCATTTCCAGCTCCGGGGTCGTTCGCCTCTATACGGTTCCGGAACAGTTTACAGACCCGAACGTCCCGTATTCCGATTACCCGCTTTACGGCGGGCACGGCCTGGTCTGGGACGCTCAGTCCAAACTCCTGTGGGGGTTGGGATATGTAGAACTCGTCGCATACGAGTACAATTTTGATAAGCAGAACCCGAAGCTGACCAAAGTTCAATCCTATCCGTTACGGGGAACCCCCGGCTTGGGCGGACACGACCTGTACCCCGTCCCCGGCAGCCGACTTTTCCTCATTACCGGCAACGGCGCCGCCGTTTTCGATCTGGAAAGTAAACAGTTCACAACCATCTGGAAGGACGCCGGATCCCGAACTGAGATTTTCGATTCCAACACCAACGATTACGCCTTTCTCAACGACAGCGACCACAAACCCGTTGTTAAGATGACTCAGGGACCCAAAAGCCTTTCTCTGACGCCGTCCGGCGCGTTTATCGTCCTCGCTCCGACGAACAGCTACCATACAGATACGATTCGTTACATGAACAAACCGCTCACCGCCGTCGGAACCCATACCGGCGCCCGCTACTACAAAGCCCGCTGGTGGATTCCCAACACGTTCTCCGACGGAGAGGAAGAGAACAAATAAGAATTAGCAATAGAGATCGCATCTTTCACGTACGTCTTGCCAGGCGTACGTGATTTTATTTGATTGCAGACCAATTAAAACGCCTTTTCCAGAATCTTGATAATCTCCTCAACGGAAAGCTCTTTGGGGTTTCCGTTCATGCTGTTGCCCAGCGAGCCGCGGGCAAGGGCGGGAATTTGCGTCAAATGAACGCCCAACTGACTCAGGCGGCGCGGGACGTTGAGCGCTTTGCAGATCTGCTCGATGCGGTCAATAAAGGCGTCCACTCGATCCGCGCCGTAGTTTCCGGACGGGGGCAAGAGGAAGTTGGCTAACGCGCTCAGTTCCGCCATCGACGCCTGTTTGTTGACTTTCAGAGCAATTGGGAGCAAGCAGGCGCAAGCCGTCCCGTGAGCGACGTGAGTTTGAGCGCCCAGCGCGGCGGCGACGCCGTGCGCCATACCCAGCCCGGAGTTCGCCAGGCACATCCCGGACAGCAGCGCGGCGTGCGCGACTTTTTCTCTCGCTTCCCGATTTTGCGGGTCTTTATACGCAACTTCCAGAGAGTTCCAAATCAGCCCTAAACCCTCAATTGCCAACGCCTGGGGAATCGGTTTCGCCTTGCGGGAAATAAAGCTCTCGATAAGCTGCGTCAATGCGTCCATGCCAGCCGACGCTGTTACAGCGGGCGAACAGAACGTCGTCAGTTCCGGGTCGACCAGAGCGGCTTTCGGCATCATGCTTTTGTGACGCAAGCTCTTTTTTACGAACGGGTCGGAAACCGAAATAACGGCGTTTTTCGTCGCCTCCGCCCCGGTTCCCGCCGTTGTTGGAATGGCGATTACCGGCAGCGATTCTTTTTTGATTGTCGCGCCCGTTCCAACGAATTCCAGAAAATCGCGGACTGATTTTCCCTTCCCGTTGACCGCCATGGCGGCAATTGCTTTTGCGGTATCTATAGCCGATCCGCCGCCGATAGCGACGACAGACGTTTTAGCGGAGCTCAAAACCGAAACGACTTCCGCAGTCGCTTTATCGATCTGTTCTACAGACGGCTCGCCGTGAACGTCAATCGTCAGCGGGACGTCAATTTTAGAATCTTGCAGCGATTTGAGCAGACTGTTCAAAACGCCATTGCTCTTGAGCGTTTTAGACCCGCAGACGACAACGGCTCTGTTTCCCCACGGCTTTGCTAACCGCCCCGCTTCCGCAAGGCGTCCCCAGCCAAAAGAAATTGTATTGGGAATCTGAAAATCGTAGGAATCTGTGTTGTGCATAACGCTTAGTGCTTAGTGCTTAGTACCTAGTGCTTAGTATGGGGAGCGCTTTGCGCCCTATGCACTATGCACTATGCACTATGCACTAAGCGCATTACGCATTACGAATTACGCATTCCGAATTAATTATCGTCCTGAGAGAATCCAATTCAGGGCGCGTGAAATCTGGATGTCCTTTACGGGAACCGTTCTGTTTGGCTCGCCAGCTCGAACCGGCGGGACGATCGGGTTGCCGTCTTTGTCCTTTTCCGCATTGAGGAGGATATCGAGGAACTGGTATCGCCACAAAACCTGTTCATTCTGATAGGGGTTCATCTTGACAACCATTCCGTTATCGGGCGTTACGCCCCATTCGTCTTCTTCGGTGAAATCGGCTTCCCGATGAATGTTATGTCCGCTGGGACGGAAATAGCCGCTTGTCGTCAGCTTCAGCGCGCCGCCGTCCATGTCAATAACGTTTTGAACCGAGCCTTTTCCGAAACTGCGTTCGCCGACAATTTTTGCTCGCTTTGAGTCCTGCAGACAGGCGGAAACGACTTCTGACGCCGAGGCGCTGTAGCCGTTAATCAGAACCGCCATCGGAACGCGAGTTAACGTTTTCCCTTTGCTGGCAAACCATGTTCTTTCGTCGGTTACGCGTCCCTTGACGCTGACAATTGTTCCTTCGTCAACGAACATGTCACAGACCTCAATTGCCGCCCCCAGCGCGCCGCCGGGATTAAATCGCAAATCGAGAATCAGCCCTCTCATGCCATCGTCCGTCAGCTTTTTCAAAACCGACTCCAGCTCGTCCGTCGTCTTTTGTGAAAATGACGAAATGCGAACGTACGCAATTTTATTTCGGACGTCAATCCAGTAATTCCAGGAGTCGTCTGCGTTGCGGCTGCATCCGCTGACGGTTGGAATGTTAATCAAATCCCGGATCAGATCGACGTCAAATGTTCCCTTTTTCTTTCGATCGATAGTCAGCGTAACGCGCGACCCGACCGGCCCCTTGAGCTTGTCGGAGGATTCGTCCAGCGACATGCCTTTGGTTGAAACCCCGTTGATAGCGGTAATGACATCGTCCGGACGAAGCCCGGCGCGATAAGCGGGCGAATCCGCAAGGGGAGACACGACAACCAGTTTGTCACGCTGTTTGGCGGTGTGAATCCCAAGACCGCCAAAACGGTTTTCCAAATCAGCGCGAAAATCTTCGACGCCTTCGTTGGGAATGTAGTCTGAATAGGGGTCGAGCTTGTTCAAAACGCCGCCGATTGCCGCTTCGATAAGCTCTTTTTTGCTGATCGGTTTAACGTAGTTCGCTTCCACCTGGTCAATCGTGTCAACCAGAAGCTGATACAGAGCGTAGTTTTCGTCGTTGATTTCTCGCAGACGTTTTTCTTGCGCTTTTTTCTCATCGTCAGTTTTCGGCTCTTCTGACTTTTCGTCTTCAGCCTCTGCTTCGTCTTCGGCTTGAGCCTTTTCTGTAACGGCTTCGTCATCCGGTTGAGACGCTTCCGTTTCCCCTTCCGCCGCCAGAGCGAGTTTGGATTTTACAGCCGAGACGTCTGCATATACATACAGAAACGACAAAGCAAACAATATCGCGAACGGCGAAAACAGATAAGAAAATAGCGTGTGTTTTGATTTCAATGACGATTGGACTCTCATAACGATGCGGTAAAAGTAGGGAATAGGGAGTAGGGAGTAGGGAATAGGGAAATGGGAGTATTGTTAAATTTGCCGCAGGCGAATTACTATTCCCTATTTCCCATTCCCTATTTCCCTAATTACAAATTGAACTCAGTCGTCCAACGGCTTGACTTTGAAGCTCTTGATGTAAACGACGCTGCCCGGGTCGTGAGCCTGAATGGCGAACGTGCCCTGTCCGAGACGGCGGTTTTCCCAGCCCTTCGGCGGAACGATGTCTTTGGGTTCTTTCCAGTCGGCGCAAACCTTGCCGTTGATCATGGTAGTGATGCGGGAGCCCTGAACGACAATGTCGTAAACGAACCATTCGTTGTCCTCAGCCGGAGCGGGATTGACCTGGCAGACGTTGTAGATGCTGGCGGTCTTCTGAGGATCGCCGTGGGTGTTGGCAACCTGGCATTCGTAACCGGTGGTGGGCCAGCCCTGTTCCTGGAACTTGGTGTGAATGTAAATGCCGCTGTTGGCCTTCGGTTTTGTCATGACGACAACCTGAGCGTGGAAGTTCTTCCAGCAATGGTTGTTGACTTCGCCGTCATAGAACAAATGGCTGCAGGAGCCGTTGATTTTCATCACGCCGTCTTCAACGGTGAAGGAAGCGGGATTTCCGCCGGCTTTCCAGCCGTCCAGATTCTTTCCGTTGAACAGTTCAACAAAACCGTCTTCCGCTGCTGCCGCGGCGCCAACCATCGCGAGAACCATCGCAATCGATAAAAGGCTTCTCATTTTATAAACCTCATGAATGATGTTAAGGGTTATTCGTACCAAATCTGAACCAGATACAATCCTTGCGGCGGGGCGGTTACGCCGCCCAAGGCGCGGTTGCGCTGTTCCAGCATTTGATCGATGCTTTCCGGGGGAATCTTCCCCTTGCCGATAAACGCAAGCGTCCCGGCAATAATACGAACCATGTTATACAGAAATCCGGTTCCTTCAACTTCGATAATCGTCAGCCCAACGCCAGTGCGAGGACAAACGGACGGCTCGACCGTTAACTCGAGAATCGTCCGAATCGTGTCGTCACGTTTTCCGCCCGAATTGACGAATCCGTAAAAATCGTGCGTTCCAACGAGTTTTTGCCCCGCTTCCCGCATGAGGTTAACGTTCAATGCGTGTCGAACGCCCCAGGAGTGGGAACGGAGAAACAAATCCCCGCGCAAATCCCGAGCGTTATAGATAACGTATCGATAACGCTTTCGCTTCGTGTCGCCAATTGGATTGAAATCGTCGCGTTCCTGCCAGGATTCCAGAATGCGGATATCCTCCGGGAGACGACTGTTAATCGCTCCCGCCCACGAATGGGGCTGGATTTTCCGATCCGTTCGGAATGCTGCTACCTGACCAAGCGCATGAACGCCTGCGTCGGTGCGGCTGGAACCCCGAACTTCGATTACCGGCCAATCCTGCTCCTGCGGACGCTTCTCCAAAGGCGTCCCATCTGGATAGACCAGCGACTCAACCGCGTCTTCAATGCATCCCTGAACCGTTCGCAATTTTGGCTGACGCTGCCAGCCGCGATACTTTGTTCCATCGTATGAAACCCGCAGCGCAATGGTTCTCACCGGTTTTTGTTCCGGCTGCGCTGAAAGTGGGTTCGTAAACGGGACTTCTGACTTGACGAAAGGTTCTGACATATCGGCGCCGTATTTCTGTATAATACTATAATTCTAACAACAATTAGACTTCTTTGCAATAGGGGGGCGCCTATTGTACGACATAAAAACTTTTTTTGCAGGAGAATATCTTCAAAATGACCATGGAAAGCGGTAATTTGAATCTTGAAGAAAAAAACGTTAAGACGATTGAGCGGAAATATCTCGCAAATATCGTCTTAACGTCAATATTTCTAAGTGGATCAACTATTTAGGGGTCTTCCGAATCCAGACGTTTCTGAACTTGACGGGGGCGGAGTGGTCTTGCAGGAACAGCGCGCCCTCGCCGGTTTCTTTCATGACGCGGTTGACTTCGTCGACTGCCTCGGATTTCGGGCGGATTTCCGGGCGGTAAACGGACCACGGTTCTTCAAAGGTAACATCGTTTTGAACCAGCTGACCGTTGAGATAGGCGGTGATTCGACCCGGGGTAACGATTTTCCCGGACTCGTCGCGGCGCGGAGCGGTGAATTTGATGTCGTAAACCTGCCATTCGCCCGCCGGTTTACACGCCTGAACCAGCGGAGCGTACTTGTTGTACAGCGCGCCGCAGTCGTACTTGTCAGGGGTTTCCTTGTCGGCAGAGTTGAAAATCTGCATTTCGTACCGACCGTGAATATAAACGCCGCTGTTGCCGACCGAGTTTTCCGGCGTGCAGAATTCAACGTGAATTTCGGCGTCCTGGAACGTAACGGTGGAATGGATGTGGTTTGAATCCTTTCCGGACTTGCCCGAGATCAGGCAGCCGTCTTCGACTTTCCAGTTTTCGTTGGCGGGTTTGCCGTCGTTGTCGGCGAATTTGCAAATGTCTTTGCCGTCAAAAAGAACAATGGCGTCTTCCGGCATGGTCTCTGCCGGCTTGAATTCTTCTGCCGCGGCAACGGCGGCAAGAAACGCTGTCAGGATAATTGATGTAAATCGCATGGGAGATGTTGAGGCAGTAGGCAGTAGGCAGTAGGCAAGAGGCTTTCGCCTTCGGCGAAAAAATTTTTGGCACGAGACCGTAGGCATGAACGTTTCGCCATCGACGAAATAAAGAATGCTTGTCCTCTATTTCTTGCCGCCTATTCCCTAATTTCTTGTTTTCTACTGCCTACTGCCTCTTGCCTATTGCCTAAATTATATTTTGAAAAAAGTAAATGTCAATGCCCGGGGGCAATCCTTGAAAGGTCTAAAATTTTTGATATAATTATTTTTTTAGATGTGAGAAGCGCAAGTCGAGGCGTCGCAGCGCGTTCGTTTTTTATTTCCCGATCAGAGGGGAGCCGCTTGCGATTCTCCATTATCCATTGTCCTTTTATTTATTATTCAACAAACCATGAGTTTAGTCAGCGAAAAGATTGTAGTTGTCGACTTTGGTTCCAAGAACGCTCAGCTGTACGCTCGCCGCGTTCGTGGACTCAACGTGTTCTGCCAGATGGTCGGACATGAAGTAACCGCAGAACAAATTAAACAGATGAATCCGGTCGGATTGGTCTACACAGACAACCCGCTGGGCAACGAGATTTCCCCGGAAGTCGAAGCTCTGGAATTGCCGACAATCAAAGATTTCGAGCTGACGGACGAAGGAATCGCTCTGCTGGAAACGTTCCTCAAGGACGTCTGCCATTGCTCCGGTTCCTGGACGATGGAAAAATTTGCCGAAAACGCAGTTGAAGAGATTCGTCAGCAGGTCGGCGACGGCCGCGTTGTCTGCGGTCTGTCCGGCGGCGTCGATTCTTCCGTTGTTGCGGCTTTGATTTACAAGGCGATTGGCGATCGGCTGTCCTGCATTTTCGTCGACACCGGTTTGATGCGAAAAGGCGAACCGGAAAGCGTTATCGAGACGTTCTCCAAGCAGTTCAAAACTGACTTGCACGCTCTGGACAGAGAAGCGTATTTCCTGGAACGGCTGGCTGGCGTTGAAGAACCGCAGCAAAAGCGCAAGATCATCGGCAAGGCGTTTATCGACTGCTTCGCGGAAGAGGCGAAAAAACTCGGCGACGCCCAATTTTTGGCGCAGGGAACCATTTACCCGGATATTATCGAAAGCGGAATCCCGGGCTGCAACGCGAAGATTATCAAACACCATCACAACGTCGGCGGATTGCCGGACGACCTCAAATTTGAACTCGTCGAACCGCTCAAAGACCTGTTCAAAGACGAAGTTCGCCAGCTGGGCGCCGTCCTCGGTCTTTCAGACGTCATGGTCAAGCGTCAGCCGTTCCCGGGACCGGGTTTGGGCGTTCGCTGCCTGGGCGAACTGACCAAGGCGAAGCTCGACATTCTTCGCGAAGCGGACGCCATCGTTCGGGAAGAACTTAAAAAGTCCGGCTGGGATGAAAAGACGTCACAGACGTTTGCCGTTCTCCTGCCCGTTAAATCCGTTGGCGTCAAAGACGGCGAACGCACGTACGAAAACGCCGTCGCCATTCGTTCGGTCAATACGATCGACTTCATGACGGCGACCTGGACTCACTTCCCGTACGAAGTTCTGGAAACGATGGCTGACCGCATCATGGCGGAAGTCGACGGCGTCAACCGCGTCGTTTACGACATCAGCAAAAAGCCCTCCGCAACAATTGAGTGGGAATAAATCAATTAGGATTTCGTAATTCGGAATGCTGAATTTAGCCAATTATTAGGTGAAAATACTGAACGCGGGCGTTTTCGTCCGCGTTTTTTATTTACCGCTAAAATTCTTCGGTTAGCGCTATTGTTTCAATAATAGCAAATAGTTAATTAATAATTGCTATTTTTTCAGCCCCCCGTCTGGTATTTTTTCTCAAAATATGGTATAATCTATAATATAGAATAGTAGAATTCATGTATAAGCAAAGCCTGTTATGGAGTTGTCAATATGGAAACGAAGTCAATTTTTCTTTGCAAACGGATTGTGTGTCCTCATTGCTGGCACGAATTTCCGCCGGAAGAGATTCTGGCGGTGAGCGCGTGTCCGGATTTATTGGGCGACATTCATCTTGGTAAATTTGAACAGACGCGATTTTTGCCGAGTCATTTTAATGTGGAGGGATTGCCGCTGGATTCTCGCGGATACGTTTGTCAGCAGCACGCTTGCCCGCATTGTCATTTGAGGATTCCCGACATAATCCTTCAAACGACGTCCAGTTTCGTTTCGATTGTCGGCGCGCCGGCGTCGGGGAAATCGTATTTTCTTGCCAGCATGAGCTATCGGCTCCGAACGCTTTTGCCCAACGAGTTCGGATATACGTTTGTAGACGCCGACCCGCTGATGAACATGCGTCTGCGGAATTACGAATCTCGTCAGTATGAAAACGAGAATTTGAACGACATTGTCGCTCTGGAAAAAACGGAAGCGGAAGGCGACATGTACAACAGCGTCAATTTTGACGGTCAGCCGGTGATTTTCCCGCAGCCGTTCATTTTTACGCTGCATAAAATCAACAAACAGGAATCTGAAAGAGGAATCCGGAATCTGTGCCTTTACGACAACGCCGGGGAAAGTTATATTCCCGGTTCCGACAGAGCGGACAGCCCTGTAACGCGTCATTTGGGCAAGAGTCAGGCGATATTCTTCCTCTTTGACCCGATGCAGGACAACAATTTCCGCAGCGCATGTCACGATTATTCTGACGACCCGCAGCTCAACTCGTCTCAACTCCGGTCAAATATGCGTCAAGACGCGATTTTCCTGGAAATGACTCAGCGATTCCGTTATTTGCGGCATTTATCGTCAACGGAAAAGACAGACGTCCCTGTAATTGTTATTGTAACAAAGTTTGATATTTGGCAGGAACTGCTCAAAGACGCGCCTCACCCGCTGCCCAGCCCATGGAAACGGGCAGAAGGCGAATCGGCAAGCCGACTGGATTTGGAAACGGTTCAATACGTTTCTGATTACGTTCGCAGCGCCTTGAATGCGTTTACGCCAGCGGCCCCGTCCATGATCGAGAGTTTTTCCAACAACGTGCTGTACGTTCCCGTCAGCGCAACAGGCTGCGCTCCGGAAAAAGACCCGGAAACGGGCGCGTTCGGATTTCGTCCTGGCAATTTGAATCCGATTTGGGTTGAAGTTCCTGTATTGTACTTTTTGCATCTTAAAAGACTCGTATCCACTTTGATTTGACAGCATAACGATTTTATGGAGAGAATCTGAATATGGCTCAAGAATTGATTTATACGTCGTTTCCCAAAGGCGTCAAACCCGGAGTGAGCGGCTTTTGCACAGTTGCCGTCAGTCCGGACATGGCTCCGAACATGATATCCCGTCTTGAAGGATTGAGCGGGTATCGACATCTGTTCATGCCGGGGACTCCTGAAGCGGACTTGAATCCGCCGAACTGGTCGCATGTTGTTATCAACGTGGGGAATACGGAATCGCACGTAATTTATCGCGTCGCGGACGCCGGTTTGGACTATACGGGACGCAGCAACAAACTGGCTCATTTTATCGTTCTGGATAAAAACGATCAGGCGCCTTGCGGTCCGGCGGCTATGCTGACAACGCCCGGATTAATCGATCTGACGTTTGACCAGCAAGTCGGGACTCGCTCGTTTACTCGTCAGATTCCTCGTCATCTGGTTTCTCCGCGTCCGTGTTCGGCGTGGCGTCAAGCGGCTGGCGACTCCGGCTGGGCGGGAGAACTGGCTCAAACCGCGTGGACTGGGAAATACGCCTGTATTGTTTATCAACCTGGAATGAACGTTCTTGCTCTGATTCAGGAAGCGATGGCTCTTATACCGCCTGAACGGCGATGGAAGACGACGTTTTCCACGTACTATTCCAAACTGCCGACAGGTATTGACTGTCAGTGGCGCTGCGTTGCCGCGGGAACGCCGGAAGCGGCTCAGGCGATAGCGGAAGTCGGGTCAGGGCTGGTAATTGATCTGTCCAACGGAGCGCTGGCGCCGGCTGCGGATTCTCCTGCGGTTGCTGCGGCAAGAGTTGGAAGAATGGTTCTTGCCCCTGCGGGAGCGAAGTCTGGAGGAACTGCCGCCCGACAGCGACCGGTTCAGTCTTCTCGTCCTGCGGCTGATGCTGTTATCAGCGCTGGCATTGAGAATGAATTGCAGGCGATAAATTCAGCCGCTGTTAACGACCTGGATGAGGAACTGCTCAGCGCTATGGATTCAGCGCCTCAGTTTACCGTAAACGCTCAAAAAAAGAAAACGCCTCAAGCTGCCGCCAGGAAAAAATATGGACTCTACGCTGCCATTCTTGCAGGAGTTTTTCTTATTGGAATAGCTGTTGCGACTTATTTCGTTGTAACGTCTGGAACGTTGCAAATTGGCAATAATACTGTTGCCGTCAATCAAGCGAACCAGGATTATGACGATGAAGATGAAACGACAGACGAGACTGACGACGAACAAACGGGGATGATTCCAGATTCGGATCAGAGCGCGGTAATCGATCAGAATGCAGAACCCGCTCCTGTAACGGAACCGGCCCCAGTTTCTGACCAGAATCAGCAGCCGGAAGGGAATAGCGTCAATGGTTCTGACAAAGGCGAGAGCCAGCCTGAACAGCAAAATGCAAATACAGACCAGAATGCCGCCAACGTTCAAAGTGAAGCTGACATTCCTAAATCAGAGCCAAACGCCGATTCTGAACAGCAAGATGAAGAAAAAAAGAAGGCAGAACTGGCAAAACAGAAGAAAGAGCGTGAGAAACAATTAAAACAACAGAAAGAAGCTGAAGAGAAAATATTCAACGATCCACGATGGAAATATGTGGAACCCAAAATGTATTTTATATATGTGGATTCCCAAAAAGAACTTGATTATACGCGTCTTGATTTGCAGCTTCGAAAACGGAATTCGCCAATTGAAACGTTGCAATTGATTTCTGTAGTAGATGCAGATAAAACAGGAATGGCTGAATTTAAGCTGTTATTGGCAGACGGCGATCCGAATGAGAAAGATATTGTTTATGACCTTAAAAACGATGTTATTCCTCTGTGTAAAATTCGATTAATTAAAGACGAACCGTCGAGTGAGAATTCTGGCAAGGTAAAACGGATTTTACGCATTGAGAAGGAGGGCGACTATGAGTTTCGACAAGTTGTTTCACAGTTTGTCTTCAAGGCAACGTTTGCCGACAAGAAAACACAAATAATTTCTTTTCTCTGTGAAGAGGATGCGAAGGATGAAAAAAAGTCCTCAAAGAGGGGTTCAACATCTTCTAAGAAGGTAAATCAGTCATTATCCGAATATATTAATTCGGAGTTTAAGACTATATCTACTAATGATTTAATAAAAGGGGAAAAAACTTGCCTGGAACGTAATATACTTGAAGGACTTGACTTTAAAAAATTCAAAAAATCCGAGATAAAAATCTGTACGTACAGAGATTCAGTAATTTTAGGCAATAAAAGCCGCGAGGTTAAAGAGTATAAAATTATTGAAAGCGATGTCAATCGAAACAGTTCTTCAGAATATATAATTAAAGTCCGAATTGATTTTCCATTCGATTTAAATGAAGAAAAGAATAAATCGAGAGAAAATAAGTCGAAGGATTCTGAATTGCCAAAGAAAATGGTTACGATCAATAATTTGATCGTCAAATTACGTACGGATAACTCAAATAATCCGAATCAATCGGATAATAGATATTATAAAGCGAAGTTCGAATTTGAGTGCGAGGACGATCCCAATAACAAGGTGAATATTGAGCTGGCCCAACGTGATTTTGGATTCAGAGACACCAGGAAATATTATAGTAATAATGAGTTATCCAATCTGGTAAGAGAAATTCTTATCAAATTACCTGTTCAGATAGAAATTTATATTGAAGGTAATAATAGCCAGGGGATTGAACCATTCCTCTGGAGGCAAATTGTCCTTCCACCGCCTCAACCGGTTGTTAATCCCAGTTCCGGGGCTCCTGTTAAAGGGAAATAGAAAAAGCGTTTGATTTAATTACAATATTATAAGAGAGGGTCAATAAATACTGCGATGCTTAAATATACAGAACTTATTCAACAGATCGAATGTCTGATGGACGATCCCTCCGCCGTTCCAATGGAGAAAATAGCGGAACTGGCGACTGCGTACAGCGAGGCGTGCGAATGGGTCAATGAGAATGTCGTTTTATGCGTCAATACGCTTCGTCAGGGAAACGCGTCTGAGGCTTTGCGTTTGAGCCGCGAACTGGATTTGCTGGAGAATTACAAGACCCTTGTTTTCGACGATTACGACGCGTGGATTTCTGCCGCGCTGACGTTTGGCGACGTAGCGATTCCGGCATTTAATCGCCGTCTGATTGACGAGCTGGACGCAGCGCAGGTTTGCATGAGACCTGTCGAGGAGATTCTTAAAAGCCATCGAATTCTTGCTTTGACGCATGCGCCGTTATCGGTTCGCGTTCCGATATTGAGAAAGCTTGTCGAGCTTGATCCGAAAAATACGGGGTGGAAAAATGAATTGAGAGATTACGAAACCGCCCGGCTGGAATTGATTTACGAAGAGCTTTCTCATCCGTTGTCGTATAACGACTGCGTAAGGATTCTGAAGGAAATTGAAGGAGCCAAATGGTCTGTAGAAATTCCGCTGAAAATCAAAAAGAAGATAGCGGTTATTCGGCAGGAATATCAACAGAAAAATCGTCAGAAACAAATTGATCAGTACAACGCCAAACTCAATGAAATCGCAGATAAACTTCTGGAATCGTATAATGTCTATGATTTTGAGGGAGCAAAGCGTTGGCGGACTTCATGGTTTAAAGCTCTTGACGAATTCCAAAACTTGCAGTTGATTCCGCCGTACGATCTGATTCATTCCGTTGACGAAGCGCTGCAATGGATTGATAACGAACAGAAAGGACGGGATCTGCTTCAGGAATACAATTCCAAAGTGGCGGAGGTTGATCGGGAAATGAAGCGTTCGATCAGCATCGACAAGTGCCAGCGTCTGATTTTGGACTTGACGCGCGCTGCTGACGCCATTGGTCAGCAGGTTCCGGAACGATTCCAAAATCATCTCGATAAACTGATTGCTAACGAAGAACGAAAAGAGTCTCGCCGCGGTCGATTTGCAACGGGTATTTTCACGATAATTCTGCTTGCTGTTATTGGCGGCGTTAGTTTTGGCGTTTACGAGTTCGTACAATGGTATCGTTTTAACTTGCTGCTGGACAATCTGGCTAAATATGAGCAGGCGGTTTCAGAAGACAAGAATATTCTTACGGAAGCGTATCAATTTGTACGAAATCTGGAGTCGTCCGGATACCAATTGGCAGCGTACCCGGACGTTCAAAAAAGTATTGCTCACATAAAAAAGCTTTATGAGGAAGACAAACTTCGTCACGAAGACTGGAAACTGCTTCATGACAAAATTGATCGTGCAATCAAAAGAGGAGAAGCCGCCAGTTCAGAAGAAATGAAAGATTTGGAAAAGCTGACGGAACTGAAAGAAGAAAAGGAGGCTTATGCTGTTTTGGAAAAGGCCAATACGGCATTGCTTGACGAAAGTAACGACGCCTTTGTCAAGCAGCAAAACGAAAAGCTTAACGAAATTCAGCAGACGGCTCAAGAGCTGCTCAATACCGACGAGATTGCAGACGTCGTCAAATTGCGAGAAATCGAATCGCAGGTCTTGCAAATCAAGCAGTCGTTTGCCGATTACGCCTTTGGCAAACCGTCCCTTGAAAAAGCAGCCAGAATTTTCGAATCAAAATGCTCGAGTCTGCTTGTTTCAATTAAAACCGTTATTGACAAATCGAATTCAGATTCTATGTTGAGCATTGATCTGGATAATCTGGCGTCGAATATGGAATCGGAATCGGACTATGTTCAAGGGCTTCAATTGATTTTAGACAAGAACTCGGATTCGTCGTATACGCAGGATTTTCAGTCTGTTATCAAGGAACGAAACGTTTGGGGGCAAGCGTACGCCTGGAATAAGTTTATTTCTCAAAATAATTCTTTTTACAGGGGAACGAATCGCAGCGCCATTCAGTTAAAGGATTTTCTTACTCAGTGGAAGTCCATGACATTCAAACCGTCAGAATTGTCAACGGTCAAGAAAATTGACGGCCGTCTGCCGTATTATCAAAGCATTGCAGACTGCAGCCCGTCAGCGTCTTTGAGGCCGCTTAAAGACCTTTGTTATTTATATTACAGATTGGAATTTTGGTATTACGAGGCGTCTCTAAAGCCTCAAGACGCTCAGGATTCGCAAAATTCCAAGGAACCGCAGGACGCTCAGATATACCGCTATTATTTCAATATGAAACCGATTGTCAACAGGGGAAGGCAGAGTGTCAATTATATGGAAACGGTTTCGGATGTTTCTGACAACAAAGTTGTCTTGGAACAATCAGCGAGGATTGTTGCCTTGAATAATCGCTCTTTCAGCAAAAAGATCAGCGGTTTGATGGGTATGATAAACGAAAATTACAAATATACAGAGTGCGGAATTCAGATTTTAGACGCGATATATCAGGATACGACTGTTCAAGATCCAATTATCAAATATCAGTTTATGACGACAGCGCTGGATTGTTTGGTAAATTCAGACATAATTATTCAGGAAAATTTTGGCGATCTTCTTCAGGATCTGGATAACGAAGATCTAAAACAATGCAATCCTTTTGATCCGGAAGAAGCTTCTGCCCACAGAGCGGAAGCGGAGCGAGCGCTGGAACGGTTAAAGGATTTCAGCAAGCGCGTCAAAACGGCGCAAACGCGAAACGAACAGCTTACTCAGCCGTTTTCCGTTGAAACGCTCAAACCTGTTGGCTGGCTTGATAAAAGCAGTTCTCAATGGACGGTTAAAGGCGTTTCCGCAAATGTGGACGGTGAGTTGTATGTCGTTACTAATAATGGCTTGTCTTCCGCTGGAACGGTCAAAAACAAAGAAGTTAAAATGAGATCGCTTCCTGATGGAAAGCGAGGACTTCCGGTATTCATGATAAAAACGATCAAACCGTAGCGAAAACTTACGGCTCGAAGCTATGAGATATTTTGTTAAACTTGCCGGTAAAGCGTTCGGCCCTCTGGAGGAAGATAAAATCGTTGAGATGTATCAATCAGGGCGGCTTAAAGACCCCGTTGAGATTTCTCGCGATAAAAAAGAGTGGGAGGCGATTGATAATATTCTTCCGCCTCCGTCTCCGTCTCCGACTCTGCCGATTTTGCCTGATTTTTCATTCTCCGATACGTTGTTGGATGAGAATTTCGAACCTTTGCCTGTTGCAGGAGAAATCACTTCGAGCTTCAACGATCCCAACGATTCCGTCTGGTATTACAGCAATGACGGCAGAAATGGCTATGGACCAGTTTCAAAATCGAATCTGGCGACCATGCTTCAATGCGATATGCTTAAACCCCGTTCTCTTGTCTGGCGTCAGGGGGAGAATTCCCGTCCGATTTCGGCAGTTCCAGAATTGATGGATATTATTTACTATGCCAATACTTCTGCCGGGATGGCAGGGGGTGTAACAGGTTCTGTTCAGCCTGCGCCAAACAATCAGATGTATAGCCGGACGTTTTCACCCAATTCGAATACCGGCGCCAGATCAAATTCCAATCCAAACGCGCTTGATCTGTTGGACGACCCGATTTTCAGAAACGAAAATGTAGACCAGGGCAGGGCGCCAGACAAGTCTCCGGTTGGACAGATCAGTCGAATAAACTACATTCTTTTGGCTTTGTTTTTGGGTCAGCTGGGAATTCACAATTTTTACGCCAAACGAATGGATATTGCCATCGCTCAGTTGTTTATAGGTCTGTCAAACCTGGTTGTGCTAATTATAGTTTCGTTCGTTTCCCTGGCTACGGAAGGGGAGGGAGGACTTCTGTTTATTATCCCTGCTGTAATTTGGCTTGGCCTGCAAATTTGGGCTATTGTTGAAATGTTTATTGTTACCAAAGACGGAATAGGGAAACGCATGTGCTAAGGCGAGCCGGGGCGCGTAAGCCCCCGGGAAAACCGCCTAGCGGTTCTTAAATGCGTTACACGCTAGTTCCCAAATAACTTATCCAGCCGCGGGTAGGCGTCGAATCCGTCCGGGTCCGCGTCAGACGGCGGCGGGGTTCTTCGGCGCGGAGGCGTTTGAACTCTCGGCGCCGGTTCCGGTTCTCGATTGTAATTCGTTCCGATGGCAGGAGACTGCGGCGCCAGTTGGGCGTCTGGAACGTCAGGAACAAGCTGCGAGTTGTGAGTTGCGAACTGCGAGTTTTGAGGAACTTGCTGCTGCGGAGCGTTAGAGGCGGCGTTTCCCGGCGATTGAAGCCCATAGAATTTACGTTCCGCTTCCGTCAAGTTGGACGAATTGTCGTACTGCGTTGACGCATTGAGCTGCTGGACTGGAGCTTGCGTTTCGACCGGTCCGTCCGGATTTCCGTACAAACGTTGATTGGTTTCGATTTGATCCAATCGCTGCCGCGCCGGCGTTGGCACGTTATTGGGTCCCGGCAGACCAGCCGGCGAAGCGTAGTTTTCGCCGTTGATTCTCATTGTTTTGACCGTCGAATTCCCGTATTTGTTATAGTCGAATTCGTCTGTATATTGAGCTTCCGCGTCCATATCTGGCGGCTGAGGCAGTTTGATCGTTCCCTGCGTATTGTTGACAAAGGAATTGTTTGCCGGCTCGGGATCCTGCTCTGCGTAGAACATTGGATCGGGGTTGCCTCGCTTGACGTTGGGCGACGACGTCCGTCTGGCGGAAGGATGTTGAGCCAGTTCTTCGTCGAACGCGGGGTCATTCAAGCCGTTAAAGTCCTGGTCAAACGACTGCTGCGGCGCCGGAGAGTTGTCGGCTGCGAAATCAGTTTGTCCTGCAGGGAATCTGTCTTGAGCGGGTGAAACCGGAGTGGAATCGCCAAACATGCTGTTATATTCTGCGTTTGCTCCCATCGCCAGATTCTGCGACGGTCGAGCGACGCGATACGTCCAGCCAACCAGTCGACTGTACGCTGACGTGCGGCTTCGGCTGAAGACGGGAACGTCCAGTCCGCCGTGCGCCTGAGAGGACATCGTCAAAAGCCGGCTGGCGTCCGGCGTGTTTCTGTCAACCTGACGCAAAACGGAATACAGGTTTTTGAGCGTTATGTTTCGAGACTGCGGAGATCGAATCAGCTGAAATTTGTTGTCGGGCGAGCCGTGACAGTTGGACGTCCCGCAAGAGTTGAGCAGAATCGGCTGAATTTCCATCGTAAACTGCTTGAGCGTGTCGCCGGGCATGTTTTTGGCGATCTGTTCCAACGCAGTGCGTTCGCTGCGGAGTTTGTTAATTTGAGTGATTGGGTCGTTATTGGCGGCGTCAGGAACAACTGCATTCTGTACTGGCGCCTGTTCTCGCGCAAGCTGCTGTTTTGCCAGCGCCAATCGGCGTTCCATGACGGGAATGTACGGGTAATCGGACTGAATTCTTTTGGCGTACTCCAGATGCTCTTCCGCCTTGTCGATCAATTTGTATTTGATGCACCAGTCTGTCAGGTTCAAATAGGAAACGACGTCTATAGACTGAATGGCGGCAACGCGCGCCGCGTAGATGTCGTTCATGTTATTGCAAACCGCCAGCGTCTGGTCTTGCGGAACGTACATAGACCCTCCGTTGACGCTCTGAACGATGTAATATCGCCCTTCCTGACGAACCACGCCTTCCAGAAGATTGTAGTCCGCCTTGAGCAGAAATTGCGTTTGCGGAACGGTGGGAACGGTCGGCGGGGCGTACATCGGCGTTTGCCCCATGGCGCTGCCAATCAACAGCAGCGCGGTCAACAGGAATATAGCAATTCTCATGGCGATATGTTTTCTTTCGGTTTACAGTCTTGTAAATAACGCAGCAGCCGGAGGGAAAATCCCCCCTCCGCCTATATATATTATCGTCCTGTGCGTGAGTGCATAATAGAAATTGTTTAGAAATCTGTCAATATCAATTCTGACCCTCTTGTCTGGAATGAAAAACAGATTATAATTAGATATAAGAAATTGTTGTTTAAATACTAACCACTGACAACTAACGACTTAATACCATCCATGAATATGTTTCCACCGATTCTGCTTGCCGACGTTAAAACCTGGTTTGATTCAATGTGGTATCCGCCGGTTTACCTTGCCGCGACGACCGCGTTCCTGATTATAGTTCTGGTTCTGACGCGGCTGGCGTTTCCAAAGCTGTATGCGTTAATTTGGGTAACCGCCAAAGAGGGCATGAACCAAACGCTCTTTACGGCGTTGCTCGGATTCGGCGTTGCGCTGCTGCTGTTTTTGCCCTATATCCCGTTCAATACGTTGGGCGAAGACCTCAAAATGCACATGTCCGTTGGCTTGACGTTTATTAAAATCCCCGCAATCCTTTTGGGACTATGGCTTTCCGGCGTGTCGATTGCCGAAGAAATCGAAGGCAAAACCGCGCTGATGCTGCTTTCCAAACCCGTCAGCCGCGTTCAGCTTATTTTAGGCAAGTTTTTCGGAATTCTCGTTCCGGTGTTTGTTATGTACATCGCTTTGGGCGGTCTGTTTTTGGGGACGACCGGGTACAAGGTTGTTCACAACGCCCGCGAGTCCTGCGAAGAAGAACCCAAAACCCAGGACTGCGTCGACGCGATGGTCAACATTACGCCCAGTATCGCGATGAACTTTTTGGAAACCGCTACCATGGTTGCTGTCGCCGTTGCTCTTTCCACCCGGCTTCCGATGCTGGCGAACATTACCTGCTGCCTTTCCATCTTCCTGCTGGGGCATCTGATTCAGTATCTGCCGCAGTACGTCAGCCAGATGCTGCATGGGGGGAGGTCTGTCATTGTAGACTTCTTAACCAACGTTATGGCGGCGATATTGCCGGTTTTAGGGCATTTCAGCATCGAGTCGTCCATTGGCGCCAATCAGACTGTGCCGCTGACGTATTTGGGATTCTCGTCCCTCTATTGCGTTTTGTACTGCGTCGTGGCGCTGGTCGTTGCTCTGCTCATGTTTGAAGATCGAGACCTGGCGTAATCCAAATTCGAGATTTCATCGAAGAATTTAAGCCGCAAAGAACGCAAAGAAACAAACGATGAGCGCTTGCGGCGGGGACTGCGGCGGCTTGACGCCGCCTTGTCCAATGACCCGCTAAAAGACTGTGACGCAGTCGAGCCCCTTCCTCGGATCGCGAGCGAAGCTCGCCCCCGTAGGCGGGGGAGCCGATCCGAGCTTCCGCGCGAGACGTATTATCCCCGCTCCCGTTTGTCGCTTTGTTCTTTTCTTATAAAGTTTTTTACCACAAAGAACACAAAGAACACATAGAACACAAAGATATTTTTAAAACTTCGCGTACATCCTCCGCATCTCCGCGTCTCCGCATGAGATTTTCCCGGGAGCTAAGCGCCCGGCTCGCCTTATTTTTTAAAACTTCGCAGACATCCTCCGCATCTCCGCGTCTCCGCGTGAGCTTTTTCCGGGGGCTTACGCACCCCGGCTCGCCTAATTCCCTTGAGCCGGCGCGTTCTGAACTCTCGCCTCAACCTCTTTCATGCTTTGCAGAAATTCTTTTTCCAGATACGCTCTCCCTTGTCGGATTTGGATGAAGTCCCACGGGAGACGGTCTGTAACAGTTTTTGGGGCGTGAAGAATTGCCTGGACGTCCAGGCCGGTCGCCTCGAACGCTTCTTCCCAGATTCGGGGTTTGAAGTATTCAATCCAGGAATCGAACTGGGCGCCGCGTTTCCAGGCTTCGATAATTGCTTTACCCGCCCGGCGGTCGGCGCGGCACATGACGCCTTCCAGCATGGATCCAGCAACGTCGTGCGTCTTAACGGAAATGGACGTCGGCAGCCGCCGATGGCGCAGATAGTAGCCCGCCTCGTTGAAATAGTCCCGCGTCTGCATGGGTAGCCACTGGAACGGGGAATGCGGTTTGGGAACCAGATTGGAAACGCTGACGGAAATCTTCGGCCAGCGTCCGGAAACCTCTTTGCCCAGCTTGGCGACGCGTTCCGCCAGCTCGAAAATGGCGTCAAAGTCGTCGTTGCGTTCGCCGGGGAACCCGCACATGAAGTACATTTTCACGCGCTGAAACCCCCGGGAGAACGCGATTCGGCACCCTTCGAGCAGGTCGTCGTTGGTAATCGGTTTGCCGATAATAACGCGCATGTCCTCGTTTGCCGCCTCGATTGCCAGCGTCAAGCCGGAATGTTTTTGCGTTCGCAGAACCTCGCCCAGCCGGGTCAGATGGCTGTTGACGCGCAGCGACGGCACGGAGACGGAGAAGTTTCGCGCCGTCCGTTTGACTTTGCTGATATCGCCGTCGGGGGGAAGTTCGTCGGATTCCTCTTCCTGAGAGCTGCTGCACGGACATCGGGAGACGTCGTCCAGATATTTAATAACCTCGTTGATTTTCGGGTAGTCGCCCGTCGAGAGGGACAGCAGCGTTACTTCCTCGTACCCGGTCGCCTCGACCGCTTCCTCCACCGCTTTGCAGACGGTTTCCGGCTTGCGGATTCTGACCGGTCGTTTAATCGGGTTGGACTGACAGAACCGGCATTTCCACGGACAGCCGCGCATGACTTCCACCGCGACGCGGTCTTGAACGGCTTCCACCCACGGCACGACGGGTTTTGTCGGCAGCGGGTATTTTTCCAAGTCCGGGACGATCGCCGGCTTGATAACGGCGGGAACGTCGTCGTAAATCGGGACGGGACAGAAACTCTCGTCCGGCGTGTAACAGGACGGGACGTAAAGCCACTCGAATTCCGCCGCCATCGCGTGAAGAGCGTCTTTTCGACTGACGCCCGACTGACGAAGCTGCCGCCATTTTTCGCACGTCTGCGGCAGCGACTCCTCGCCGTCGCCGATAATAAAGGCGTCGAAAATATCCGCCAGCGGCTCCGGATTCCAGGCGCACGGCCCGCCCGCCAGAATCAGCGGCGCGTCCTCTGCCCGGTCTGCCGACGTAATCGAAACGCCGGACAAGTCCAGAATCGTCAGGACGTTTGTGTAACACAATTCGTGCTGAAGGGTAAACCCGAGGACGTCGAACTGGTTGAGCGGCGTTTTCGTTTCGAGAGAGAACCACGGAATCCCGTACGCTCTGACGAGTTTTTCCATGTCCGGCTGCGGGGCGAACGCGCGTTCCGCCTGCCAGTTGGGCTGAAGGTTCATCAGATGGTACAGCACCTGCAATCCGTGACAGCTCATGCCGATGGAATACATGTCGGGAAAAATCATACAGAATTTCCCGCCGT
>JAFZAL010000026.1 GCA_017557195.1 Thermoguttaceae bacterium | reverse complement strand
GCCTGCGTTTACGTTCCGACCGCGGAGAAGCAATGCGTTGTTAAGGGAATAGGAAATAGGGAATAGGGAATAGTGGTTAGTTTTTAGTGGTTAGTGGTTAGTACGCAAGCGTCAATCCCTACTTACCACTTACCACTAACCACTTACCACTTAAATTCCACTCCCTACTCCCCATTCCCCACTCCCTACTCCCTACTCCCTACTCCCTAAAACCATGCACGATTACCACTCAACAATATTTCAAGACGGGACGGCGACGTTTATGGCGCGCATTGTCGACGTCAACGGGACGCTTGTCAAACAGTCCGACGTCGATTCCATAACCTACAGCGTCTATTTGCTCCGCGAAGACAAGCCGGAATGGCGAAACGCTATTGTCGGACGTTACAACGTCGCGCTGAACGTCCCGGACGTTTTGTTTAATCAACTGCAAAAGAATCCCCACTGGACGGAAGACGACAAAGGGTTCAATTTTTGCTGGACGTTGAAAATCACCGACAGACTCGGCAGTCCCTTTACCCTGGCAGGCCGGCATTACCTGGTCGAGATTCGACTCGTCGCCAAAGGCGTCCCGTTGATTGTCCGATACAGATTGTTTGTTTTGTAAGTAGCGAGTTACGAGTTGCGAGTTGCGAGAAACGCAAGCGCCACACAAAATCCTCTCGCAACTCGCAGCTAGAAGTTCGCCTATCGGCGAATGCGTAATTCCGTTCGCTTCGCTCACTCCATTACCGCCTTTCATTCCTCTCGCAACTCGCAACTCGCAACTACCATGAATCAGGCTCAGTCATTCTGTCGTTCGATCAAAAGATTGTATAACAGCGCGTTAATGCCTTCCGCTTATCAACAGGTGGAGTATTTAGAGAGCGCGAACGAGTCTAACGTCTCCGGCAATTATGGATTGATATATATTGACACTGGCGTCGATTATTTTGCAGATTTTGAGATTGACAGCCATAAACCTAATGGCAATAGCGCGGTATTCTGCGGCGCAAAGGCAGACTATTATTTATCGCGAAGCAGTTCGAGCGCTCCGTATTTTAATTTTAAAAATGGAACTGCATACTGGCTGACAACAGTCCCTGTTTCAACTCGAACAAAATGGCGATGGCAAAATAACCAAATTTACAAAGACGATGTTTATGCAGTGCCGCTTAACAAATCCGCGGTATCAGGAGATTTTATATTATATGGCGGATATGTAGACGGGTATAAATACTCAAATATACGGATATACTCTTTTAAGGCATGGAACAGCTCCGGCGTTTTAATCCGCGATATGCGCCCCTGTTATCGCAAAACCGATAACGTTAAAGGTTTTTATGACCTTGTAACAGGCGTTTTTCTAACGGGGACTGGAACAGGCTATTTTATCGCAGGAGACGATATATGAATTAAGTTTAGGGAATAGGGAATGGGGAATAGTATTAAGTTTTTAGTGGTTAGTAGTTAGTGGTTAGTACGCAAGCGTCAATCCCTACTTACCACTTACCACTAACCACTTACCACTTAAATTCCACTCCCTACTCCCTACTTCCCACTCATTATGAACGAAACCATTTTACGAACCATACACGATCAGATTCTGGAAAGAATCGCCGAAATTACCGCCTCGCCCAAGCCGACGTACAGCATCGACGGGCAGGAAATCAAATGGTCTGAATACCTCAAATCCTTGCGCGAAACCGCCGCCTGGATTGAACAGCGTCTTAATTCACAGGAACCGTTTGAGATTGTCAGCAGAGGGCAATAGTGGTTAGTAATTAGTGGTTAGTGGTTAGTACGCAAGCGCTGCTCTCACTTACCACTTCCTACTTACCACTTACCACTAACCACTTACCACTCACAACTCACCATGAACATCACCAACTTCTCCCCCCGGCTCGCAGACGATTTAACCGTTGTCGTCGACGGCGCGGAAACGATTCAGATTTATCAGCCCGACTCCGGCTCGCTATTGACCATTTCCAACTGCGTCAGTCAACCGATAAAAGCCAACAAGGCCCCGTCCGAATCCCCGCAGGGCGCAACGATCCTGGAACGAGAATGGAACGTCAGTTTAGGTAGTAGGCAAGAGGCAGTAGGCAGTAGTAATTCGCCTTCGGCGAATTCAAATTCACTCGCAACTCGCAACTCGCAACTCGCAACTATCAATGATATTATCATCGATTCCCGCGATCGCCAATGGCGAATCGTTTCTATCGAACGAAAAGAGCGAATCGGGCGCGTCGTTTATAAGGCGCAGCAAATTGACCTTTCGCCGCGGCTGGACGAATGGGTCGATATAATCACGCCGATTTATCAGACGGACGACAACGGCGCGCCGTTCATTTACAAATACCAGCTCGACCTGACAGGCGTTTCCGTCCGAATCATCCGCGTTCCCGTCTCGTCACACCGACAGCTCATAGACGTTCCCGAAGAACGAATTGAAATCGTCTTTGCCGACAAAGACCTCCGCATCGGAGCCCATCAGCGCATTCGTCTCGCGGACGGAACCATTTACAAACCCACAGACCTGTTCCCCATTACTCAAACGCGCCCCGCGCTGAGAATTATCGCGCAGCGTGAGGCAGTAGGCAGTAGTAATTAGTGCCTAGTGCATAGTGCATAGTGCATAGTGAGAGCAACGCTTGCGACCTAAGCACTAAGCACTAAGTACTAAAATACCCATTCGCAACTATCATGACCCTATCACAAACAATCCACGACGTCTGGAAATCCAACCGATTGTTGTGTAACAGAATTCCGGTGGAATTCTTAACGTATAACTTCAACCCGTACGAACGCATTCCCCGCGCTGCGTTCACGATCAAAAATCAGAACGTTGCCGCCCGAACGAATCAGGGCGTCGCGGCAGAAAAAGCGATCGTCGAATTTATCATATTGGAAACGTCCTTCGCCTACGCTCTGAGCGACTTAAATCAAATTATAGAGAGCTATGACGGCAAGACCTTTGAACTTGTTACAAACGTACAAACCGTCTGTTTCGCCGTCGCCAACTCAAACGTTGCTTACGACAACGGTCATTGGAAAGCCGTTGTCAACTTTGACGTAAGCGTTTTTCGATATTAAACCCTTTAATTCAAATTTACTATTATGCAATCAGAAAAAAATCGGACGCAGGTTCGAGCGGAAATCAGTTGGTTTTGGCAGCGGGAAGCTGACGGTTACGATCAGAAGGATTACGGATCGGTGATGTTAAAGCAGTACAAGACGGATACAGACGACAATCGTCTTGAAGGCGTCTGGAGCGAAAAGGGGTTGACGCTGGCAGAGAATTCGTCATCGTCAATCGAGCTGGATTATCTCACCCGCAAGACGGTGGGTGGAACGCTCGACATCGGTTTTCTCGACGTTCGCTGTCTGCTGGCAATCAATCACGGACCGGGAAAGCTGATTGTCAAGCCTGGCGCGACGTCCAGCTGGGAAGGTCCATGGAATTCCAGCGTCAGTCAAAAAAACGTTATCCCGCCAGGCGGCGCCGTTCTCCTATCCGCCGGCGACGCCCCATGGAAAGTTACGATCATTGCCAATACGCTGACGTTTGAAGCGGATGACGATAAATGCCTCTACGACGTCGCCATCGTTGGCAAAATCGGAGACGTACCGTCGTCCTCAGAATCGTCGTCTGGATCGTCCGAGACGTCCAACTCCAGTTCGTCTGAGGCTTCAAGCTCGTCCAGCTCGTCTGAATCAATTAATAATTAGTGCTTAGTACTTAGCGCTTAGCGCATATAAGTACTTAGTGCTTAGTGCTTAGTGCTTAGTGCTTAGGACGCAAGCGCTCCCCTCACTATGCACTATGCACTACGCACTATGCACTCTCACATATCATTCGCAACTATCCATGTCCAGAATCACCTTTCAGGAACTGTCCGGTTCGCCGGAAGAAACGTTTACAACGGACGACTTTGCCGCGGTTAGAAAATTCCTCGTGCCATGGGCGGATCGAAACGATTTCGTCGATTGGCTTCGCGGGGCGACGAACGCCTTTGGACCGCGCGAGACAATCGCGTATCCCAACCGTCCGGACGTGACGCCGTATAAAATTCTCATCAAACCTTTTGACGCCGCGTCCCTCGAAAAGACGTCGATGGATTCGCTGTCCAACAGCTTAAACCAGTATTCGTCGTACGCTCTGATTACGGTTTACTATGGAATCCAGACGTCGCAGGACCTGGAAGAAGGTCCAACAGCGGAGTCCGGAACGCGGCTGACGTACCGAATCAATTTTCAGATTCAAGAGGTTGACATCAACGGCGCCGGCTTGTACTGGCATGGGTCGACAACGTCTTTGGGCGCGAACGCCTCCGTCGTTAAAACCGTGCCGCTGACGGAACATATTCTCACCTGGAAACAGGTTCTCTTTCCCCCCTGGACTGCCATGCGGGAACTGCAGGGAAAAGTCAACAGCGTCGAGTTCCTCGACTGCCCGCCGGGTACGCTCCTGTACGAAGGCGTAGGCGTCAACAAGCTGTTTCGATCCGATTTACAGGACGGGGCGTCAGAATTCTGCTGGCAGCTGGAATACCGGTTTCTGCAAAGAATAATCTATCAGGGTTCGTCACGATTCGGCTGGAACGCCGTCTATCGAAAAGAAACCGGCAAATGGGAAAACGTCGTTTTAGGCAAGTCCGCCGGATACACACTCAATTCTGGAACTCCCTTCTATGAATCCGGGGATTTTAACGCGCTGTTTGTATCAGAAATGAATTAAGTAACAAGACGCAGTAGGCAAAAGATTTAAACTACTGCCTACTGCCTATTGTCTCTTACCTACTGCCTACTATTCGGCGTCAGATAATACCGGGCGTTTTTCTCGAATTTGATCAAGTTTTCCTCGGAGGAAAAGAGGAATACTCTTCCGACCGCCCAGGCGCCGTAGTTGCGAATGCCGTGCACTTTTTCTCCGCGCTCTTTCCAAACGACAATATCAATTCCCTGATACGCCGGCGCGTATTTTTCCGGATTGCGATTGAATTCTTCCATCTGCGCCTTGCCAGCAAAAAGATACAGTCTGTCTTCAAAGACCAAACGGTTATTATAGTCGCCCCGAACCCACATGGAATGTTGAGTTAATTCAACCGGGCAGTACCCTTCAAATTCAATCCTGGCTCTGTCATCTTCCGGAATAGAGGCGTAATCAAAACTGGGCGTTTCGTTAATCGGACACGCGCCGCCCGCTTCAATTTTAGGCTGTTGAGGAACTGGAGGCGGCATTTGAGGCTGCACTCTTGCCGCCGCCTGAGCCGTCGCAAGAAACTGACTATAACGACCCGGATCCTGACCGCCCTCCGCAGAATTAATAATCTGCCCGTTTGGCGATAAAATAATGTCCCTCGGAACGCACTGTACATTAAACATTTGAGCTTCACGAGGGTTATGTTTGGCATTGAGTTTTACAGGAATAAACGAATTTTGAATCGTCTTTGTAATCTCGGGATTGGGAAACGTGATTTTTTCCATCATTTTGCACGGCGGACAGGTGTCTGAAAAGAAATGCACCAAAACGGGTTTCCCGGTTTGCCGAGACAATTCCTGCGCCTGTCTTAAGTTGTCGCTCCACGTAATCTCATTCTTGGGAGCGTTGTCCCACGGAAATCCAAAAGCAGACGACATGAACAAAAGCGATATCAACGCCGTTAACGCAACATTTGTTTTTTTGAAAAAAGCGTTCATTTTTGAATTGCGAGTTGAGAGTTGAAAATTTTATCGTCTGGCAATAGATAATATTATCCTGCTAACGACTATTGCCTAGTTGGAAGTATAGCACAGAAATAAAAAAGAATCAAGATTTTTTTCAGAAAAAACAAGACGTCTGTAAATTACCCAAATTAACAGAGTAGACGCATAACGAATAACGCTTAGTGCATAGAGAGAGGAACGCTTGCGTCCTGGCAACTATGCACTAAGCGCTACGCGCCAAGTAGAAATTGACTATTTCTTTTTGCCGCCCTTGCCAGCATCGGCTTTATCTTCAGCTGCGGCCTTCTTTTTCTTTTTCATGCTCAGCTTGTGAACGCGAACTTTAACGAGTCCCATGGGGCTGTCGCCATCCTTCCATTTTTCGTCGGACTTCAGTTTTTCGATACGCTCGGCGCGAGTCAGGACGCTTCGCGCCCGGACCAAGGCCGCCTTAACTTTCAGGCTTTTGTCAATGGTCATTTTTTATCTCCCAAAAATATGTTCAAGTATATTCCTTATTCGGAGTTTACAATCTATTAAAGGGGCATTATATATAACTTTTAATAATTTTCAATGGGGGGCGGGAAATTTTTGTGCGGATATTGACAGAAAAGGAAGAAAGGGGTATATTTTAGTAATTAGTGATTAGTAATTAGAAATTAGTTTGAGTTGCGAGAAACAAGCAAATAACCTGAATCATCATGAAAAAAGCGTTATTAACATCAATCGTTTGTTTATTCCTCCTCGGAACGGCGTTTGCGGAATCGGAATCGACCGCTCCCGAGATTTCCTTGATTAATTCGGAAATGTTTGGTTTAACGGCCGCGGAAAAAGGCATTTGGAAAGTCGAATCGCCGTCTGAAAAGCCCGTCTTGACTGCCACGACGACGCAGCCGACAATTATCCGAACGACCACCCAGTTCGGTAAATTTCACGTCGAAATAAAATACGCGCTTTCCCGGGGCGGAAAGGCGTCGCTGCTGCTTAAAACTGACCCGAAAGGGCTGCGATGCCTTGAAATTCCACTTAAAGATACGGAATCTATGGATGATTTGCAGTCCGTTTCCCTGACCAATGAGCAGATTATCACATCGTCCAAATTCGGACGCGGGTTTATCGGCGTCAAATTGTATCATGGAACGATCCGAATCGGAGGGTTGACCGTTACCCCGGTTTTATCGCAGCAACTCTTTAACGGGAAAGACCTTAGCGGCTGGAAAGCCTACGACGTTATCGACGCCGGCGTCAATGGAAATGGGGAATTGACCGTCAAAAACGGCAATGGATCGCTGGAATCATCCCTTCGTTACGGCGATTTCAACCTGTCGCTGGACGTCTACGTCAACGGCGAGGGACTCAACTCCGGCGTCTTTTTCCGCTGCATTCCTGGGGAAAAGATGAACGGTTACGAATGTCAGGTCAATTTTGAATTCCTCGACGGCGACCGCACCAAGCCGAAAGACTGCGGAACAGGCGGAATTTTCCGCCGCGTAGACGCTCGAAAGGTTATCGGAAACGACAAAGAATGGGTGAATGTTTATATTAATGCTGTCGGAAATCATTTTGCTGTATGGGTTAACGGCGAACAAGTCTCGGACTGGACGGATACCCGAAAACCCGATCCCAACCCCCGCCGCGGTCTGCGACTTGACGCCGGGACGATTCAACTCCAGGGACACGACGCCACCTCCGACTTCAAATTCCGCAACATCGCCATCGAGGAAATCCCTGTTCGCGAACGAATGACTCCACCTCCAATTATACAAAAAAGCGTTAAAAAACCGTAACTACTCAATGACGCGCGTCTCTGGAAATCATTTATCAATCCACTTCTTCCAGAGACGCTTTTTTTATTTAGCACTCGCCTAAATTACGTATCTCATACAATCTATCCTGCCTATCAAACAGGCATAATCCGTACAACCTGTACAACTCGCCATCGATTCCATAAAAAACACTGTTCTCTCGTCGTTCTACTACCATTTTTTCCCCATAAAATTTCGATAATAAGACTGGAATACTGTAATTCCCTACGGAAGAAGTATATAATTTTATTGAAAAAATTTTTACCAAACATACTTGCAATATGCAAAAGATGTGGTAAAATATAGATATTAAACAAACTGGTTAAAATACCAGTCAACAAAACCAGATAGAATTTTTGAATTGGAGGATATTTTATGAGAGCGTATCGCCTTTGTTTGATGACAGGCGTCGCGGCTTTGGCGTTGAGTTTGAGCGCTTCCGTTGCGTTTAGTCAGAATGGTTCGGAAGATGTCGCAGTCGCAGACGACGCGGCGTTTGTTTATGGAAATGAAATGGCCTATAGTCCATACGGTTATGCTGGTTATGGCTACACCGCCTACGGATTCCGTCGATTGGCCCCTCGCACGTTTGGAGGATATTACTTCACGCCGGTCGAGGAACAGTGCCCTCCGTATGCACAAAGTTACTATGAATACTCTCCCACTCGTTACGGAACTGACCCATGCGCCCAGTGGACTTTCCGCGGCTGTTTCCTCCGCATTCCGATTTGGGAATACACGCCTCAGCTTATTCCGCCGAGACCTCATCGCGATTTTCACTGCTGCCATAACAGCGGTCTTTGCACTCCTGAAATGCCATGCTGTCCGCTTTGTAATATCAATGGATGCTGCGATCGAGAACGCGCTATCGAAGCCGGCGAAGATTACGTTCCGGACTCCGATCACAACCCGTCTCTGGCTCCCGTTCCCGTAACGAAGTCTCAAGACGCAGACGACTCGATGGGCATTCCCACCACGTCAACTGACGAACCCGCTGCTGACGATATTCCTGAAGAATCCGCATCTCCGGAAGAACCGGCTGACGAAGTCGTCCCGGAAGACGAATCCGCTCCGAATTCTCTGCTGGATTCAGCAAAATCCGCCAAGGTTAAGGCGTCTCAGGTTTCCTGGAGCAAGCCGAATCCTGACGGAACCCCTTCCAATCGGTTATCGAACATTGACGTTCGTTCTTCCCGCGGCGTCATTTTCACGATTTGGGCTCCCAATCAGGCGAAAGTTTACGTCAATGGAACTCCTACAAAATCTGTTGGTTCCAAACGCACTTTTGCTTCCATCAATCTCAAACCGGGTTTGAAGTATCAGTACGTCATTGACGCTGTTGTCGAAAAAGACGGTAAAACCTATTCCGAGTCCAAGACAATCGTCGTCAGCGCCGGCGACGTCAAAACGGTCGCCTTTGCGTTCCCGGAACTCAACAGCATCCCGTCTGACGAATGGAGCGGCGACGGCTTCTAATCGCCTGATTTAATCCAATTTTAAGAAAAAAGAAAGAATGTAGAGTTGAATAAATTCTACATTCTTTTTTTGTCCTGATCTTTTTGCCGTTCTTCAAATGCGTCTTACTATAAGCGTCTGGGATTGCATCGCAGCCCCAAACAACGTTTTGTTCCGTCAGAGCTACGGTTTTACAACCAGAACGTAACTTCGAGTAAACGGAGGGAGATTTTTCACCTCTCCACAGACTTCCAAACGCCAGGCAATACGATTATGCGGAGAGTCAAATGAGTGCATCCTGTCTTCAGGAATTGTAAACTCAAACGACTTTTCAAACTGCTCGTTTGCAACAATATTGAAATCTTTCTCCGAAACAAGATTCGAACGATAAACAACCCGTTTTTCTCGGCGAATATCTGTTCCGTATGAAAAAGCCGCTTCTTCTTCGCATATAAGATTGACGTCCAGCGTGATTACGTAATGTCCTCCCATCTGAATTACCAACGCCGTTGTTGTTTGACCAAGATGCAACAGCGCGTCGTTAATTTCTATAAGCGTAGGAGAAATAGAAGTTGCCAACTGCAAATTCCGGAAAAAGTATAAAAACAATCCAAACCAGATTAAACCAAACAGTATAATAAAAATGGTTACGACCCAGTCTGGCCGGCCATCCAATAATCCCCCCAAGCCGATAGAAACGAGAACTATACACATAACGCCCCATGCAACCAACAATAACAAAAGAACGCCAAGACTCCAAATAGGCGAGTTGTCAAGAGGAAGGCGATAATTCATTTTGACTCCGGGGGAGTCAATTATATTGCGTATTGAGGGAACGTTGGGCAAATCAATATCCAGTTCCGACTCAGATGATTTTTCTGACGAAATCTCAGGCGGCGAATCTTCTGAATTCTCTGTTGAATTACTTTGTAATGCGTCTGATTGAAGAACGCTTTTCTTCACTGCGCGTCCGGATCGATACATATACAAATGAATCAGAGGGCCTAATCCGAGCAGGATCAAAGAAATTGGCGCTATAAGCAGCGTTATATTCGTCCACGACCAGTTGCGAAACAAAACGACGTTTTTAGGGTCGTGAGGGTCATACCAACAAACATAGTCTTTTCCGATTTTATACGCTTCCAGAGCGTTATACGCCTCTTTTTTTTGATATGAATACCCAGAATTGTAAAGCGTGTTGAAATCGTAGGTCCAAACGCTGTATTTTTTTAAAATCGTTTTTCCGGTCTTGTCTGAAGCCAGCGGCATAGGCGCAGCATATTCAATTAGAATTTTCGGACGATAGAGATCATTGTTGGGCATTGGGTCAATGCCGCGAGCAACAACTTTACATTGCGTTTCTTTATAATCCCTCTGAAGACGCCACTGGGGCATAATCAACCAAAAGAAAATCACAATAAAGCCAATTATGCCGCTAATCATAAAACCAAACGCCAGCGCCGCCTCAATCCAGACTCCGGAAAGGCGGTCTGAAGGCGTTGTACGATCTTCGATTTTTAATGAGGTCAACAGATTAAGCGACATCTTGCAGGATTGCGCTTGTTTGTTTATTGGCGGGAGGATTGACGCGATTTACGATAAAAACCGATTCGTTCCAGTGCGTCGTAGACTTCGTTGAGAGTTTTTTCTCCAAAATTGGAAATGCTCAACAATCGATCGCGAGAGCTGTTGAGTAAATCTCGAACTGTAAAGATGCCTTGTTCTTCCAGGCAGTTTGTAGTGCGAAGCTGCAGACCAATTTCCGCGGTGCTAAGT
>JAFZAL010000231.1 GCA_017557195.1 Thermoguttaceae bacterium | reverse complement strand
CTGGGGGGAAGGAAATGGGTATTTTTCGATTGTTTTGTTATTAGTATTTCTTCCGTGGGCTGAAGCCCACGGTTACAAGAGTTGCGTCCCTCCGGGACGCGATTCAAAAATCCAACCTTATCTATCTTCGGAAGAAAATTTTGCGAGCGCCAATTTTATTTCCCCTGAAAAACAAAATACTATTTTTGCCCCGGCTTGTTATTTTTTTTAAAATTTCTATAATTTTTAATATGTGTGAAGTGATTTTATATACTGACGGAGCGTGCAGCGGCAATCCCGGACCGGGCGGCTGGGCGTATATTCTTCGGCATAAAGCGTCCGGACGCGAAAAGGTTCGTTCCGGCGGAGAAGAAAACACGACCAACAACCGCATGGAACTCATGGCGGTTATCCAGGGATTGCAGGCGCTGACCCGTCCTGTTTCTGTAGAATTGGTTTCTGACAGTTCTTACGTCGGCAACGGGCTGACAAAATGGATTTCCTCCTGGAAAAAGAAAGGTTGGAAACTCGCTGACGGAAAGCCCGTTAAAAATGTCGATTTATGGAAGACGCTGGATGAATTAAACCAGATTCACAAAATCAAATACACATACGTTCCCGGACATAAAGGGCATCCGGAAAATGAAAAATGCGACCAACTCGCGGTCGCGGAATGGAAAAAGATTCGAGCGGGGGAGTAGGCAATAGGGCATCTGGAAAAATACGGTTTCCAGTCAACCTTGACGGTTGAGATTACTGGAAACCAGACAGAAACTCTTGATCTGGATTAGCGATTGAACGGTTTCTCTTTAATCCCAATCGAAGATACGACGAACTCTCGGATTTCCATCGTTGTCTTTAGCGTTAAAACCTTTTTCAGACAACCATAGAATTCGATCCACATTCCCGCTCTGGACGGCGGCATGCATGAGCGTCCAGCCCTCATTGTCTCTTGCGTTGACGTCTGCGCCATGTTCAACAAGCCAATCAATCATTCCCCACATGTCCCATTCGTCAAATCGAAATCGGGCGGCAATAAGCACGACGGTATTTCCATCCTCGCCTTTTGCGTTGACGTCCATGCCTTGTTCAACAAGCCATTTAACCGTTTCCCATTTTTTAAAATAGGCGGCAATATGCATGGGGGTATTTTCATCATTGTCTTTTGCGTTGACATCCAAACCTTGTTCAACAAGCCATTTAACCAGTTCCAGATTGGGGCTATCGGCTGCAGCATGTAATACCGTCCAGCCGGAATCGTTTTTTACGTTGACGTCTGCGCCGTGTTCAACGAGCCACTGAACCAGTTCCAGATTACCGCTCCCGGCTGCATAATGCAAGACCGACCAGCCAGAATCATCTTTTGCGTTGACGTCTGCGCCTTGTTCAACGAGTTCTTTAACCTGTTCCAAATTGCCGCTTTTTGCGGCGTCGAAAAATTCGTATTCCATCGTAATATTTATGATTGTAAATGGGTGAAACGCCCGTTTTTCAGCTGCAGCCGACAATCAGCCGGAGGAGTTCTACTTTTTTCGTCTAAACGGTTTAATTGTCGGTCCGGAAGGCGGAACTTTGCGTTGACGCTGTTGACCGTTTGTCTGATTTGTCGTTTCTTCAGGCTGGAATTCAGACTGCGATTCAGCGTTCTGGAAAAAATCTGACAGCGGCGGGGAAGGCTTGTTATCCACATCGCTTTGAAATTCGTTCGTTTGAATCGGCTGTAACAGTTCAGACAATTCAGAATCCGCTGCAGAACCCGTCTGATTCAACGTTTCAGAGCCGCCATTTGAAGAAAACTGTTCTGAAATGGAATCCTCAGACGGCGGAACGCGTCCCTGGTTGACGTTAGCTCCTGGAGCGGTCGTTGAGACTGAGGGAGCGCTTTGAATAAACGTTCCCTGAGTTGACGTCTGCAAATTCGAACCGTTTTCGTTTTGCAAAAAACTGTGACGGCTATTGACTCTTCTGTGACCGTATTCGTCAACAGTAATAATCTGCTGTTCAACGTTTCCGAGATAATCTCGCTGAACAATCGGGTCGTTAATCAGATCGTTAACATTCCCTTCGAAAACGACCTCTCCGCTGGAAATAACATAGCAGCGATGAACCATCTGAATGATGTGCAAATAATCATGGTCTGTAATGAGGATTGCAATCTTCCATCTTCGCCACAAGTCCAAAACCAGATCGATAACCGATTGCGTAACTTTCGGGTCAACGCCGGCAAAAGGTTCGTCGAGAATAAGCATTTTAGGACGTTGGGTTAACGCTCTGGCAACTTCCAGACGGCGTTTTTCACCGCCAGAAATATTAATTGCCAGGTTGTTGCGAATATGCTTGAGATTAAACAGCTCCATCAATTCCTCGCAGCGGTCTTGACATTCCTTCTTTTCAAACCCCTGCATCTGCATAATGCCGACGAGGTTGTTTTCGACCGTCATCTGCTTGAAAAGCGTATTTTCCTGAGCCATGTATCCCAGACCGGCGCTGCAGCGTTTATACATCGGCCAGGTGGTGATATCCTTTCCATCGAAAAAAACGCGCCCTTCATCCGGCTTGAGATCTCCGGAAATCATCTTCAGGCTGGTTGATTTACCCGCGCCGTTTGGACCCAGCAAACCGACAATTTCTCCCTCGTTTACATAGAGAGAAACGTCCTTAACGGACTGATTGTGTTCCCATTTGAAGTTTTTGAATCGATACAGAGTCTTTTTCAGCGATTTCGCTTCCAGTAAAACATTCGTCTCCTTACTCATTATTTCACCTTTCTCATATCAAATACGTTGGGAATAAATCCATTATAAGCGTGAGGCCAAAAGACGAACTGCGCTTTGCCGATTAAAAGATCTTCCGAAACGAAGAAATCAATGCCTTCGTCCGGACGTCCCCATAAACGGCTGTCTTCACTGTGAGTGCAGTTGTCTCCCATGGCAAAATACTGTCCGTCGTGCAAGTCAAACTGAATTGTTCGACGGGACGCCATACGCCCCCAACGCGTCGGATTGCGGAAGAAGTCTTCCATGTCTTCTGCCGAATCTTCGTCATAGGGCAACATTCCATCTTCGTAGTCGGTAATATGTCGATAAATCGGGCGCTGCGCCGCGATGTAGTACAAATCTCGAAACAGCTTGACGTGTTCAACCGATGCCGCGACGCCTTCCAAACCAATCCGGGCGGGATTGAGATCGTCTTTGGCAGGCAGAGAATTGTCCAGAGCGTTGTATTGAGTTGGTGAATCAAAGCTTACCAGCTTTCCGCCAACCCATAAATACAAAGCCTGATCAACGTTGGCAAAGCGCAGGGACGTCTTCTTTCCCGGTTCAATTTTAACAGACGCTTTCGGCTGCCAGTTGTTTTCTCCGGAGATGGACAGCTGAGCAGTTTGGTTTGCCAGGTTGATTGTTGCGGTAAACACTACGCCGCCTTTGATAAGCTGCAAATACGCTTTTCCGGTCTTGGCCGCAGGCGCAATATCGCATTCGACGATTAAATCGCCCGTCCAGTGCATTCCCAGTTGGTCAGCGGTGGGAGAAAACTGACGCGGGTCTGAACTTCCGGTCTTTAATCGATTAAAATTATACGCGTTCATATCGGTAATCAAAGACGGACGAACGTCAGGCGTTCGCGTGGGCTTGCTCCCCTGATAGTAATTCAGCAAGACATCGTAAGTTGGAACAACGTGCTGATACATCAGCCAGTTGATTTTGTCGTTTGAAGACGCCTGGCAGCGGTATTCCGACCGGTCCTGCTCGCTTTCCCAGACGCTTCCCTGGGCGGCAACCCAACGCCGCGGCCAGTTCGTTTTGGAATAAAAATCGAGATTGCGTTTATCGTCGTCGTAGACGTTTTGCATGACAGCCAGAATTTTATCCGCCGGCTTGCGAGCAATTTGGAAGTCGGATTCCTCTGTACTGTCAAGCGGTCTGGTAAAGACGTCCCCATGCTGAACGCGCATCGTCTCATTCGGCATCCCAACCAATCGTTTGATATAGTTGGTTTGAGTATTGCCAGGAAACATAAAAACGAACACGTCCCAACGATCCGGTTTAGACATTCGATAGGGATACTTCCCGACAATAATTCGGTCGCCGCTGTAAGAAGGGGTCTTCTGCCCTCTGATTTCTTCTCGCATTAAATCTATTCCGACTCGGCAGTTAGGGCAAACGACGCCAGTAATATAGGCGCCGCGAATTTGACGCCCGCTGCTGCGATCGACTTCTTCCGTCGCCCCGACCTTGAATCGATACCCGCAGCCCGGACAGTAAATGTCTTTGTGGCGGCCCATCAACTCGTTTGCCATACTTCCAGTTGGAATCATAAACGCTTCAGCAATATACGTTCTAAACGTCAACGCCAAAACAAAAGCAATTACGATGGATTCTATCGTTTCGCGGATAACTTGAAACGACGTTTTAGATTCAGACGTATTTTGAGCGTTATTCGACGCCGAAGATTTGCTATTGGAATTCATTGGATGATTGAATGTTGCGGATAATAAAAAAACTAAAAACAGGAAGACTGAACGATCCGTCCATTTCCTGCTCCGATTCCATTATATTATAGCGTTTTCTCTATATTTGTAAATAGGAAAAGAATACTATAGAGTTACTCATTTTGCCTATTTTACGTACAAACAGACAATCTGGAATTGGTTACAACCGCGTCTGTTTTTGTCTGCTAATACAGTTTTATTCCTGACTGCTTCTCTATTTTTCCAATTCAACCGCAACAAGCTTTTTTGGTCGAACCATTCTGTAGACGAAATAGATAAATGCCATCAACGCCGCCAGAAATATCAGCGATACCGCGATTGAAAGCCCTTTAAGAACCGTATCGCGCTCTCTAAGGTATTGCACAATATCAGGATCGGCATTGCACAGAAAATACCAACCGGGCGTTGGGAATTTTCCCAAAATGTAGGGAGGGTTAATATTGGCGCCATGTTCGACAAGATATTTCACCGTTTCAAAATTATTGCGTTTGACAGCGCATTCCAAAGCAGGGTAGTAAATTTTTTTGTGAATTGAAGCATTGACGTCAACGCCAATTTGTTCTACAAGAAAACGCAAGACGTCCCTGCTTTTGCATTCGAGAGCGTATGCCAAAACCGTATCGTTATGAAAATAGCTGTTGACGTCCGCCCCATGCGCGATAAGCCATTGAACCAACTCTAAATTCCCGCTCGACACAGATCCATGTAACGCGCCAATAGAGTCAGATACGCTAATTCCTTGATTAACAAGATATTGAACCATTTCCAAATTGCCGTTTCGAGCTGCAGAGTACAGCGCTGTAAAACCATCAACATTTTTGGCATTAACGTCGGCTCCGTTTTCAACCAGAATCTTTACGATTTCAAAATTGTTATTATCAGCCGCGACAATTAACGGCGTTGCATCCCTATTGTCTTTAGCGTTGACGTCTGCGCCTTTATCGATTAGCAGTTTAACGCGTTCCAGATCGTTCACAAAAACAGCGTAATATAAAACTTCAGCATCGGAATATCCATACTTCTTGAAATCGAAATCGCCAGATTGAAACATCTGTTCAAAACGGTCTACGGCAGATTTTCCAAAAGCAAGCTCAGCGTCTTTAACATTCCTTTCCCGAACAGAATTCTCCGCCGCATTGAGGGGGATAAATGCAATCAGCGTCAGTATAAATGCAAAAGTCAAACTCTTTCCGTTTATCATAATTCAGCGTCCGTTTGAAAAGGATTTGCTAATCCAAACGTTTCTTGTAATGCTTATTGTACAGAACGTAACGAGAAAAGTCAAGGGTTGAGAGAGTTTTTAGAAAAGCAGTACGCTAAATAGGGAGTAGGCAGTAGGCAGTAGGCAGTAGGCAGTAGGCAGTAGGCAGTAGAGAGTAGTAGGGAGTAGGGAGTAGTTTTTTCTATTCCCTATTCCCTATTCCCTATTCCCTATTTCCTACTCCCTATTCCCCATCTAAGCTACATCAGTCCCATGGCGCGCATGAGAAGCTGCAGGTCAATCCAGGCGTCTTTCTTTGCCGGCGGGTTTCTCAGCAGATACGACGGGTGATACGTGCAAACGACTTTGTATCCCTGCCAGTTGTGAATCGTGCCGCGCAGTTTGCCGATAGACGTGTCAGTTTGTAACAGATTTTTTGCGGCGACCGCGCCCAGACAGCAGATAAACTCCGGGTTGACGATTTTAATCTGCGCTTCCATAAACGGACGGCAAAACGCCGCTTCTTCCGGCAGCGGATTGCGGTTCTGCGGCGGACGGCACCGTAAAACGTTGCAGATGTAAACTTCGTCTCGAGAAATCTTCATACCCTTTTCTATCATGTCGGTCAGAAGGCGTCCCGACCGCCCGACAAAGGGAATGCCCTGAGCGTCTTCGTCTGCGCCTGGCGCTTCTCCCAAAAACAAAAGACGCGCTCGAGGGTTGCCGACCCCAAAAACCGTTTGCGTTCGCGTTTCCGGCAACACCTTGCAAAGACGGCATTGAGCAACCCGTTTCTGTAACATTGCCAGCGCTTCTACCGGGTCGGACGATTCAATCAACTTGTTATCAGTCATGTTTGATATGATAGGAGTGGTTTGGGTGTCAGGAGTAATGAGCGAAGGTTGCGTTGTTTCTGGAACGGGTTCTGTTACAGGCGGAGCCTGAGCCGCGGCGCCTGGGGCGGTTTCCGCAGCGGGCGGCGGGGTCTGTACGCCCTGCTCTGCTTGCCCCAAGTTCGCCTCCATACTCGGCGAGTACTGCGACATCTGGTCAAGTCCAGCAAGACGCCACGAGTTGAGCGCCTGAGCTAACGCGCGATTGGGATTATCGGAGTCTGTCATTACAAAGCCTTAAAATTCGGTTGATCGCCATAGTCTTTATTGACGGAATTCTCGACTTCCATTTTATGGAGTTTATGATCCTTGTTCCACGGAGCTTCAATAACGTCCAGGAGCGAATTGAGAATTTCCTGCGAACTCTTGTTCTGTTCCGAATCCAGCAAGTCGTACTGTTTCGTCAGCTGCGGCGTGGTAAGCAACAGACCGAACTGGCTGACGGAATATTCAAACGCCTTGACAGCCGCCTTGCGATTGTCAACCGAGTTGATATTATTGGACGCATAGTCGATAATTTGCGTCTGAGCGTCCAGAGTCGGAATGTTCTGTAACAGTTTCAGCGACGCTTCCACCGTCAGGTTTTGCGCCAGTTGATATTGAGCCGCGTCTGCCAGAGGCGCTAAATCGTACATCTTTCGCAGGACGTCGTTTTCGGCGCTTCGGGCAATGTCATGACGAGCAGGACCTTTCTTGGACGCATCTTCCGTCTTATCGGTAACAAGAGCAATATTGGGTTCGCCGTAACACTGTTCCGCCAAAACAGCCCCGAATTTAGCCGCCTTGTCGGCAAACGTTATTGTCTGTTCCGGAGACGGCATTGGGTACGGCTTGAGCGCGTCCAGCATTGACATGACTCTGTCCATGTCTGCGGCGTTCGACGGCGTCGGCGCCCATACGCACAGCGGACGTTCGTTCACGACTTTTTTCGCTTCTTCAAACCGATTGGAATTGGCAGTAATCGCAACTGGGACGTCCGCCGCGACCGGAATTTCCCGAATCTTTTCCAGGAAAATAGCCGGCGGGACGGAGTACAGGTCCATGGAATAAAAGACCGCGTAAATCTCCGGTTCGTACTGAAGGATTCCCAACGCCTGTTTGCCGGTTGTAGCAATAATCGGCTCGAACCCGTCCGGCAGGAATCCGCCAACGGTCAGGGCGTCTACCGACTTGGGCGCGACAATCAAAACCTTCTTTCTGCCCTCGCCGAGCATGAACCAGGACAGCGCCTTGGGCAGTTCCGACGACCCCAAATACGGGGTCTGCGGGTTGATTGCCATAATCGCCTCGCAAGCCGCCCAGCGAACTTTCGGATACGGAGAATTGAGCGCGCAAACAAGCGGAGAGAACACGTCTCCATGTGACGCAAGCGCCTCTGCCGACTTGAGCTGTCCAAGAGCCTGACAGGCGCTAACCGCCGTCGACGCGTATTTGAACTGAAGCGCGAAGTCCAACAGGGAATTAATCTTGACGATATTCTCCGACGTTTTATCTGCCGTAATCGAATCCAGCGAAACGCTGGTCATCATCTCTCGAGCAATGTCCGGGTACGCCGCCAGAAATTCTGCTTCTGCCGT
>JAFZAL010000230.1 GCA_017557195.1 Thermoguttaceae bacterium | reverse complement strand
GGGGGGGCTGAAGCGTTCGCGGTAAAACGGTTTCAGCCGGACGCAAGACGGCGTCTTTCCCAGACGTCCAATCTTTCCCCATGCACTCCAACCCGATGGAAATCATTATGTCAGAACGCATTGAACACGAATGCAGCGTTTCAGCGATTTATTGGATGGATGAGGCGGTCGCTCCGGAAGGTGACGCCAGTTCCATGGTCTCGAACAACAACATCACCCCTATGCTGCAGCAAATGCTCTGCGATCAGCAAAACCGGGGTCAGCTGGCGGCAGGGATTACAACCTACGACCCGGACCGTCCGCAAATTTTGGACACGTACAAAGACGTCGGATCGGTCAATGAAGTGTTCCGCGTCTCCCATCCCGGCAAATTTCAGGCAATTTTGAGAGAGTACGCCGGGCGAGCAGGAATCGGTCATACCCGATACGCGACCTGCGGACAGGAAGACCCGCGATACGCTCAGCCTTTTGAACGGCATCACGGACGGCTCTGGAAATGGTTCTCTTTTGCGTTTAACGGCACTCTGGCAAACTACCCTGAACTTCGCGAACAGCTTCTTTCAAAACAGGGTTATCACATTACTCTTGAAGGCGACACCGAAATCATGATGCACACCCTTTCTTACGCTCTGCGCGGAGAAACGGAACCGTCTTTTGTGGACGTCATGAAAAACGTCTACACGCAGTTTGACGGCGCGTACAATATCGCCTTTATCAACGGCTGCGGAGAAATGTTCGTCGCCCGCGACCCGTTGGGGCTTCGACCCCTGTGCTGGGCGGTTCAAGGACGCCTGTTCGCCGCCGCCAGCGAATCTATCGCCCTGCGTAACATGGGATTCCGCGAAATCAACCACCTGGAGCCCGGTACGATGGTTATCGTCAATTCCAAGGGCTACAAGGTTGAACGCTATGCAGACCCGGTTCCGCAAAAGCGCTGTTTCTTCGAATGGATTTACTTTGCCAACGCCGCCAGTGAAATCGACAACCTGGGCGTCTATCAGGCGCGTGAAGCCGCAGGACGCGTACTGGGCAAAAACGAAGACAACGTCGGCATCCTCCAGGGCGGAGACGACGTCATCGTTGTTCCGGTTCCGGACACCGCCAAAGCCGCCGCGGCTGGATACGCTCACGTGCGCCATCTGCCGTGTCAGGAAGGTTTGATGAGAAACCGTTACGCCGGCAGAACGTTCATTCAAAGCAACACCGGCCGCAGCTACGCTGTGAGAAGCAAATACGCGGTTCTGCCCACCGTTTTGAGCGGTAAGAAAGTCGTTCTGGTTGACGACAGCATCGTTCGTTCCACGACGATTCGCGCGTTGATGAGAATGTTGCGTGAAGTGGGCGGCGCGGCGGAAGTTCACCTGCGAATCGCCTGCCCGCCGATTATCGCCCCGTGCTTCTACGGCGTTGACATGTCGCTGCTGAGCGACCTGTTCGCTCCCCATTTCCTTCAGGACGGATACAAAGGCGAATTCACGCCGGACGTTCTCGACAAGATGGCGAAAGAACTCGGCGCCGACTCGCTTCGATACCTGCCCGTTGACAACATCGGCACGTCAATCGGCTGCGGCCAGGACACCTTCTGCCTGGGCTGCTGCACGCGCGAGTTCCCCACGCCCAAGGGCAACGAACTGTTCGAGAAATCCCTGAAAATCTTCCAGGAGCACAAAAAAGTCGATAGAGTTTACGACTGATTGATACCGAGAAAGATAATCTTTCAGTAAGAAAGTGGTAAGTAGTTCGTGGTAAGTGGTAAGTAGGAACAGCGCTTTGCGTCCTTACCACTTACCACTTAAAACTTACCACTTTTTTTATAGCCACGCTGTTGCCGATTGATTCTTAAAATCAAGCGATATATCACGATTATTCCTGAACTTGAGCGAGTAACTTTTGTATCGTAGCCAATTCATTTTGCACCATGGCGTTATCTGGTATCTGAACGACAAGTCGCTTGAAGATTTCCAAGGCTTTTTCGAACCATTTCCTCGCGGCGTCAGCATTTCCGGCGGCAAACTCCAATTTACCAAGTCGCACGTACAAATAACCCAAATCACGCTGGGCTTGAACATTACCGTGCATCAGTTTGGCAAGCCGCTTAGCAATCCCCAGAGACTTCTCGTACCATTCCCGTGCGGCAGGAACGTTTCCGACGGCTTTCTCCCAATCGCCATGATTACTGTACGAAATGCCCAAATCCCGCTGAACTTGAATATTATCCGGATTCTGGTTCGCAAGTCGCTGAGCAATCTCCAGAGACTTCTCGCACCATTCCCGTGCAATGGCAACGTTTCCGGCTGCTTGTTCCAAATCGCCAAGGTTATAGTACATAATGCCCAAATCTCGCTGGACTTCATAGTTATCCGGCATCAGGTCAGCAAGCCGCTTGGTGATTTCCATAGACATGCCACACCATTTCCGCATAGCGGGAACATTTCCGGCGGCTTTCTCCAAATCGCCAAGGCGATCGTACGTAGCACTCAAATCCCGTTGTAATTCAACGTTTTTCGGCAATGCATCTGCCAGCCACTTGGCGATTTCCAGAGCCTTCTCGTACCATTCCCGCGCAGCGACAACATTTCCGGTGGTTTTCTCCAAATCGCCAAGTTTATTGTACGTAATACTCAAACCACGCTGGGCGTTAACGTTATCCGGCATCTGGTTGACAAGCCGCTTGATGATTTCCATAGACATGCCATACCATTTCCGCGCAATATCAAAGTTTCCTGCGACGTACCCCAAATCGCCATTTTTATTGTATATAACGCTCAAATTCCATTGGGCAACCGGATCGTTTGACGTTCGGTCGGCATACTGATGATCTATTTCCAAAGCCTTATCGTACCAAACCTGAGCAGCGGCAGCATTTCCGGCGGCTTTCTCCAAGTCGCCAAGACGATCGTACGCAACGCTTAACTCCCGTAGATAGTCAGCGTTATCCGGCCTCAGGTCGACAAGCCGCTTGCTGTTTTCTAATAGTTTTTCATACCATTCCCGCGCTGTGACTGTATTTCCGGCGGCTTCCTCCAAATTGCCAAGGCGCTCGTACGAAATACTCAAATCCCACTGGACTTCAACGATATCTGGAAACGTTTTAACGCGTTCTTTATTAATTTTTAAATAAAGTTGGAAAGCATCGCTTGCTTCATTCATTTTCCCAAGAGATTTTAGTTTTTTCCCAGAAGCATCAAACATCCACGTAAGGTTCCAATCAATATTCTCTTTGGAAGTTTCCACGGTCCACTGTTCAGCCAGAGCCAAACAAAATTCAAAAACCGGCATAATGTTCCATGAATTCTCGGATGTACACCAAAACATCACGTCTTTATGAAGCAAATCTTCACATTTTCTCCGGATCCTATTGATGTTTTTCTGCTGGACGTTTTCCTGAATATCCTTCTTTACCATTTCTGCAACAAGACGATGAATACGTGCAATGTTCGGTTCCCCTCCCAAAGGCGTGAGGAGCCTGTAACTGGTCAGTTCGTTGAGAACCTTGCGTCCCTCGACATCATTTTTGTCAAGACCAATCAGTTCGGGAAGCCAGCCAAACCCAACTGCGTCGGGAGACATAAGAGCCGCGAATTCCAGCGCTTTGCGTGCGTTGTCAGAGAGCGCAGAAAGCGTGGACTCCAAAACAGCCGAAATACATTCCGCCTGATGACGTCGGAGATTCTGCATTTGGTCAACCATTATTTGAACGGCGTCAGAAATGTCTGCGTTCAGTTGTTCGTATTGATCATTATACGTTACATAGGGAGTCTTTTTAAGATATGCTCCCGTCAGCTCAACCGCCAGGGTGAAACCGTCCAGCAGCTTCGCAATTTTTCGCGCTGCCACAGCTTCCCGCGGGTCGTCTCCGAACTCTCGAAGGTTGCTCAGAAGTTCGACCGATTCGTCTTCGCTCAGTCGTTCCACGCTTTCCGTATGAATATGCGGAAATTCGTTAGCGGATTCCCGAGTCGTGATGATTACATGGAAAAAATCGGGTAGTTTACCCAGATTGTTTTGAGAGATCAATTCAAGCCGGTTTACGTTGTCCAGAATAAGCAGGACATGCGCTCCAAGGGTTTTGTCAACGTGTTGCTCTTCATTGCGTTTCTCGATGAGTTTGATCTTGCTTTTCAGCTCATTATACAACGTTGTGAGCTTTTGTTCATTCGTGCCTTCCAGTTTCAACTTGTGCATTTCGGCAATACTGGAAGAGAGAATTACGTCTTCAAGAGAATCCATATTTTCGCAGTTTGCAAAGACGCGACCCAGCTCGTAGTCCCATGCAAAGGCGTGCCCGTAGGTCAGCGCCAGCTCCGTTTTGCCGATTCCGCCTAAACCGTTGACAGCAGAGATGGCTGTAGCACATGATGTACTAAGAGTTTGACGCAGCGAACGAAGATTTTCACGCCGCCCAACGAAGTTTTCGTTGTATTGGGGATATCCGGCGTTGATTGGCGATTCCTCGGCAATTACCTGTTTGAAATATTTGTCTTTTGTATTCTCGCATAAGGCTCGAAGTATTTCATCAATTTTGGCGCGTTCGAGGTTGTGCATATCAAAGTCTGGACCTGACTGGATTTGTCGAATCTGCTTGACCCAGTTGGGGAAATTGTCCCGTATATCCTGTGGGATTGCAGGAAGCGGATCCACGTTAGAATTATACAGTCCATTGACGGAGACGATCAGCATGGGCGCGGTTCCCTCTCCCAAAACCCGGCGGTGCATCTCGTGCTGCATCCACCAGTCGAACTCTCTGGCGCAGTACTCGCTTTTGAAATAATTGGGCGACAAAAGAACGACGAAAAACCTCGAGCTGGCGAGACCGGAACGGATGCGATTGTCCCAGTCGGACATGGAATGGATATTAGTCTTGTCAAAAAAGACTTCAATTTCCCTGCCGAACATCTGTTTATGTTCCGTTGAATTCTGAAGCCTCTCAACGAACTCGTCAACAAACCCGGGTTTGCCGTCTTCGGATTGGTTGTCAGCGTGCGAGTAACTGATAAAATAGTCGAAATTGTATTGCATGGTTGTTCTCCGTTGGTTAATAATCCGTTGAATAAAAAAACTACTGATATATAGGTAAAACGAAATCGAAGAAAAAAGGTAACAGGGAATAAATAATTATGCTTTAAGCGTGCGCGCTCATAATACAAGCGATCTGCTTTGCGTCATGAGCGCGCAGGGCCGATTTTACGTTCAGGCGCGTTGTTGACGATTGAGTAAAAACGCCGCTCTTTTTATTGAGGCAACGTCAATTCTCGTTCGCCAAAGGATAAATACCAGGCTGCGTTTTCGGAAACCGCCTCCGTTCCAAGCTGGCACAGAATGGTTTGCATTTGTTCCAATTTGCTTTTTGTTTTTTTTACTGATTCTGTTTCAGAATCGGCTTCCAGCAGTTTCTCAATATCTTCTGTTTCAAGTTCTGGATTCAAAAGCAGAATTGCTTGCAGTTTTTCCAATATGTTTTTGGGTATTGTTCCGGTTTCAGGTTCTGCTTCCAGCAGTTCGCCAATATTTTCTTTTGCAAAGTCTGGTTTCAAAAGAAGAATGGCGCGGTCAAAAGGAAACAGCATTTGCTTGTAACGTTTCAGGTCGGATTGCGGGGTATGAACATTCATCCAGAATTTAATTAAACCGCAAATTGGGACAATAATCAAAAAGAATCCATAAAGGATCTCTAAAATTTGCGGCAGATATTTGTGACCTTCGTGCAGTAAATTCAAGTTCGTGGGCTTGATTGGAACCACGAGAATCAGATATAACCATAACCCTATAAATAACATCACAATTGTTTTAACCCCTAAAAATTGCTCCACACATTTAAATAACTCCAAAAAAGGTCCCAGAATTTTCAAGTTGTAAAAAGAGTGCGCCTTCTCGCCATCTGCAAGTTTCTTTTGGAAATACTTCAACTGCGCATTTATCCATAAATCGCGAACAAAAGTCAATCGTTCTTTCCGAGTTTTTTCGAAATTCTTTTTTTTCGGCGAATCAAAAAGTACGTCGAGACCGTTAATTGCCGTGCGAAGCCAATCCGTCTCGTGAAGCTGATGAGTTCGATAGTGCCCGGAAACGCAATTGCGCATCTCTGCAATCCGCCAGAATATCTGAACCCTCAAAGCCTCGGCAACTGCACGAAATCGATAGAACCGAATCAGGTCTTTCAAATATTTGGCCTTTGCATAAAATACAATGAACGCGATAATGGCGACCCAATATAAAAACGTCACCCAGTTTAACACCGTCCATGATTTATAAAACGTTATCAAATGCCCTAATATTTCATAAAAGGTATTTATTCCTTTATCAACAAAGCTGAAGAAATTTCCTTCTCCCCAGCCGTTTTGATGAATTTCCCAGAACGACGAGAACAGCCAGCCAAAAACAAGAAAACCCCCAACGCCCCAGAGAAAACCAAAGACGTTGGATTTCATTCTTTTTTGGAACCATCCCGCCAGACTATCCACGTACGTATAGTGGTCAATAAGCGCTGTCGTTTCAGCATCGCAGAAATCTTCTAATTTGCTTTGTAATGTTTCCAGATACTTTTTGTCAAACAGATCACTTTTGGATTTAGACAGTGATTTTTTGACTTCATCCGGACAATTTATCGAATACCAGTTCAGCTCTCCAAGACGTTCAAGGGTTTCGACAATCTCCTTCATGCTGGAAACGCTTTTTTTGCACCGTGTTTTCTCATTCATCCGTTCACGGTCCGGAAAGAAATAACACTTGTTCATCTGGTCCCACAAATCATGTTTCGACCAGTAAAAAACAGCAACTTCTTTGTCTTGCTCCAGTCTTTCAACATTCAGTCCTTTAACAGGTTCTTTCAGATTTTCAGGGTTTTTGCGCGGGGTCAGAAATTGCACCACCGGACCGACCGATGTGTAGGTCAGCATATCCGATACGGACTGTTCTTCTGTATTTCCTTCGAGTTTGAAGTGCAGCGCCGACGACGTTCCGCCGGGATGTTTCTTCGACACGTCTATTCCATCCCAAAACGTGAACATAACATGACAATGCAAAGCCAAAAACTTACCCAGAAATTTATACTGCTTCTCACGTAGTTTATCATATTTACGATTGTCCACATTCGCTATCTTTTTGCGATAATCATCGCTATTGTCCAGCAAAGGAAGCTCGTATTTCAGGTATACCTGATTGATCAAAAACTCAAATTTATCTTTGTCTTTAACAGTCCGCTTAAACAGTTCTTCCTCCATCGGCAAAACTGCAACTACTTTTACGTTCAATTCAGATTTAAATTTTTCTTCCAAAGCAACCTCTGCAGCCAACTGATCTGCGCCGTCTGCCATGCTGGTTAAAAGAATTAACGGCGCGTTGACTTCCTTGTATTCACACAGCCAGGATTTTTTGTTGCATGATTTTTTCCACAGCAGCGCCATCTGTTTCAATTCTTCTTTGAATGCGTTCTTGATAGTTTCGCGTTCGTATCCCGGCGAACCCTCGACCTCGCCCGGCTTCGCGAATGAACGATGTCCGGTTACTGCCACGACGTAGGGCCACAATGGTATTCTTTGATCGCCCTGTTCTTTTTGACCGCCCTGTTCTTTTTGACCGCTCTGTTCTTTTTGACCGCTTTGTTCTTTTTGACCGCTTTGTTCTTTTAGATTGTTCTGAACCAGAAAGCAAAGGGACTCAATTTCATCAGAAAGACTATTTAACATGTTTTTTATCCTCTTCTAAAAAGTTTGTTAAAGATCGCGATATACCAAGGCTGTTTTTGCGCATGAACGAGTTTCTCTTGCATTTCAGCTAACTCTTTTTGCGCTTGAGCGAGTTTCTCTTGCGCTTCGGTTAATTCTTTTTGGAATTCAGCATTCTCCGACGATTTGTCAACAGGTCGCTCTTGTTCGATTTTCTCTTGCGTTTCCGTCAAATCTTTTTGCAGTTCTACGCTCTCTGGCGATTTGTCGACTAGCCGCGCTTGAGCGATTTTCTCTTGCGTCTCAGCCAAATCTTTTTGGTATTCAACGTTCTCCGGCGATTTGTCGACAAGCCGCTGGAATATTTTTTGCGCTTTTTCGTACCAATCCAGAGCGGCTTGAATACTGCTTGAAGCCTCCGAATCGCCAAGGCATCGGTAAACTTTGCCGAGAACCATTTGAGACCTGATGTCATCAGGCGTTTTATGGACAAGCGGTTCCAGGATTTTTAGAGCTTTGTTACTCCATTCTTCCGCTTTTGACGGATTGTTGGCTGCGATTTCCAAATTGCCAAGGTCGTTATAGTATTCACTCAAATCCCGCTGAGCTTGAACGTTGCCAGGCATTTTCTCTGCAAGTCGCAGAGCAATTTCCAGAGCCTTTTCGTACCATTCCCTCGCCGCGGCAACGTTTCCGGCAGCTTTCTCCAAATCGCCAAGGCGCTCGTACGAAATACTCAAATCCCGCTGGGCTTGAACGCTATCCGGCATCAGGTCTGCAAGCCGTTTGAGGATTTCCTGCATCTTCTCGTACCATTCCCTCGCAGCGGCAGCGTTTCCGGCAGCTTGCTCCAAATTGCCAAGTTTATTGTACGAAACGCTCAAATCCCGTTGGGCTTCAACGTTATCCGGCATCTTCTCTGCAAGCCGCTGAGCTATTTCCAGAGCCTTCTCGTACCATTCCCGCGCGGCGGCAGCGTTTCCGGCGTCGCGTTCCAAATCGCCAAGGCGCTCGTACGAAATACTCAAATCCCGCTGGGCGCCGACATCGTCCGGCATCATTCCAGCCAGCCGCTTGCGGATTTCCAGAGCCTTCTCGTACCATTCCCTTGCGGCGGCTGCGTTTCCGGCGGCGTTCTCCAAATCGCCAAGACGCCCGTACGAATAACTTAAATTTTGTTGGGCGACAACGTTATCCGGCATCAAGTCGGCAAGCCGCTTGCGGATTTCCAGAGTCTTCTCGTACCATTCCCTCGCAGCGGCAGCGTTTCCGGCGGCTTTCTCCAAATCGCCAAGTTTATTGTACGAAATACTCAAATCCCGCTGGGCTGTAACATCGTCCGGCATTTGTTCTGCCAGACGCTTAGCTATTTCCAGAGCTTTCTCGTACCATTCCCGCGCTGCGGCAGCGTTTCCGGCGTTTTTTTCCAAATCGCCAAGACGGTTGTACAAAAGTCCCAATCCTTGCAGTTTCCAATCACTCTCCGATAGCTGCTGCCAGTTTTCCAGGGACTTTTCAAAATACTCCCTTGCAGCGGCAGCGTTTCCAGCGTTACGTTCCAAATCGCCAAGTTTAAGGTATGACACGCTTAAAGCTTTTCGGGTAATGCTCGAAGGAAATGATTTGATCCCTTCTTCAGAAATTTCAAGATGTCGCTTGAAAACCTTTCGCGCCTCGTTAATTCTTCCAAGAGAAATGAGCATTAGCCCGGATTTTTCAAGCATGTCCGTAAAATCCCAAATGTCCATAACCTTCCAATGGATTTTCTTATCGGAAGTTTCCTCAGACTTCTGTTCCGTAAGCGACAAACAGAATTCAAAAACCGGCGTGATGTTCCACGAATTCTCAGGAGTGCACCAGAACTTCTCGTCATTCTTAAGCAGCGCTTTGCATTTTTCTCGAATTTTAGCGATGATTTCCTTTTGAACGTCTTCCGGAATATCCTGCTTTACCGTATCTGCCACCAGCCGATGAATACGGGCAAGATTCGGCTCGTTTTCCAATTGCATCAAGAGACTGTAACCCGTTAACTCGCTCACGATTTCATGTTTAACTTCGTCTTCGTTGAGACGGCACAATTCGGGAAGCCATCCCACCGCCACAGAGTCAGGAGACATCAGAGATATGAAATCCAGGACTCTGCGTGCGTTGGGCGCTTTCTCTTTGAGCGTTGAAAGCGTCGATTCCATTACAGCTGAAACCGTTTCGGATGTGTGCAGCATCAAATCTTTATTTTTAACAGACGCCTTTTGGATGGTTTCCGCCATCGTTCGGAACGTTTCGCCATGATTTTTGACAAGCTGTTCGTACTGACTCTGGTACGTTATAAATTTGTTGGATTTGTTTCTTGCCAAATACGCCCCTGTAATTTCCACAATGAGCGTATAACCCGCCAGCAATTGAGCAATGTTTCGCGCCGCCAGAGCTTCCTCCGGACTGTCAAACAAACGCAGGTTGTTTAGGAGTTCGACGGATTCGTCCTCGCTGAGACGTTCAACTGATTCAGAGTAAATGTTCGTAAACTCGTTCGTATTCTCACGCGTCGTAATGATTACATGAAAATAGTCGGGGAGCTCAAGTTCAATCAGTTGTGAAATCAAATCCAGATTGTTTACGTTGTCGAGAATGAGAAGAAGGTGAGCGCCTTCTGTCCTGAGAATCCCGTCTTCGACGTTCTGATTAATAATTTCTTTCCGCTTCGCTTCCAGATGTTTATAAAGGGCCTGAAGCTGTTCTTCGTAAGAGCCTTCGGGCTTCAAACCATGCATTTCCATAATGCCGCAGGTCAAAATCGCGTCATAAATCGTGTTGCAATTATCACAAGGCTTAAAGAATCGACCCAGCTGGTAATCCCACCCAAAGGCGTGTCCGTACGTGAGAGCCAGCTCGGTTTTTCCAAATCCGCCCAGTCCTGTAAGAGCGGAAGCAGACTTGCCCGTTTCTTCAGTAAAGTTCTTTCGCAAAGACAAAAGGTTTTCTCGACGACCGACAAATTTTTTATTGTATTTCGGATAGTCTTTTCCACGCGGCATGCCGTCTGAAATATCCTGATGACGAACTTTATCTTTTACCCCGTCGCGCAAAGCGTTCAACACATCGTCGATTTTTGCGATGAGTAAATTGTGCATGTCAAATTTGAGGTCAGACTGTATTTTCCGAATCTGCTTAAGCCAGTTCGGGAAACGGAGCTGCAAGTCTTCTGGAATGTCGGGGATGGTTTCTGCATTGGAATCTTGCAAATTGGCAACGTCATAGATTAGTATCGGCGCGGTTCCCTCCCCAAGCGTACAGCGGTGCATTTCGTGCTTCATCCACCAGTCAAACTCTTTGGCGCAATACTCGCTCTGGAAATATTCTGGCGACAAAAGCACAATGAGAAACCGCGAGCTGGCAAGACCGGATCGGATTTTACTGTCCCATTGAACCATATTTTGGATTTCCGATTTGTCGAAAAAAATTCTCAATTTTTCGCCAAACAACCGCTGGTGCTCCTCTGAGTTGCGAAGTTTTTCTTCAAACTTTTCTACAAAGCCGGGAACGTTCGGGTTTTCGTTGTTTTTGTGAGCGTAACTGATAAAATAGTCGTAATCGTACTGCATAATTGTTTCCTGTTAAGAATATATTTGTTTTTATTTGATTTTACGAAATCGAAGAACAAAATGCAATAGTGAATACTTGTCCACTCTTTAAGCGTGTGCGTTTAGAGACCGTCTGTTTTTAATCTGTCTGAACAGCCTTGCAAGAAAAAAGCGCGCGGTCGCTTCGCGCGCATTCTGCATTACGAATTGCTGAGCTTTCTCGCCAGCTTGATAGCGCTGGTCATGCTCAGTGAACTCGGTTTGACGCCGGGGGTTGAACCGAAGGCGATGTCCATGGCAGTGCCGTGGTCGACGGACGTTCTGACAATCGGCAGTCCCAGCGTGATGTTGATGCCCGTATCGAACCCAAACGCTTTCATGGGGATCAGCCCCTGATCGTGATACATGCAGATGTACACGTCCGTCTGCATTCTCCGGGACGGGATAAACGCTGTGTCCGGCGGAATGGGGCCGACGATATTGTATCCCGCCTGTTTCGCCTGTTCGACAGCGGGCGCGATTGCGAGTTCTTCTTCCCGGTTGCCGAACAAGCCGTTTTCTCCCGCGTGCGGGTTGAGTCCGCAGACTGTAAAGCGCGGCTCTCTGTCGAGTATCTTCCGCCAGGCGGCGCGGTTTATTTCCAGCGTTTCCCAAACGCGCTCCCGGGTGATGAGTTTCGGGACGTCGCTGTACCCCACGTGCGCCGTTACCAGCGCCGTAGTCAGTTCTGACGAGCTGAGAACCATGCAGATTTTTTTCGCCCCGGTGTAATGAGCGAACATCTCCGTATGACCCGGAAAGGGAACCCCCGCCAGGTGCAGCGCGACTTTATGAATCGGTCCGGTAACGACTCCCGCCGACAAGGTCGGTTCCTGATTGGACGTGGGTAGCGCCAAAACCGACTTTTTCGGAAGCAAAACTTTGTCCTCTCCGCGAGCGTGGCTCGTGCCCAAACCCTCAAGCGTCCAGTCAATTGCCGATTTTATGTAATCGAACGACGCCTGACCGTATTCGGCACAAATTCGACCCGGGGCGTGAGCGGTCATGTCGACGTTGTCGAAGTCGACAATCTGAACCGGGCTGTCGGCGACCGCGCCGGCGGCGAATTCCCGATACGGTACGACCGGGATAGAATCGAAAATCGGCATGTCCGCCGGGGCGACGGAATATTCCGCCGCTTTTTTCAGCAAAGCCGCCGACCCGAGAACGGCAATCGGCGCGTCCGTCGGGTTGACCATTTCTTTAACGGCGCACGCAGCGCAAATTTCCGGTCCGACCCCGGCGGGATCTCCTTGAGTTATCAGTAACGGTTTCATGGAATTATTCAAAACTACTTGAAATATCTTCAAAAGGCGGTATAATTAAGGCAGTAGGCAGTAGGCAATAGGGAGCGCTACGCGCTTCTGCTGGAACCGCGTAACGGTTCAATTTTAGTGGCGAGGCGGCGAGGCAATAGTCAATAGGTCGAAGGCAGTTGAGAATAAAAGAAATTCAAACTACTGCCTACTGCCTACTGCCTATTGCCTACAACCTACTGCCTATTGCCTCATTATATTCACTTTGTCATTTTTGGCAACCCGCAGTCATTCATGATTAACAGATTTCCGAAATTATTTCTGCTGTTTACCGCCGTTCTGTTTATCGGGACGGTTGCGACGCTGAAAAACATCGGCGCGCTGACCGCTGACCGCGTCTCGCAGAACGTCTGGATTCTGTTGGGTTGCGAGCTGGGCGCGCTGTTGTGCATCTGTCTGTGCGCTCTGCGGGAAGCGCATCTGCTGCGGCGCAAAGTCCTCGTTCAAAACGAACAGCTCAAGCGTCAGGCTCTCCACGATCATCTGACGCAATGCTATAACCGCCGCGCTCTGTTCAGCCTGCTGGGCGAGATGGAACTGTCCGGGTCAGACGACTGGCCGCTGGGGTTCCTGATGATCGACTTAGACAATTTCAAGCAAATCAACGACAACTTCGGACACGCTGCTGGAGACGCCGTTCTGCAAAACGTCGCGGAACTTCTGCGCTCTGCCGTTGGCGAGACGGGCTACCTGGCGCGGTACGGGGGAGACGAGTTCTGCGTTCTGCTGCCCCGGACGTCAAAGGAACAGACTGTTGCCGTCGGCGAAACGCTGCGTCAGGCGATAGAATCCCATCCGCAAAACGTAACAGCCCCGGAGTCGTCCGTTCCCGTTGGAATGGATGTCACGTTGAGCATAGGCGCGATTTACGCCGAGAATCGAGAGACGACAATCGACCATATTCTCACCGCGGCAGACGCCGCCATGTATCAGGCGAAACAGGCGGGGAAGAACCGGGTCGTTGTAGGGGAGATAAGGCAGTAGGCAAGAGGCAGTAGGCAGTAGTTTGAATTGCTCTCAATCCCTCTTGCCTACTGCCTTTTTCAGATCTATTTCGTTACTGACGGCTGGTCGGTTGTCGGCTCGGCGCTTTCGACGTTGACCGCCGGAGCGGAGTTGTCCTTCTGATTGTCTCCGTTCACGCAGTATTTGTTAAACAGAGCGAATCCGATGAACATCAAGACCAGAACGCCAATCCAGAACCAAAACCAGAACGGCGACTCCTCCATTTCGTCGTCCAAATCGCGGTTGTTCTCCCTTGCGTTGAGATTGTTTTGCTCAACGTTGATTTTCTTATCTTTCGACATGATATATTTCTCCTGTTGAAAATTGCTTTTTTGAAAATGATACTTAACGATGGGACGGTTCACACGTCTTTGGAACGTGTGTGTAAGAATCAAATCAGAAGCGGAGAATTAATCTGAGGTCGAACGAACGCTTTATCTGCTTTTATGGAAGAATGTCCGGTAAATACAACAACGTTGTACAAACAGGGTGATGAGCAGGAATCCAGAGAATCGAAATTGTATCGAAGCTGTTTGGCTTTTTGGGTTTCGTCAAACGCGATAAAGGGAGCGGTTCCGGAATCGATAAACGTTTGACGGCTTTGATTGTTATTCCCGAAAGTTGACAAGTCCCCCGGCATGGCGGCTGCAAAAAGTTGCAGCGCCATGGCTGCAATAAGCGTTAGGGAAATCGTCTTGCTTTTCATTTCATCAGGTCGATGAAATCGTCGTAGACGCAGCGGGCGTCTTGCGGACGCGTCGGCGCGGACGGATTCCAGGAGATGCCGATAATCGGGTACTTTTTGTGACGGAACCCTTCGACAATGTCCGGGAAGTTCAGATTGGTATGGGTAACGATAATGTCTTCGAGCAGCGGGTTTTCTTCTGCCGCGTCTTCAAAATCTTCGCCGTCCAGACCGTAGTCGATGTTCTTTGAGACGATAGAAACCAGCCCGGTTTTGGCGTCCTGAACCGGAATGTTGACGCCGTGATGACCATGTTCCAGAATGCAAGGGTTGATTCCCAATCCCATGCCGAGCATGAGCGAACCGAGTCCAATGGCGAGAACCGGAACCTTGTCCGCGAGCTTTTCGACGGTGTTCTCGATGATTTTGCCCACCCACGGCGCGCCGGGTCCGTTGGAAATAAAGACGCCGTCCGGCTTGAGCGCCAGCAGTTCTTCCGCTGTGGTGGAATACGGAACGACGGTAACGTCGCAGCCGAAACTGACAAGCGTCTGAAGCTGGTCGCGTCGAACGCCCAGGTCGAGAACGACGACGTTGTAACGTTTGTCCGTCGGACGTTCGTCAATCCACGCGCTCTTTTCAGTCCACTTATACGGGGCTTTGCAAGAGACTTCAGCAATCAGATTGGGGAACGCTTCGAGATTGATTCCGCCGTGACATCCGCAGCCGCATTCGCAATCGTCATCGTCGTGGTGATGATGACCTTCCTGAGCGCATTTGCAGTTCTCGTCGCCGCAGTGATCAGCCTTGCAGTCCGGGTCGCCGCCGTTGGCGATAATCGCCGCGCGCTGCGCCTGTTTGACGAGGTCGGAAACAGACAGCCGCTCTCCGCAGGCGATAACGCCGTATTTGGGGCCGTTGTCTCGCAGGTGTTTGGCAATGGCGCGGGTGTCGACGTTTTTCATCGCGACAACGTTGTTGGCTTTGAGGTATTCTTCCAGCGTCTGCTCGGATCGGAAGTTGGACATGATCGGGCTAAGCTGACGAACGACCAATCCGGAGATTTTCGGGCCGTCGGACTGGGAATCCGCGGCGTTGACGCCCACGTTCCCGATTTCCGGATACGTCATGGTAACGATGTTATTGAAATTCGCCGGGTCAGTCATGATTTCCTGATAACCGGTCATGCACGTATTGAAAACAATCTGTCCGGTGCGAACCCCGTCCGCTCCAAACGCGTCGCCGAGAAAGACTTTGCCGTCTTCGAGTACTAAATATGCCATCGTAATTCAAAGTGAGTAAGGGTTTCTTCGTTTAAACCTTATGCTACTAACGCCGTAATTAAACGAATTAGTTTTATTATAGCGCCAATCAAACCGGAAGGAAGGGGGGAGGTATGCTTACGGGGGGCGGGTATTACCCGCCAACAAACATCTTACATTATTTTTTTCGCGGACAATGTCCGCTCCCCAGAAACCTTGTCCTTCTGCCCGTACGGCTCGCACCCACGCCTGACAAAACCCGCTCCCGGTGGTCGCTAAATTTTTCTCATAAACCGAAATGCCAGAATTTTATCTAAATACCCCATATTTACACCGTAGTATTTTTAATTTTTTTCTTTAAATTTTTTAGGGGGAGCTATTGATTATTTCGTCTATGTAGTGTAAAATATAGATATAGACTGGTATGTCCGTACATTACCTTTTAGATGGAATTTACATTCATGAAAGACATTATGATTTTATCAAAGCGGCAAAGAACAAAGTCCTTTTCAGCGTTCACGTTGGTCGAGTTGCTTGTTGTAATTGCAATTATTGCTATTTTGATGGGGTTGCTGCTGCCGGCAGTGAACATGGCAAGAGAAACCACCAATCGCGCGAAGTGCGCCAGCAACATTCGTCAGCTCAGTCAGGCGTGTATTATATACACAAATACACATCAGGTTTTCCCCCCTGCTCTGGTTCCCACAACCAAACCAGCAAACATGTACACAAACATCGACGCTCCTGTTTACAATAACCAGAGAGAAAACTGGGTCATTTTGATTCTCCCGATGTTGGACCAGGTTTCGATGTACGAAGAAATTTACGACTTGATGTCAAACTCTTTGTCAACGTCCATTTCAGAAGACACCTTCACGCCAAAATCCGGAAAGTCGCCATACGCTAAAATGAGCGAATTGCGCTCTCGAGAAATTGCATCGTTCCTTTGCCCGTCAGACAGAAATAACCGAACGCCGTTTATAGATAGCAGCGTGACTGGGACTTCCTGGGGCAGACTCAACTACGGCGCCAATATTGGATTGCTTAAGGCGGAAGAGATGGGCAACATGGGCAACTGGCAAAAATCGGCGTATTGCGGCGTGATGGGACCGCGGTTTACCATGACGCCAAATGATATTTCCGATGGACGATCGCAAACGATTTTACTTTCAGAAATTCGTTCCGGATTAAACGGCAGCGACCCCCGAGGAACGTGGGCTATGGGCGGCGCAGGACCAAGCGCAACATGCGGCAACGGGTCTATTGGCGGTCAAGCCGCTGGACCCAACAACACAAACCCTGAATCCGACTATATTCAGAACTGCAGCGCTACTGGAATTGATGAAAAGGAACGCGCTCGACTCGGAATGCCGTGTACCGGCAGTACCAACAGTCGCGCTGGCGCCCGAAGCTCGCACTCCGGTGGCGTTAACGTGGCGTTTGCTGATGGAAGCGCTCACTGGATTTCCAACGAAATCAATATCAGCAAATCGGTTGATCCTGACAGCGCCGAATTCCAACAAGGTCAAACAGAAACGCAATTCACGATTTGGGACTGTCTGATTCTTTCCAAGGACGGAAAGGTTATTTCGGCGTCTGATTACTAATCAATAAAATCGGGACTATTGAAAAGCGGCAAATTGATTCCAATTGGTCGGCGTCCTTTAACGTTGGCAACATAACCTCACACTTGTATTTAACATGACATACAAATTCAAAGTTTTTAATCGTCAATTCGGTTTTACGCTGGTTGAACTGCTGGTTGTAATTACCATCATTGCCATTCTCATGGGAATGCTTTTGCCGGCAATCAACTCCTTTAGAGAGATGGCAAACAGAACCACATGCTCCAGCAATCTTAAACAGCTTGCTCTGGCAACTTTGGAATATGAACATACTCACCAAATCCTGCCGCCGGCGTGTACGCCGTCTGGAACGGTTCCCAAAAAGACGGAAAACGTTGCGGCTATGATCCCAACCAATCAGCGGGAAAACTGGATTATTCACATCCTTCCCATGATGGATCAGGAAGCTTTGTATAACGAAATTGGAGGCTATTTGAAGGGCAACGCCAAAGGGATCGGCGAATCGTTCAATCAAATTACCGGCCAGCCGACCATGGCTCAGATTCGTTCACGAGAAATCAAAACGTTTCTGTGCCCGTCAGACCGTCTCAATCGCACTCCTTATATAGACGGAGAAGGCAATTCCTGGGGACGCTGCAACTATGGCGCCAATATGGGAATCGCTCAGGCAGACCACCTGGGCAACAACTTATGGTGGAGCAAGCCAAACGCCAAGGGCGTCATGGGGCCGAGAATGAGCGTCCGCATTACCGACATCAAAGACGGCGCTTCCAACACGATTTTAATTGGAGAAATCCGAGCGGGAATCAACTCTGCCGACACCCGCGGAACGTGGGCGATGGGCGGCGCCGGACCGAGCGCGACAGCGAAAAACGGCTTCCTGGGCGGAGAAGCGTACGGACCGAACGCAACGCCTTCCGCTATTGGGAAAGGCGACAGCGTTTTCAATTGCAATACTGGCATGTTAAGCATGGATACCAAAGAACGAACCAGAATTGGTCTGCCTTGTACTGACGGTTCTTCCACCAACATTCAGGCGACCAACCGCAGTTCTCATTCTGGCGGGGTCAATCTCGCGTTTGCCGATGGAAACACCAGATTCATCTCTGACTCCATTGGTTTGGGAACCGTTGTTAGCTCTATATCGGCTCCTGCCGATTTAGATAAGATCGGCAAACAGTTAGGCGTTTGGGACAGGCTTATCCTTTCGTCAGACGGTCAGCCCATCGATGCGGAATCAATTCAATAGTTGGATTTTATTACTCAGTTTTACTTATACTGTCATGAATGTTTTGAGTCAGAATTTTTGTTACGGTTCATCGCGGCGCAAGTCCGGTTTTACATTGGTTGAACTGTTGGTTGTGATTGCCATTATTGGAATGCTCATTGGCATGCTCATGCCGGCAGTGAACGCCGCTCGCGAAGCGGCGAACAAATCAAGCTGCGCCAATAATATCAAGCAGCTTGCTCTGGCATGCTTGAATTACGAGCAATCCTATAAATCGTTTCCATGCGCCTGCACTCAAACCGGCGTTTGGAAAGCTTCATACCCTGAAAACGGCGTACAGCCGCAGCCGACGAACCAGCGGGAAAACTGGGTAATCATGGTTTTGCCGTTTATTGAACAACTGGCCCTGTACAACAGCTTCCAGGAAAAGTTCGAGGAAGGCAATACCAATCACGCCAATTCGACCGCTATTGACAACAAGGAGAAGTTCGAACATCTCCGAGAAGTTGAGATTCCGGTTTTGAAATGTCCAACCGACTCCAACAACCGATTCCCGTACACTCACACCGATAATACAAAGTGGGCGCGAGGCAACTACGGCGCCAACATGGGGTTGACTCTGGCAGACTATTTGGGGCACGACAACTGGTGGAACAACACTGGCGCCCGCGGCGTTATGGGGCCCAGACACGCGCTCTCGCTGAGTTACGGAGAAATCACAGACGGTACGTCTAACACAATTTTGCTGGCTGAACTCCGTTCCGGAGTAACCGCTAATGACTGCCGCGGAACCTGGGCGATGGGCGGAGCCGGGGCAAGCGCCACCTGCCGAAACGGGTACATCTGCGGCGACGACAACGGACCAAACTATCTCGTCGCCGGGTCAGACGACATTTTCCGATGTTCTACCAGCGGAATGGGCGTCGATTCTGCAACGCGTCAGCGGCTGAAAATGCCCTGCGGCGAAGGAACCAACTCTAACCGTCAGGCGACAACCCGAAGTCAGCATCAGGCAGGCGTAAACGTCGCTTTTGCAGACAACAGCGTACATTATATTTCTGACAATATTCAAACTCGCAGTTCCTTCGGCGAAAACTTTGACAACATTAAAAATAATACAGAATTTTCTGTCTGGGATTGTTTGAACCTTTCCTCTGACGGTAAATCCATCGATAACGCAGATTTTTAGTCCTTTTTTGGCAGAGACGGTTTGAGGCAAAATCGTCTTTGCGGTATAGAGAGAATTCTCATGAAACATTTTGCATTTTTTCAAAGTATGAAAAAAACGCGTAAACGCGGCTTTACGCTGGTTGAATTGCTGGTTGTCATTGCGATTATCGGCATTTTAATGGGTTTGCTTCTTCCAGCTGTCAACGCTGCCAGAGCAATGGCTCGAAAATCGACGTGCACCAACAACCTGAAAAACATTGGGGTGGCGTGTTATAACTACGAAAACGCCAATCACTACTTCCCGCCTGCGTCTGACCCCGCAACCAAAACCGGAAACCTCAATGACGCACAGGTTGCTCCCGCGGGCAAAAATCAGCGCGCCAACTGGCTCATTCTGATTTTGCCTCAGATGGACAACCAGGGTCTGTATGACCAATTCACCGACCTGCTCAAATCTCAGCCAACGCAGGGAACTGGAAACACCATCAAAACGTCAGCTGCTGGAAGAACTATCACTGTAGGCAAAAACGATATGGCAACGATTCGCCGAACGGTTATTGCATCCTATCGCTGCCCGTCAGACCCCTACGTTGACGTTGAATTCAGATATAACGACGACAGCGCCTATAGTTTTGCGCGCGGCTGTTACGCCGCCAACGCCGGTCTGGCGTCTTTTGACAATTCCAGCCGACGGAACTGGTGGTCAAGCAATAAAGTTTGCGGCGTTATGGGATACAGATTCTCAATTCGTTCGACAGACATCCAGGACGGAGCTTCCAACACGATTTTGGCTGGCGAAATTCGTACAGGCGTTACGCGAACAGACCCGCGCGGCGTTTGGGCTTTAGGCGGAGCCGGTCCCAGCGCTGTCGCCGGATGCGGATTTATTGGCGGTTCGGATAAAGGACCTAACGCTTGCAAGGATACCGACAGCGACCTGGTTGAACACTGCACCAGCACTCTGACTAAAGATCAGATGAAGAAAATTAAAATGGGTTGTACAACCGGTTCCGGCAACCTCCGGGCAACTTTCCGCAGTCAGCACACCGGCGGCGTCAACGTCGTCTTTGCCGACGGAAGCGTTCACTGGATTGCAGACGCGATTGACACCAACTCCACAAACGTTACGGAAAGCGCTTCCGGATTAAGCTCCATCAATAACGCAACCAGCCTGTCGTTGTGGGACAGACTTATGCTGTCCTCTGACGGCAAGTCCGTTTCTCTCAAAGACCTGTAATTTGGCTTTGTCGTTATTGTCCTTGCGAAAATCAACGTTTTGCAGTCAGGAATTTCCTTTTCCTGACTGCTGTTGTTAATAAGCTGTCATAAAACAGATTTTTACTGAAATTTTACTATTTCCCACCCTATGACTTACGCCGCTATTTTCGACATGGACGGAACCCTTGTCGATTCTTTTGAAGCTCACTGGCTGTCGTGGCAACAGATTGCCAAAGAAAACGACATTGTCTATACGCGAGACATGTACAACAATTCCTTTGGACGTCCGTTCAAGTCGATTGTCGAACTGTTCTGGCGACGCAACGGGAGCTATTACAATCCCGACGGCTCGCCGATGTTTACGGACGAGCAAATGAAAGCCCTCGAATACCGCAAGGAAGAACTCTATCGCGTTATTTTTCGAGAGAACTTCATTCTCATGCCGGGCGTGGAGAGTTTTCTGTCACGTCTGAAGGAAGCTGGATTCAAAATCGCGATTGGCTCCAGCGGTCCGAAAGAGAACATTGAGATGGTTGTCGATAAAATCAACGAGATTATGGGGCGGACGGATATTTTCGACGCAACCGTTTCCTGTAACGAAGTTACACACGGCAAGCCAGACCCGGAGATATTCTATAAAGCGGCAGAAAAGCTGGGGGTGTATAACTATGAATGCTGCGTCTTTGAAGATTCCGATGCCGGAATTGAAGCGGCGTTCACAGCCTGCATGCAGCGCGTCGCGATTTTCAAGCCGGACTGCCAGTACGCCTCGCTTTCCAAAGCAAACCGAAAAATCCAGTCCTTTGACGAACTGACGATTGACTACGTCACAAAACTGATCGACAGCAACGATTTTGTCCCGTATTGAAATAACATGGAACCCGTTCCCGTTTTCGACCTGACCGATGAACGAATCGCGCCGTACGCCAACCTCAAAGAGCGGACGCTGCGAGGGGAAAGCCTGTTTGTCGCCGAAGGGGAACTGGTCGTTGAACGCCTGGCGCAAAGCCGGTACGCGATGGCGTCCGTTTTCGCGGACGAGTCCCGGCTGCCGCTGTGGAACAGAATCGCGGCTCAATGCAATCGGCAGGACGTCCCGGTTTATACGTCGTCAACGGCGCTGATGAAGTCGATTGTCGGCTACGATTTCTCGATGGGTCTGATGGCAGTCGGCGTTCGAGAACAGGAATCGGACGCGTCGGCGCTGTTCAATCCCGAGTTTCGACGTCTGGTCTGTCTGCCGGAATGCGTCAAGCCGGACAATCTGGGAACCGTCTTCCGTTCTTCCGCCGCGCTGGGCATGGACGGAATTCTGCTCAGTACGCGTTCCTGCGACCCGCTCAGCCGCCGCGCGCTTCGCACCAGCATGGCGGCGACGTTAAAGCTCCCGTGGGGACGCTGCAGCGACATCGTCGAGCCGATTCAAAAGCTCCGATCCGAGTTCGGGTTCAAACTCGTCGGGACGGTTTTACGCCCCAACGCGACCGACCTCAACCAGTTCGCATGGCCGGAAAAGACCATTCTCGCCTTCGGAAACGAATACGCGGGCTTGTGCGACGAGTTCATTTCCCTTTGTGACGAGCTTGTAACCATTCCCATGAGCGCAGGCGTCGATTCGCTCAACATCGGCGTTTCCGCCGGGATTTTCATGTACACTTTATCCCAGGGGGGATTCCCCGGACAGTTTCGACAATAACCTCAATTCAGCAATATGGCAATCTTCAATCAAATCTCGATAATCGGCGTTGGACTCATGGGCGCGTCGGTCGGCAAAACCGCTCTGACCCGCGGCGCGGCGAACTACGTTATCGGCTGGGACGTCAGCGAAAAGGAACTGCGC
>JAFZAL010000229.1 GCA_017557195.1 Thermoguttaceae bacterium | reverse complement strand
GCCCATGTTCCCGACAACCGGCTCGAGAATCACGCCGGCGATTTTGTCGCCCTGCGCTTTGAACGCGTCTTCAACGCCCTGAACGTCGTTGTACTGAAGAATAATCGTGTCCTGAACCGTTCCCGCCGTTACGCCGGGCGAATTCGGCACGCTGAACGTCGCCGCCGCAGACCCGGCTGAAACGAGCAGGCTGTCAACGTGCCCGTGATAGCAGCCGGCGAACTTGACGATCTTGTCACGACCCGTATACCCTCTAGCCAGACGAATCGCGCTCGACGTCGCTTCCGTTCCGGAATTAACCAGTCTGACCATTTCGACAGACGGCATGGCGTCAATAACCAGCTCGCAAAGCTCGTTTTCCGCAACAGTCGGCGCGCCGAAACTGGTTCCCTTATGAATTGCCTTCTGCAGCGCTTCGACGACGGCGGGATGGCAATGACCGAGAATCATCGGTCCCCAGGAACCGACAAAGTCGATATACCGGTTGCCGTCGATGTCGTACAGATACGCGCCTTCGCCGCGTTCAAAGAAAACCGGACAACCGCCAACCGCGCCAAAAGCGCGGGCGGGAGAATTCACTCCGCCGGGCATAAGAGTACAGGCTTTTTCAAACGCTTTAATACTGTTTTCGTAACTCATGGAGAATGGTAATATAAAAAGAGTAAATGTTACATACAATAAAACTTGAGGAATTCAAAAGTCTGAATTCCTCAAGCGTTCAATTTCAAATTGTTTGATTTAAAGGACTATTAATAATCGCCGGGAGCGGGGGGAAGATCAATTTCCTCAACAGGCAAATCCCCTGAATCATCGGCGGCAGGCTCATCTTTCTTTTCGGGAGGAGTTGCCTCTTTTGCATCTTGAGCCGCCGGGGCTTTGGGTTGAGTCTTTGTTTCCGTTGCGGCAGGCGTTGTTTCCTCAGTAGGAGCGGCGGGTTCTTTTTCTGAGACAGCAGGAACGTCTTCCGGTTCTGTTACAGGATTGGCGGGGAAATACTCTTCCGCCGGCGTCAGTTCTTTAGGCTGCGATTCTGCGGGCTTGGTTTCCGGAGTTGTTTGCGTTGGAGCTGCTGGGACGTCGTCTGACTTCTGAACTTCGGGAGTTTCTTCAGGCGTTTCCTGCGGCGTTTCCTGCGGCGGAGGTTCAACTGTTCCCTGTTCGAATTCCGCAGAGAACGGCAAATTTACAACATTGGATTGCGACGAAACCCTAAACGCCAGAGTTCCATTAATCTTTCCGCCCTTGCCGTTGTTGGTAATTGTAACCGGAATAACGTGAACGCTCTTTTGCGCTTCCGAAATCTTGGCGGAAACGGCGTCGTTAGACGTTCCAAATTCAGTTATTTTGAACTGACTCTGTCCAGACAGAACAACCGTCTTGGTCATGCTTTCTCCCGCTTTTACCGTACCAAAAGCCAACGGCGACGGCTTGACTGCAACAGATGGAATTATGTATCCGCTTACCGGAACAGGACAATGCTGATTAGTCGGATTGGGATCGTTGGAAATAATATCAATGAAATCGTTGAGGTACCCTTCCGGGGCGTTCTCCTTCAAGGTCAGCGTAATATCATAACTGACGTAATTGTAATCTCTCTGAACTTCCTTAAGAGTTGCTTTATAAAACGCGGATTCGCTTTGAATATCGCGAATAGCCCAGCTCTGCCAGTAGGTTCGACCGGCGTAATTAACGCGGAATCTGGCGGTGCGCGGCTGTCCCTGCTGAACGGTTCCAAAAGCGACAATGCCAGGTTCTACATAGACGTCTGTACGAATAAAGCAGAAGGAATGAAGCTGAACTTCCGCATAGTACGGCTTGGAAAAACGAACTGTTACCGTTGCATCCTTGCGGCCGTAAAAATTGCGGGTGTCAAGCTGAATGTCGATCTGTCCGGTTTCCCACGTTTTGATTACCCGTTTCTGGAAAGACGGCTGAGTGCAGCGGCAGGTGGACTGAACGGATTCAATAACGACGTCTTCCTGATATTTGTTAGTAAAAACAAAACTGAATCGAGTGTCCGCCCCACGGGCAACCATTCCAAAATTATGGGAGGTGTCTTTGAACATGTCCGACGCCCAGTCGGCTAACGCCAGCACAGGCAATGCCATTACAATCAATAACGCTGCAAGGTAGGTTTTGGTACGCATAATACTATTCCACAATATGTGTTTATTTATATATCCCAGATAAACGAATTTGCGTCAATTACTTTAACAATAAATCAACGACAACGCATTGCTGCATCTATTTAAATCGTCATCTGACCAGCATCCGCTTTATTATTCATATATTTGCTTATTTTATATTTTTTGTCAATATCAATTTGTACATACTATAGAATTATCGAAAGAAAAACAGAAAAAAAGAATACGTTCAAAAATCAAGCTTTTAATAATTGCATTATGCATTAAGAAACATAAAGACAAAAGCGTTGGAAAACAAAAAGCAACTATTATTAAAAACAAACCGCAACGACTGGCGTTGCGGTTTTAGGGGGATTCGCAATCAAAAGACCGCGAAAGGAGGGATTTGGAAAGCTGACGAATCGTCAGCAGTTATTCCATACTATTTAGCGGCTTTGGCAGCGGCTCTTTTAGCGTCAAAAGCTTTTTTCATTTCAACAGCCTTCGCGTGAGCTTTGACAGCGGCGACTTTGGCTTCTTCGCGGGAGATCTGACCGTCTTTGTTCGTGTCAGTCTGAGCGAAAACGAATTCGACAGCTTTGTCAGCGTTGAAATTCTTCAGAACGGGGCAATCAAAAGTCTTTTTGCCTTCGGCAGCGCGTTTGGCGTCGATCTTCTTTTTGAGTTCAACAGCCTTGGCATGAGCTTTGACAGCGGCGACTTTGGCTTCTTCGCGAGAAATCTGATCGTCTTTATTCGTGTCAGACTGAGCGAAAACGAAATTGACAGCTTTGTCAGCGTCGAAGTTCTTCAAAATATGATCAGCAACTTTAGCAAATTTGGCGCAGGGTTTCTTGCCATCGCATTTAGCAGCGCAAGCTTTCTTAGCGCAAGCTTTCTTGCAGCAAGCCTTCTTGGCACAAACTTTCTTGCAGCAAGCCTTCTTGGCGCAGACTTTCTTTACACAAGCTTTCTTGCAGCAGGGCTTTTTGCCGTCGAACTTCTTGCAGGGTTTGCCAGCGAATTTCTTGCAGCAGGGTTTCTTGCCGTCGAACTTCTTGCAGGGTTTTCCAGCGAATTTCTTGCAGCAGGGTTTCTTGCCGTCGAACTTC
>JAFZAL010000228.1 GCA_017557195.1 Thermoguttaceae bacterium | reverse complement strand
GTTGGAAATGTTGACGTTTTGAAGCTGATACACGTTTGTGTCGTCGCCTTCTCGACCGGCGATGGCAACTTGCGCCTGATTGATAACCGTCTGAGCGGCAGCGTTATTCAGGTAAATGCCGCCGTCGAAGGAGTACGTTCCAGCGTCCTGAAACGTCAAAACGGAAGAATCGCCGCCCAGATACAGGTCGTTTCCGTTTCCGTTTGTGGAAACGTTGTTTGTGAACGTCCCTACGGAACCGTCGCCGGCAAAGGTGATGTTGTTATCCTGAGCGTAAATCGCGCCGCCGCTATTGTATGACGAGTTGCTGCTGAACGTCGCGCCTTTATTGAACACAACGGACTGATGAGCGTATATTGCGCCGCCGGCGTTGTTTATAGCAGCGTTATTTTCAAATGTTGCGAACTGATTTGCTGTAACAACGCCTTTGACAAACAGCGCGCCTCCGCCGCCATAGGATGTGTTGCCGATAAACGTCGATTCGCCGTTCAAATTCAGTTGGAGATATTCGTCGGTTTTCCAAACTCGAATCGCGCCGCCGCACCAGGTTTCAGCCGAGTTATTGGTAAATGTAAACGATTTTCCGTTCAGCGTTGTGTTTCCAGAGGCGAAAATCGCGCCGCCTTCATTATAGCAGTAATTATTGGAGAAGGTGTAAACGCCGTAGTCCGCGTCGTAGTCGCCAGCCTGCCCGAAGGTTACGGCTCCCGATGACGAGTAAATCGCGCCGCCGTTGGACTTGTTCGTCCCGGACTTGGCCTGGTTGCCCGTGAAGCTGACCGACGCGCCGCGGACAGTAATTGGTTTGCCATAGATCGCGCCGCCGTACATGTCAGCTTTGTTATTATTGAATGTAATCGTATCGGCTTGAAGCGTTATGGCGCCGTCGCCAGTACCTTTAAGAGCAATTGCGCCGCCGTAGTACCTGGACGTGTTGCCGTCGAATTTAATCTCCTTGGCGTTGCCAGTAAGCGACGTGCAGCTGATTGCGCCGCCGTAGGAATAATTGCCTGAACTGGCGGTTTCGTAGTTGCCGGTAAAGTTGAACGTACCGGTGTTGAACGTTACCGCGTTTGAATTAATCGCGGCGCCGTAATACTTCGTGTAGTTTTTATCGAATGTAAAGACGGAGTTGGCGTCAACCCCGTTGAGGGTTACGTTTCCGCCATGAATCGTTCCGCCGTCGTTGGCGGAAATATGGTTTCCGGAAAACAGAACGTCTTTGCCTGTAATAGTGAGCGTCGAGTCGCCAGCATTGTTAAAAATCGCTCCGCCGAAGTTGTTCGCGAAGTTGTCAGTGAATTTAATCGTATTGCCGGTAATGGTCAGACTGCCGTTGGTAAAAATCGCGCCGCCGCGGTTAGAGGACGTGTTTTTGTTGAAAATAATCGTGTCGGCTTTAATCGTACCGCTGTTAACGGAAAGTCCGCCGCCGTAATACTTGGACGTGTTGGAATCGAAGTTGATCGTCTTGGCGTCTGTACTGATAGACGAAGTGTGAATCGCGCCGCCGTAGGAGTACTTGTCAGAAGCGGTTGTATTGTAGTTGTTCGTGACATTGAACGTACCGGTTTTGAACGTCAACGTACCGTCGCAGCGAATCGCGCCGCCCTTGTAGGGGGCGTAGTTGGCGTTGATCGTTGTAACAGCGTTTGCGTCTGAACCATTGATAGTAAGATTCGTTTTGGTGTAAATCGCGCCTCCGTCGTTGGCGGTCGTGTAGTTTTTATCAAACAGAATTGTACTGCCGGTAATAGTTGCCCCAGCGCCGTCGTTGCAAATTCCTGCGCCGTAATTTACAGCTCCGTTTTCTGTAAACGCAATCGAATTGCCGGTGATGGAAATGTCTCCGCTGCCCTTGTAAATCGCTCCGCCTTTCGTTGTAGCATAATTCTTATTAAAAGTAAGCGTATCAGCCGTAATTGTCAGCTTTCCGCTATTGACGTGGATCGCTCCGCCGGTGGTTTTGTTGGATCGGTTGCTGTCGAAAACGAGTCCGTTGGTCGCGGTAATTTTCAGAATTCCGGAACCGTCAATACCAAAGACGCCGCCGTGATAACCGGCGTTTTTGAATCCTGTAAAGGAGACGTTGTCGGTTTTGATATCCAGCGTACAAGCCGGCGAGGTGTGCATAAACAGACCGATTGCGTTCCCGACGGCGGCTTCAGCGCCTTGATAATCCAAGTCCTTCAAGGTGATGTCGTACGTTTTAGCGCCGTCGTTGAAGTTGTACAGTCGACCGGTCGTGCTGGCGTTAATCGTCTGCTTTGTGCCTGTCGTTGCCGACTGAATCGTAAACTTCAAAAGCCTTTGATCAATGCCAGAATTGTGCGTCGTCGTCCCGGAAAGGATGAGAACATCGCCTTCCGCAGCGCCGGACGACGTTTGAACAGCTCCGACGTCTGTTCCAGACCCTGTCAATTCTCCCGCGGCGTTGTAACGCTCGACAATTTCTGCCGTCGCGCTGGACGTCAAAACGAAAAGCCCCATCGCAATTGCCGCGATTGTACGGAAACTGAAAACTGAATTGTATCGATTTTTACTCATAACATTTGCTCCTGTTTGGCGCATTGAGTTAAAGTTAAAGATATGGTTATAAATTTATACTTGTATATATTATAATCGCTTTTTTGAATCTTGCAAGAAAAAAACGAAAAATTTTAAATAAATTTAGGAGAAAGTTTGAGGAATTTGAGAGATTTTGACAGAGAAAACAGAGAGATATAAAACGCTACGGTTGATCGGGGTGTGCGGCGCCCTTAGGCGCCGCCTTGTCCAATGCCCCCCATACGCACTGCGCGAAAACCGAAAATCTTACCGGGTCGCGGACGAAGTCCGCCAAAGAAAAAAGCAAAAAACTTCGTAATACGCAAATGTACGATGAAACCGAAAATTTAACTTTCGAATAGATGATAAGATTAGGGTTGCGGACTTCGTCCGCGACCCGGAATGGTTTCTGGCTGCGAAAGAGGTTTTTAGCGGGGCTATGCCCGGGAACTAACGTTCCCGGCTCGCCTTATTTCCCTATAAACCCGTCCAGATTCTCGTAGTTCTTTTTCAGAAGGCTCTTGGGGTTAAACGGCGACTGACCGTCGGTGCGGTCTTTGATGTCAGCGTCGAGGTACAGCTCGTTGTGCGGCTTGAATCCCGGCAGGGTAATGACGATAACGAACACGTTCATGCCGCGATGTCCGGTGTTTGGCGGGATATAGGTGAAGTCGCCCGGCTTGAGCGGGATGTCAAGGAATCGGGACAGGTTCCCCAAGTCCGGATAGAGAATCAGGCTGGACGGGTCGGAGCCGGTCGCCAGATTGTATTCCGCCGGGTCGAGAACGAGGTACATTTCGTACTGCGGCATGCCGCCGGTTACGGGAACGCGGGGATGGAAATGCGTCGGGGACGTGTCAGCAGCGATGTTGACGGCGTGGCTGTTGAGCAGGTTCGCCCCGTCTTCGGTTTTGCCGGACGGACTCCACGTCAGGAGCAGTCGGCGGAACGGGTCGAAGCCCGGATTGCAGCCGCCGGCGGTGTCTTTGAGGAATCGCAGACGTCGAACCATGGACGTCGGGCGGTTCTTCTGACCGTTGAGACGAATATACATAGCGCGGAAATCGCCGCGGACGTCGACGGATTCCCCGGCGGCGAGAGTAATCTGATCTCCGCTCATCACCGGTTCCCAGCCGTCCGCCTGCTTAGTCGACCAGCCGATTTTCCCGTAGACGGAAAACAGACATTCCAGAGCCGCCTGCACGTCCGCGTCGCTCGACCACGGTCGAACGCCCGACTCTTCCAGCTTCCAGAGTTCTCCGCAGACGTCGCCTGCAAAGGCGGGATTCCCGTCCGCGTCCTTGCCGGCAGTCGCCCGGTCGAGAAGCGCCCGAACCGGCGTCTGAACCGCAGCCGCGACGGTATCGAATTTCTTTTCAATCAGACTGAGCTTCTCTGCCAAGTCGGCTGGGGTCGCGTCGGTTTGATAGCCGGACGAGAAAAACGCCCCGTCGCCCTCCTGAGTTCGGTACCCGGCGGGCAGGAGGATTTCCCCTTTTCCCTTGAACAAAAACCAGAACGTAACGGCGTTTTCGGGAGACGTAAAACGGGTCGGTTCTGCAACGTCCACGACGCCAAAATCCACGTTGGGATGGTCTTGCTGAATCCGCTTTTCCAGGCGTGCGACGGCGTCGGCGTCCGAGAGCGTAAATCGATACTGGTCAAATTGAGAAGCGCTGGTAGACGCCATGTCTGCCTCCGGGGTTTGAGCTAAACAAAACGACGACAGACAAAGCAAAACGCCCGTCTGAACGATACAAATCAAACGTTTCATGGATTCTCTCCGTTTTCTCTACAGGGAAAAATACTGCTCGATTCGCGATTGGGAAATCGACTTATTCCAGATTGTAGCGCTTTTTCCCGTCGAGGTCAAGCTGGGGGGAGGGGAATTAGCAATTAGCAATTTTCAATTAGCAATTAGGCAAGTCGGGGTGCGGTAGTCTCTGCGTTCCTTTTAAAAAATTTGAATAATATATTCTGTTCCATTTGTCTATTTTGTCAGAAACCCCTAAAATATTAATAAAAATCCCCAAAATTTTTGACATCTTTTAAAATTTAGAGTATAATATATTTATGCAAATATATATTCGCTGCATGAAACGTTAGTATTAAATGCAATTATTATCCCTTTTTAATAAACCTGTCGAACTCATGTTTGTTTCCATGACGAAGTTCTCGAAAACCCTTTGTTTGGCGATTTTAGTTTTGGCGTGCGCTGCGATCGTTCCCGCGATGGCGCAAACTGTTACGTATACGAACGGGGAGATTTACAACGCGCCCAATATCAATACCGACAGTTACGATACGGTGTATTTTGTTATCACAGACTCGTCGCTTCATTCCTATCCCAGAAATCTGTCTGGAGGCGGGCTTGTAGACTATACCGGCAAAAACGTCAACTATTACCTCAAATTGACAGGGGACAATTCCGCGTTTTCCGGTACGATGAACGTTCATAACTCGGATACGCATACCGGATTGTATTTCGCCAGTACGAACGCCGGGTTTAGTCAGGGAACTTTGATTTTGGGCGACAAATGCTATACCAGAACCGCCATGTCGACAGACGCGACTGTTCCAATCGGCGCGCTGGAAGGAACCGGTTTTATTCGCAACGACGAGTCCTCCGGTCACACAATTACGTATCAGCTCGGCGGCGCCAATGTAGACGCGACCTTCAGCGGGCAGATTATGAACACCTACAAAAGCGACGTCGACAATTATCCAACTGCGATCGAAAAAGTTGGAACGGGAACGCAGACTTTAGCTGGGAATAACACTTACTCCGGCGGAACAACGATTACAGAAGGGACGCTTAAACTCTCCGGCGCAGGAACGCTGGGATCGGGCAAAGTTGAAAACAACGCTGTGCTGGAATTCGCTCATGATACAAAACAAACGGTTAGCAACGCTATTTCCGGAACGGGAACGATTAAAAAGACAGGGTCCGGCGAACTGGTTCTCAATGACGCTTCTGCCTTCAAGGGAAAAGTTAATGTTACAAATGGAACGCTGACGCTTGCTAAAGCCGGTCAGACGGGAACGTTTCCAAAAGAATGCGAAATCACCGTTGACGGCGCCAACGCCAAACTCAGCGGAACCGGCACTGTTTTGGGTTACGGGGCGGGATCAGTTGGCAGAATCAATCTGTATAACGGCGGCTCTCTGAACGTCAGTTCAGACGATGGACACATTACTGTCGGGGGAGCGCTTTATCTCAACGGCGGTAAACTCACAACAACTAATCCCAATGCAGCTGGCGACACCTACGGTAACTTTATTATCGACAACGGCATTCACGTTACAGGGTCAACCGACAACGAAATTGCCGTCAGCAAGATTACCATTCGCAGCGACGGTCATACTGAAAACGGCGGTTATTTTGACGTTGCTGAAAACGCCAGACTGACGGTCAGCGCCGTAATCAGACCCAATTCTGCCGTTCCAGTTGAAAAGTACGGATTGGGCGAGCTGGTATTCAAAGCCGCCAATACCTATACCGGCGAAACCAGAATCAAAGCTGGTACGCTTCGTCTGACTGATAACGGGACGCTCGGCGATGGAACAGGCGCCGTTACTGTTACTCCTGCTTCTGATGACGCATCAGCGACGTTGGAATTCGCACATGATACAAAACAAACGGTTAGCAACTATATTTCCGGAACGGGAACCATAAACAAGACAGGGGCAGGCGAACTGGTTCTCAATGACGCCTCTGGCTTCAAGGGACAAGTTAATGTTACAGACGGAACGCTGACGATTACTAAAACCGGCGGAACGGGAACGTTTGCAAAAGAAAGCGTTATAACCGTTGAAGGATCGACTGCCGTCCTTAGCGGATCCGGCACGATTTTGGGGTACGGGTCAACCTCCGTCAGCAGACTCAATCTTAATGACGGCGGTTCAATAAACGTTACATCTGGTCACATTACAATGGGAGGCGTCACGTATCTCAATGACGGCAAATTTACCATAACCAATCCCGACGACCAGGGCGACACTTACGGCAACTATATTATCGACAACGGCATTCACGTAACGGGTGGAACAGCTAACGCTATTGACGCTAACAGAATTTCAATTCGTAACGACGGCCATACTGAAAACGGAGGTTTGTTCGATGTCGCTGAAAATGCCGTGTTGACGGTAAACGCCGTCATATTTGACAGCCCATTTGCCGACAATAAAAGACCAAACGTTATTAAAAAGGGAGAAGGCGTTTTAGTTTTTACCGCAGCAAATACGTACTCAAAAGACACAATCGTCGAAGCCGGTACGCTCAAGTTGACCGAAAACGGTACGCTCGGCAGCGGCTCTCTTACGGTTATGGACGGCGCAGTTGTCGACGTTTCCGAATTGACGTCTGGCGCCCCGATTTCCGTTAGCTCGCTGACGATGAACGAGAATTCGACATTGAAACTGACGCTCACCAAATCAGGCAACGATTGGACGGTTTCTTCTCCGTTTGACGTTGACGCTGCAACGCTGGGCGGCAATATCGATTTACTGCTCACCGGAGATGAGGTAACGCTTGACGACGTTGGAATCCTTGGAACGTTTATTTCGTCCGATTCTCCCATTGCCGGCGCAATCGCGTCAATCAACCTGGACGAACTGAGCAACCTTCTTCCGGAATCGACGTACTTGTATTTCAAAACCAGCGACGACGGAACGTTAGGGCAAATCGCTCTCGGCTTGAATGGCGGTGGCGAAGGCGTCCCGGAACCGTCAACCTGGGCGCTGTTGATTCTCGGCGCCATGGGGTTGCTGTTTTTCAAAAAGAGAGTCAATAATAAATAGAGTAGCTGGATACGCAAGAGTTTCACAAACTCTTCTCGCAACTCGCAACTCGCAACTCGCAACTAATTAATTTAATAGAATAACCCCTTTGTTTCATTCGGAGCAATAAGATGAAGAATAACCGTCGTTTGCAAATCCTTTCCGATTCCTGCGTTTCAAAGCGCTATAATTTCTTTATTGCTGCAGCCGCACTGGCGTTTCTAACCGCGTTTGCTCAGGCGGAAACAATCTCCCTGTCGGGCGGTCAGACAGACTCCAGCGCTCATTCTTTGGCAGACGAAGGCGACACGCCTGCGGTAACAAGCTCAAGCGGAGCAAACAAAGCTACCGGTTCATTAACTCTTACCGGAGATTCAACATTCAAAATTGATTCGGGCAGTACTCTGACTCTTACCCAACAACTGGCTAGTAATGACTATTCTTCAGACAGAGCCATTACTTTGTATAAAACCGGCGCTGGAACGCTGAAAGTTGATGGTAAACGCGTTTTGGTTGGAAACGTCTATATTAAAGATGGGACATTGTCGCTGAATTTTACTGGAAGCGGGGGATCTTTCCTCAGCAACAATATTGTTACCGTCGATGGAGCAAGCGCTATTCTTGACGGCGCTGGCGCTATCATAAATTACTCCTACAGAACTGGCGAGCTTAATTTATTAAACGGCGGAACGGTCAACAACAGCAAAAGCGACAGTCACATGACTATTCCCTACCCTGTCTATATGAATTATGGCAAAATGACAGCTACAGGCTCTGGAGCAACCACTTACGGCAACTTTATCCTTGACAACGTTATATACGTAACCGGCGATACCAGAAACAGTATCGACGCCAGTCGAGTATTGCTTAGAAATACAGGCGGCGAATTTAACGTTTCCGAAAACGCCAAGCTGACCATCAATTCTAATATTTTTGGAGATACAGTTGGTCTTAAAAAGACAGGCAAGGGAGAACTGTCTCTGACAGGCGTTAGTTCATACACGCTAACAACGGAGATTTCCGGAGGAACGCTTGCTCTGGATGCGGCAAACGCTATTGCCAGTACTTCTTCAGTAATAAATAACGGCGCGATTACAATGTCTGCCGCACAGCAATTAAACAATCTGACCGGCTCCGGAACGATTAATAACGGAGGAAAGACGTTGACGCTTAATAACTCTTCAGATTCGACGTTCTCCGGCGTTATTTCCGGCAGCGGCGCGGTAACCAAAAAAGACCTTTCAACCCTGACGCTTTCCGGCGCCAATACCTATACGGGAGCTACAACCATCAGCCAAGGAGCAATTCTTCTGACTGGAAACGGAACTCTCGGCAGCGCTGCAAGCGACATTACGATTACGTCTTCCGCCGCCAATATGTGGGCGACGCTGGAACTGGCTCAGGAATCCGGCGAGATCAACTTTACGCGAAACGTTGTTAGCAACTGGTATACAAATGCGGCAACGGGCGGGAATCAAACCGGACGATTGATCAAATCCGGCGCGGCAACGCTTAATTTCTCCGGCAATATTTCCAGTACCGGCTTTGAAACCACGGCTGGCGTAACCAATTTCGGAACAGAAGCCGCTTCCAATACCAACGGGCTTCGATTGGGATATTTGAGAGTCGACAACGGCGCAACCGTCAATTACAACGGCGGGACGTCCGGCGTTATGACGATTCTCGGCGGCGGAACTTCGTTCGTCGGGAAAACAGGTAACGGTACGTGGGATATCAACAGCGGCAGCATCAAAACAGAAGCGACGTCCGGCAACCTTGGCAATTTGAAACTGTTCATCGGCGGAGAAACCAACGCTGACAAGAATTCCGTCGGTACGGTCAACATTGCCAGCGGCGTTACCTATACCGCAGGCAGTCAGGAAATCAACGTCGGTTCCTGGGGAACGGGCTATTTGAACATTTACGGAACGATGACCACAAGCAAGTTGCTTCGTTTGGCGGAACATTCCGGCGGGTCGGCTGGTACGATTACCGTTTACGACGGCGGCTCTCTGACAAGCAATACAGAACTGTTTGTCGGTTCCTACGGAGAAGGACTTGTTGACGTTAAAAACGGCGGCAGCGTAACCGCGAAGGGAAGCGTTACGGTTGGTTCAAATGGAAACGGAACCATTCTCGTAGAAAACGGCGGCAGCTTTGAATCCACCGTCAACATTAAACTTGCAGCGCTTGCGGGACATTCTGGAACAATTACCGTCCAAAAAGGCGGATACCTCAAGAGTTTGGATATTCAAGTTGGTTCCAATGGAACTGGCGTTGTCGACAACTACGGACAAATTGAAGTTACGAGTACCGTTAAACTTGGGCGCGATGGCAGCGATGGCAGCGGTACTTTCAACGTTTATTCCGGCGCAACGCTTACAGCCGATTACATTTACCCTGGCGTTACGATGCCCGGTACGCTCAACGTTAACGGAGGGACCGTAACAGCAAACGGAATTGAAATGCACGGTCGCGGCAGTACTGCCACAGGAACTATTTCAATTACCAACGGGGGTTCTTTAACGACAAGTAAACTCCAGTTCGGAAACGACGGCTATCAAACATACGCAGTTAATACAACGCTCACGCTTGACGACGGGACGCTGTCGGTAGTCAATGTTACGTACCCTCATGGGGCAAAAAACACAGTTATTCCGACTATCAACCTCGGCAAGGGAACAGTTATTACCGGATCAACATCGTCTTCCGTTTGGGACAAATCCGTCCCTATCAATTTAACGTATGCCGAAGGAACGAACATTCAGGTTGACGCAGGCAAGAAGGCGTTGATTAATTCTCCAATGTCCGGTAACGGGAAACTCATCAAAACCGGCCAAGGAACGTTGCTGATTAACGCCGCTCAAGGCGCGATTGACATCCAGCGTCTGGTCGTTTCCTCCGGACGTCTGGATATGAAAGAATACTTTACCGGAGCTCTGGAAGTTGGTCTTCCGAACGCCGATAATTCCACAGTGATTTTCTCGCCCGGCAACTCGGTTGGGTCGCTGGAAATTACCGGCGATTTCACGCTCCACAAAGGCGCAACGCTCTTAATCGAGCAGGAAGGTTCCCGAATAGATACGCTTTCCGCCACGTCGTTCGTTATTGAATCCGATTCGATTCTGGATCTGCCAATCGATTCGCTTCAGCCGGGCATGTCGACTCCCATTATCCAATCGACAAGCTCTTTTGCGGAAGACATGGCAACTGACGCTTTCTGGAATGGACTTTTGACGCCAGAAAGCGCCTATTATTGGAATCTGAACGTTGTCAATGGCAACACGGTTTACGCGTCAGTAGACGCCAACGCCATTCCGGAACCGTCAACCTGGGCGCTGCTGATTCTCGGCGCGATGGGACTGTTGTACTGGCAGAAGCGAAAATAACATATTATTAAATTATAAAATTTTTGTCAATTATTTGCAAAATTCATTTGTTCCCCCTTGTAATTCTCTTTAGAATCGAATATATTATTACATGGGAATAATTAAACTCCTGTTTTAGCGCCGCGGTCGGAACGGTTCCCCCGATCGGAGCGCTATACGTTACGTCCTTGTTAAAATCATGAATAATAAGAATGGATTCACTCTGGTAGAACTGCTGGTCGTCATTGCGATTATCGCCGTTCTCATTGGTTTGCTTATACCGGCTGTTCAGGCGGCAAGAGAAGCGGGACGAAAAACGCAGTGCGCCAACAATCTCAAACAGATTTCCCTGGCGTGCATCTCTTATTCGTCGTCTCACAGTGACGCGTATCCTCCTGCAAACGGAATGAGAAAATACTCCGAAGGCAGAGAAGAAGGCGCTTTCAATCACTGTTTTACGGTTTTTATTCTTCCGTATATCGAACAACAGACTCTTTACGACACGATTGACTTCAGCTATTCCTCTAAGCAAATGTATTATCAAAATCCGCGTCCTGTCGCGCTGACAACGGTTATTCCCATGTATTACTGTCCTTCCTATCAGCGTGAGATTGTGTGCACAGAAGCAATCTATTACAAGTACGGCGCCCTTTGGACGTATAACGGCGTCGGCGGCGTCATTCGCACTCAGGATGAACTCAATAATAAAAAGGGAGATCCCTACATAGTCGCGCCAAATGATTCTGGGGGAACGTACGGGGATTTGCCAGACAACGGCATGTTCGGCTGGATGAAAGCCGTCAAGGTCGGCATGGTTACAGACGGGTTAAGCAACACGCTTTTAGTCAGCGAATACATCCAGAAAGACTCTAAAGGCGCGTATTCCACCCAGGCGGGAAACGTCCGTCCATGGGTCTTGGGCGCAAACGAAAACCGCGGCATGTACGCTTTCAAAGTTATCAAATATAAAATTAACGAGCATTACGACCGCATCGCCGACAGCGTGCCTTTTAACTATCTCCCAATGGGAAGCGATCACTCTGACGGCGTTAACGCCGCAAAGGCGGACGGCAGCGTTGCCTTCTTAAACGAAGATATGGACGTCCACGTCTATAAAGCGATGGGAACGCGTAACGGCGGCTCGCCCGAAAGCGGATTAACCGATGACTAATTAGCAGGGAGTAGGGAATAGGGAATAGGGAGTAGATTTTTCTACTCCTTTCTCAATTTAAAATCTCGCAACTCGCTCCGTGGGTTATGCGTTGATTTTAAAATCTCGCAACTCGCAACTCGCAACTCGCAACTCGCAACTAAAAAAGAAAGGACATATATGAAATCAATGAATCGTAGAACGTTTTGTTTGACCGTAGGAGCTTTCGCAGCAGCGGCGAGCGTCGGCTGGTCGCAGGAAACGGCGTCGGCAGGAAGCGCCAAACCGTTGGAATTCAGCGGGATTTATCCGCATCTGGCACAGTTCAATAACGAGGGCGAATGTGGAACCGGCGCGGTCGTTCCGTGGGCGGGACGTCTTTGGACGATTTCCTACGGGCCGCATCTGCCCTACGGAAGTTCAGACAAACTCTACGAAATTGACGACAACCTCAATCGGACGATTCGTCCGGAGTCCTTTGGCGGAACGCACGCCAACCGCATGATTCACAAAGAATCCAATCAGCTCATTATCGGTCCGTATTTTATAGACGCCGATCGCAACGTTCGCGTTGTGAAGTCCGACGTCATGCCGGGGCGGCTGACCGGCAACGCCCGACATCTGACTGACCCGTCCGGCAAAGTCTATTTCGCGACCATGGAAGAGGGTATGTACGAAGTCGACGTCAACACGCTGGCTGTTACGGAACTCTATCAGGACGCCAACCGCAAGCGCGAGGGCTACGTCGACATCCTGCCCGGCTATCACGGCAAGGGTTTCTATTCCGGACAGGGCGTTGTCGTCTACGCCAACAACGGGGAACAGTCCTCGCAGGCGCGAATTGATCCGACGACGCCGTCTGGCGCGCTGGGATCGTGGGACGGCAAGGGAACGGGCAAAGACAACTGGACGCTCGTTCGCCGAAACCAGTTTACGGAAGTTACCGGGCCGAACGGCATCTACGGTTCCGACAACCCGGAAACCGACCCGATTTGGTCAGTCGGCTGGGACGACCGCTCCGTTATTCTCATGCTTCTCGACGGCGGAACGTGGACGGCGTACCGGCTTCCCAAGGCGTCGCACTGCTACGACGGGGCGCACGGCTGGAATACTGAATGGCCTCGGATTCGCGAAGTCGCCGACAACGGGAAATCCGTTCTTCCGGACGGCGGCTTGCTCATGACGATGCACGGCATGTTCTGGAACTTCCCCAAAACGTTTAAACGGAACGCGTCCGCGGGAATCAAGCCGCTGTCGTCGTACTTGAAAGTCGTCGGGGACTTCTGCTTCTGGAACGGGAAAATCGTCTGCGGCTGCGACGATTCCGCCAAGAGCGAGTTCCTCAACAATTCCCCGTTCAAAGGGAACCTCAAAGCCCCGGGGCAGTCGAACTCCAACCTCTGGTTTATCGACCCGGCGCAGATTACAAAATTCGGTCCAGCGTTAGGCCGCGGAGCCGTATGGAAAGAAGAACCGGTCAAGGCGGGCCTCCCGTCCGACCCGTATCTGTTTGCCGGATTCGACTACAAGTGCGCCTGGATTGCTGTCGACACGCCATCAGCGTGGTCTAGCGAAATCGACGGAGAAGGAAATTATAAACACTCTGCGTTTATAGAAAACCCGGCAAAAATCGCCTTTGAAATCGACAAAGACGGAACGGGCGTCTGGGAAGAGTGGAAGACGGTTTCTGTTACACAAACAGCGTTTGTTGACTTCTCTGACGCGCCGGCAGCTCAATGGATTCGCGTCGTTTCAGACGTCGATCTGGAGAACGCAACCGTCGAATTTCAGTACAGAAACAAAGACGACCGTTCTGTCGCGTCGTCGCCCATTTTCAACGGCTTGGCGACTGAAGCCAGCACGTCCTGGACGCCGTCTACGCTGTGGAGCACGACCAACGGCGGCTGGCTTTGCGTTGTCCCGGAACCGGTCATCGACGGCGTCAAACAGCCCAAACGGCTTTACCATCTCAACGTTGACGGCTCGTTGACTCACGAGACGGACAACGAACAGGCGCGAATCGAGAAAGTCGAAAGTCAGGCGGCTGTCGAGGCGATTCCGGAATCGCTGTTCAAAATCGACGACCTGTCCGTTCTTCTGACCTTTAACGGCAAGCGATATCGTCTGCCGGTTCAGAAATCCGGCGCCAGCCAGAGCAAAGACGGGATTTTCCTGCGTCTGGACAGAGAGGTTGCAACGGAACGCGACCTGTTCAGCTGCGCCGGGACGTTTTACGAACTGCCCGCCGCCAACGCCGGGTCGGTTCCCAAGATTCGCCCGATCGCCTCGCACGGGTACGTTATTAACGACTACTGCTCATGGCGCGGTTTGCTCGTTTTAGGCGGCATTGACGCCTCCGTAGCGCCGGAATTCAACAGCCATATTATCCGTTCAGAAGACGGTTATGCTTCCGTTTGGGCGGGCGCAGTCGACGATTTATGGACGCTGGGCAAACCCCGCGGATTCGGATACGTCTGGAAAGAGTCGGACGTCAAATCCGGCGACGTCTCCGACCCGATTCTCGCAACTGGCTACGATAAGAAATCGGTGGAAATCGTCAACCACGGCGACAAACCGATGGCAATTACGATTCAAGCCAACGCGACGGATAAGGAACTCTGGATTGACTGCAATCAGACCATCGTCGAGCCAGGACAGACGTTCAAGAAGGAATTCTCGGTGTCCCTGGGCGCGTACTGGTTCAGAGCGAAAGCCGTAACCCCCGGCAAAGTCAGCGTGAAGTTCATTTATGAATGATTAATGAAAGGCGGTAATGAAGCGACCAACGGGAGCGGAATTACGCATTCGCCGTTAGGCGAAAAAACGCTGAGAAGTGTGCACAATAAAGAGACGAAAACGGAATCCTTCTCTGGATGGCGCCTGTCTCGGGCGCCATCTTGACGGCTCCGCCGTCAAGAAAAAAAGCGAGCTTCGCTCGCGATCCGAGAAGGTTTTCGGCTAAAAATTAGTTTTTTAGTAATTCACAAAAGGCGCCCGAGACAGGCGCCATCCAGGGGGCGTTTTCGACTACGCAATAGGGAATTTCACCCTTCTATCGTTATTCTTTTTTCGCCTAACGGCGAATGCAGGCGAGGACGCCTGCGGTCGACGAGGACGTCGACCCTCCGTATTTCTTATTCCCAATTCTCCCGCTCCCCGTCCTTGAAAGAATCTTTCTCTTTGCTATAATTATACAAAAGTGAGTCGAGGACGCTGTAATAGCTCCTCACTCCTCATTCCTAACTCCTAACTACCAAATATCATGCCCAAACGAACAGACATTAAAAAGATTTGTATTATTGGCGCTGGACCTATTGTAATCGGTCAGGCGTGCGAATTCGATTATTCAGGAGTTCAAGCCTGTAAGGCGTTAAAAGAAGAAGGATACGAGGTCGTTCTTGTCAACTCCAATCCGGCAACGATTATGACCGACCCCGTTATGGCAGACCACACATATATTGAGCCGCTAACCCCCGAAATGTTAGCGGCTATTTTGCGTAAAGAACGTCCAGACGCCATTCTGCCCACGCTGGGCGGTCAGACGGGGCTTAACCTCGGGTTCAAGGTCGCGGAAATGGGCGTTTTGGACGAGTTGGGAATTGAAATGCTCGGCGCGAACGCGGAAGTCATTCACCATGCGGAAGACCGCGAAGATTTCCGCGCAACGGTTGCGGCGGCTGGCGTCGACCTGCCGCGCTCCGACTTGGCGCACAACATGGACGAAGCTCTCAAGGCGCTGGAATACGTCGGATTGCCGTGCATTATTCGACCGGCGTTCACCCTGGGCGGAACCGGCGGCGGCGTAGCGTACAACCGCGAAGAGTTCATGAACGTCGCCAAAGGCGGCTTGGATGCGTCCATGGTTCATGAAATTCTGATTGAAGAGTCCCTTTTAGGCTGGAAAGAGCTGGAAATGGAACTCATGCGAGACAGCGCCGGCAACTGCGTCGTCGTCTGTTCGATTGAAAACCAGGACCCGATGGGCGTTCACACCGGAGACTCGATTACCGTCGCCCCGGTTCAAACTCTGACCGACCGCGAGTACGCCAAACTGGTCGAAGACAGCAAAAAAATCGTCGAGGCGATTGGGCTTCGCGCTGCCGGCTGCAACTTGCAGTTCGCTCAGCATCCAGACACCGGACGAATGGTTGCCATTGAACTCAACCCGCGCGTGAGCCGTTCGTCCGCGCTGGCGTCCAAGGCGACCGGGTTCCCGATTGCGAAAATCGCCGTTAAAGTCGCTATCGGATACACGCTCGACGAGCTGAAAAACGACATCACCAAAACGACGTCCGCCTGTTTCGAGCCGACAATCGACTATGTCGTTATCAAGATTCCGCGTTTCGCGTTTGAAAAGTTCCCCGGCGGAAACGAGACGCTGACCATTTCCATGAAGTCCGTTGGCGAAGTCATGGCAATCGGCCGCACCTACTGCGAAGCGCTGCAGAAAGGCGTCCGATCCATGGAAACGAAGCGGTACGCTCTGGTCAACAAGGCGGATTTGGACAAGCCTGTCACGCGAGACGAGCTGATTCGCAAGATGTCCACGCCGACGCGAGAGCAGTTCTTTGCCATCTGCCGCGCCATCTACGAGGGAATTTCCATCGACGAGATTTTCGACATTACCAAGATGGATCGCTGGTGGCTGGAAAACGTCAAGCTCATTATGGACAAAGACAAGCATTTGCAGACGCTCAACTTTGAAGAGCTGTCGGCGCCGGAAATGCTCGAAGCGAAAAAGATGGGCTTCTCCGACAACCGCCTGGCGGAAATTTTCGGCGTTTCGGAAGAAGACGTTCGACGCCGCCGTCTGGATCAGGGCATCGACGCCGTCTGCAAACTGGTCGACACATGCGCCTGCGAACACGAAGCTGTTACACCGTACTACTACACCACCTACGAGGGCGAAGACGAAACGCGAACGTCCGAAACGCCGAAAGTCCTCATTCTCGGCGGCGGCCCCAACCGAATCGGACAGGGCATCGAATTCGACTACTGTTGCTGTCACGCTGCGTTCGCCGTCAAGGAGCTGGGCTATCAGGCTATCATGATGAACTGCAACCCGGAAACCGTCTCGACGGACTTCGACACGTCAGACCGTCTGTACTTTGAACCGCTGACGGTCGAAGACGTTTTGGGCGTCGTGCGCCGGGAAAAGCCGATTGGAGTCATTCTTCAGTTCGGCGGTCAGACCCCGCTCAACATCGCCAACAAGCTGGTCGAAGTCGGCGTCCCGGTGCTGGGAACGAGCGTCAAGTCCATCGACGCCGCCGAAGACCGCAAGCTCTTCTCCGCGATGCTGCAGAAGCTCAACATTCGTCAAACGCCCAATACGACGGCGTACGAACTCAACGACGCTATCGTCAAGGCGGAAAAGATCGGCTATCCGGTTTTAATGCGTCCCAGCTTCGTACTCGGCGGCGCGAAAATGGAAATCGTCTATTCAGAAGCCGACTTGCGAAACTACTGGTCTGAACTGCTCGTCTATGCGACCAAGGCAGACGTCCAGATTAACGAGGAGCGCCCGATTCTTATCGACCGGTTCCTGTCAGACGCCATTGAAGTTGACGTCGACTGCGTCTGTGACGGTACCGACGTTTACATCGCCGGCATTATGGAACACATCGAAGAGGCAGGCATTCACTCCGGAGACTCTGCCTGCTCGATTCCGCCGCAAACGCTTACCCCGGAAGTTATCGAGGAACTCAAAGACTCCACCCGCCGCATGGCGCTGGAACTCAACGTCAAGGGCTTGATGAACGTTCAGTACGCGGTCAAAAACAACAGTACCGTTTACGTGCTGGAAGTCAACCCGCGCGCCAGCCGAACCGTCCCGTTCGTCTCCAAAGTAACAGGCGTCAAACTGGCGAACGTCGCGACCAAGGTCATGATGGGCTATACGCTCAAAGAGCTCAACTGCCTGGAATTCCCGAAGTTCTCGCACGTCGGCGTGAAGGAAGCCGTCTTCCCGTTCAACCGGTTCCCGGGCGTCGACGCCGTTCTCGGTCCGGAAATGAAATCGACCGGCGAGGTCATGGGCATCGACCATTCCTTCGCCGCCGCGTTTGCCAAGTCGCAAATGGGCGCCGGCAGCAAAATCCCGACCGAGGGTTCCGTGTTCATTTCCGTTAAAGACGACGACAAAGCCCATCTGCAAGACGTCGCCCGGAAGTTTGTGGATATGGGATTCAAGATTATCGCCACCCGCGGCACCGCCAACCTGCTGCAGTCGTGGGGAATTGAATGTGAGCTGATTCAGAAAGTCTCCGAGGGCCGCCCCAACATCATCGACCGCATGATCGACGGCACGGTTCAGCTGATTATCAACAGCCCGTCCAGCAAACGCCCGACGCGAGACGAAGTCAGCATCCGCGCCGGCGCGATTCGTTACTCCATCCCGCTGGTAACAACCATCCGCGCCGCCAACGCCTACACCCAGGCGATTTCCTACATGAAAGAACACGGCTCCCAGTTCGACGTTACCAGTTTACAGGAATACTACGGTTGAGTCCGACGTTAGGCGAGCCGGGGTGCGTAAGCCCCCGGAAAATCTCACGCGGAGGCGCGGAGATGCGGAGGAACTCGCGAAGAAATGGAAGGCGGTAATGAAGCGAACGCAGTGAGCGGAATTACGCAGTTCGCCGAAGGCGAACCGAAACGTTTGAACCGCTCACGCACACGGATGAGCCGGCTCGCGGCAGTCCCCTGCCGCAAAAGAATTTTAAGCCGCAAAGAACGCAAAGAACGCAAAGTAACGAAAGCGGCGGCAAGCCGCCGCACTCCGAAAGAAGGAGTATAACCCAGATGTCGCCTATTAATTTTGACGAACTGTTTAGTCTCGGGATTCCGAACCTCCGTAAAGTTTCAGAAAACGGCGTGCGGGGGGAAAGTCTGTCTAAAAAGTCGAATAAAAAGTTTCTGGCAAGAATGCCGTCGCTGGGAATAACGACCATTCTGGATTTACGGACAGCCGACCATTCCGACCGATTTGGGGATTTTTGCAGACATAGCGGCTTGCAGTATTTTCATTTTCCAATCGATAAAGCGCAAACGGACGTGCGTCTGATTATCGATAATCTGCCGGAAATGATCAATCTGATTAACAACGCCAATTTTTATATCGCCTGCGCGCAAGGACTGCACCGAACGGATATCGCGTTGGCTCTGGCGTTCGTTTTTAATCCCGAAAAAAAGATTCCGCCGACTATGTACGGTCATTTCGGAGAAGGGAAGAAACGCGAAGAGGATATCTGCCAAAGACTCAACAGCGTGTTTCAAAACCTGCAGGACGAAGACCGCGTCCGCCTGAACCTCGAAAATTTTACCCCCGAGGATTTCAAGCGGCGTAAAAAAGAACTGCTTGATTTCAACAGAGAGTATAGCGAGAATGGAAGGCGGTAACGGAGTTCGCGCAGCGAACGTAGTTACGCTTTGAACCGCTCACGCACACGGATGAGCCCGGTTCGCGGGCGTTTCGCCCGCCGAAGAAGCCTCACGCAAAGTTCGCAAAGTCCGCAAAGTTTTAAAAAACTAGGCGAGCCGTGGTGCGTAAACCGCCGAAGAAAAATCTCACGCGGAGGCGCGGAGATGCGGAGTTTTTCGCGTGCGTCTCTCACCCCCGCGCCCGTACCTACCGCCTAATTCCCCCATTTTTTCAAAATTTTTCACTTTTTTTCAAAAATTTTCCCATTTACCGCTTTTCGATTGCCGATTTGAGTGTATAATGATATTAATATAATTAGCGATATTTCATTTTGCGCCAGGGCGTACCGCCGCAAAAGTCGTTTCAATAACCGTTTACCAGTTTTACTTAATCGAAGGAGTAAAATAATGCTCAATTCTAAAGACTGTTCATTCCTCCCCCCCCCCGCATTTTAACACGCAGATTTTCTGTTTCGGTTTTTCTTGCTTTTTTTGCTGTTGCGTTCTTCGCAGCGTTCTTTTGCGTATCGTCTGTTCTGGCTGATTATGATGCTGGAACTGCCGATTTGACTGCAGCATGGTCTATTGATGGTTCAACCGGAATTACGCTTGATAAAAATGATCACGTTTACAATCATACCGGCGATCTCACAATCAATTCCACACCCACAATTACTCTTAGTAACGGCGCAACTTTTGAACAGAGCGGGTTAATTAATCCCGGTAATAATGCCATTGTAGTTAAAGGAGACGGCACTTTAAAAATAATATATCAAGGTACAAGTTTGTGCTCAATTAGTAAATGCTTGTCAGGTTTTGATATTTATAATGACTGTGTTGTTGATAATAGTTGTGTTTATAATAGCACAATTACTGATTCTGGCAATATGATGTTATGCGGTACTAGTGATTTACTGCATTTTCATGGCAATGGAGAAGTCATTATTGGACGAAACACATGGGTGCGACAAAATTGCACTTTAACAGTTGACAGTAATTGTAATGCCAAATTTAGCCAAAGTACAATGGATGGAATTAATACAAACTCTGGTTTTAATCTTACTAATTATACAATTACCTTTGATGTTGCTGAAAATGCAACTTTGGAATCGTCTGTTCGTATTTTTGATGAAGGTAATAATAGGGGCAATATTGTTAAAACTGGCGCTGGTACAATGACGATTACCAACTCTAACAATATTTATAGGGGTACAACTACTATTTCCGGCGGAACGCTTGTTGCAAATACGTCAGGCAGTATAGGTACAGGTTCTTTAACTATCAATAATGCAACGTTGAATGCTGCCTTTCAAGGCAATATTCCAGCAAGCAGCGTAACTATTCAGGGAAATTCAACATTTATTTCTTCAGTCGGTTGGAATAGACTTAAAAGTATTTCCGGATCTGGTGCGCTTACGCTTATTGGAAGTGGATTTTTGGCTATTAATAATTCTTTTCACGCTCGAAATTTCACAGGTACTTTTATAGTCGGTACGACCACTCAAGCTGGTAAACTGTCTTTAGAAGTACAGTCTAATTTACTTAACGCCGATAGTGGAAAAATTAAGGTTGTTAATGGCATCGTTGATTGGAGAGGCTTTGAACAATCATTTAATTCTTTGGAATACTTGGATGGCGAAATGCAAAACATGACTGGAAAGTTAACGATCGGGAATGAATTCAAGTACAATTCGTCTACCGATTTGGAAGTTCCTTGTACTATAGCTGGAACTGCTGATTTAGTTAAAAAAGGTTCTGGAACGCTGACGCTGTCGCAGGCTCCCCAATATACAGGTTCAACAACTATAGAATCTGGAAAGCTTGTTCTTGGAACTAACAGTACGCTTAATAATCTTTCCGGCGGAAGTGAAAGCAATCCAGTAACTTTGGACGCAGGAACTAATAATCTGACGATTAATAATTTGACCGCTGACGACGTAAAACGGTTTATCGGGTCAATTACAGCAACAACTATTACAGTAAACGCCACAGCTGCCGAGGCTTTTCAAATCTATACAGCTGCAAATGGTTCAGTGAGCGCTGATAGCTTTATTGTTTCCTCTGGACGCGTAGACGTAAAAGGCTACATGGAAGCTGCCGTTAAAGTTGGTTCAGGCGCAACGTTTTCGCCGGGCAATTCCGTCGGGCACGTTGAAACTACCGAAGATTTCACGCTTGACGGTGGGACGCTGTTGATTGAAATGGATGAAACCGGTATTGACACCTTGACCGCCAATTCATTTGATTTGGCTAACGGTACAATTTCCTTTACGCTGACTGACGATATTCCGTGGGGTTCATCGTACGATATTCTTACTGCGACAAGCGGCGAAGAATTCGATGAAACTATTATTGATCGAATACTGAACGGGCAAACGCTTCCGGATTACTTTAGTCTGGCTCTTGCTGGAGATACCAACAATATCGTCAGATTCTCCATTGACCGCAACGCGGTTCCGGAACCGTCGACGTGGGCGCTATTAGCTCTTGGCGTTGTCGTATTATTCCTGCGTAAGCGAAAATAATAGGCGAGCCACAGGTGTAAACCCGTGGGCGTGAGCGAAGCGAACGTAGTTACGCAAGCGGAAAAGAATAACGCTAAAGCGGGAGGGAACTCCCGCTTTTTTGTTTTGGCGGATTTTATCCGCGATCCGGAAGCGTTTTCGGCTGCGTCGCAGTCGTAATCCGCGTCCAGAATGGACGCCATTTCTATAACCGTCGACTTTAGTCTACGGGCAGCGAAACGCGCTATCCCCCCCAATCGAGTCCGTTCTTTTCTTTCCCTCCCTCACGCCTGGCGTGAGGGAGGGAAAGAAAAGAGTATTTGTCGATATTTTATTTTGTTGTTGTCT